>NZ_JAHGAC010000003.1:0-520570 GCF_030248355.1 Vibrio sp. B172a | reverse complement strand
GTACTCAACCTATCAACGGGTGGTACAGCGACCTCTGATGTTGACTACGACGCGACGTACCTTGTTGCTGATGGCAATGGTGGCTACCGTGAAATCACGGCTGATGAATTGAAGATCACAGCAGGGGAAACTGAGCTCAAAGTTTACCTTCAAGTAAAAGACGATGCGGTGACGGAGAACTCTGAAAGCGTTGAGCTGATTGCATCGACGACCAGCGGTAAAGTCACTGGCACCAAGGCCGACAGCGCGACAGCAAATATCCTTGATGACCAAGCAAATGGTGTCGACAAAGACGCAACTGCAGCACTGACAGTCAGTGCTTCAGGCGATGTCACCGAAGGTGATGACAGTTACCTTGAGTACACGATCAGCCTCAGTGAGCCTGTGAGTGAAGATGTCGTACTTAACCTATCAACGGGTGGCACAGCGACTTCTGATGTTGACTACGACGCTACGTACCTTGTTGCTGACGGCAATGGTGGTTACCGCGAAATCACGGCTGATGAATTGAAGATCGCGGCAGGGGAAACTGAGCTCAAAGTCTACCTTCAAGTAAAAGACGATGCGGTGACTGAGAGCGCTGAAAGTGTTCAACTGACCGCATCGACGACCAGCGGTAAAGTCACTGGTACTCAGACTGACAGCGCGACAGCGAACATACTTGATGACCAAGCAAATGGCGTCGACGAAGACGCAACCGCAGAGTTGACGGTGAGTGCGGGAGCCGATGTCACCGAAGGTGATAACAGTTACCTTGAGTACACGATCAGCCTCAGCGAGTCAGTGAGTGAAGATGTCGTACTGAACCTATCGACCGGTGGTACAGCGACCTCTGATGTTGACTATGGCGCCACGTATCTTGTTGCTGACGGTAATGGTGGATACCGTGAAATCACGGCCGATGAATTGAAGATCACAGCAGGGGAAACGGAGCTCAAAGTTTATCTTCAAGTAAAAGACGATGCGGTGACGGAGAACTCTGAAAGCGTTGAACTGACGGCATCGACGACCAGCGGTAAAGTCACTGGCACTAAGGCCGACAGCGCGACAGCGAACATCCTTGATGACCAAGCGAATAGTGTTGACGAAGACGCAACTGCAGCACTGGCCGTCAGTGCTGCAGGCGATGTCATAGAAGGTGATGACAGTTACCTTGAGTACACGATCAGCCTCAGCGAGCCAGTCAGTGAAGATGTCGTACTCAACCTATCGACCGATGGTACTGCGACTTCTGATGTTGACTACGACGCCACATACCTTGTTGCTGACGGCAATGGTGGTTATCGTGAAATCACGGCTGATGAATTGAAGATCGCGGCAGGGGAAACTGAGCTCAAAGTCTACCTTCAAGTAAAAGACGATGCGGTGACTGAGAGTACTGAAAGTGTTGAACTGACTGCATCAACGACCAGCGGTAAAGTCACCGGCACTAAGTCCGACAGTGCGACAGCGAACATCCTTGATGACCAAGCGAATAGTGTTGACGAAGATGCAACCGCAGAGCTGACTGTGAGTGCGGGCGGCGATGTCATAGAAGGTGATGACAGTTACCTTGAGTACACTATCAGCCTCAGTGAACCAGTCAGTGAAGATGTCGTACTGAACCTATCGACCGATGGTACTGCGACTTCTGATGTTGACTACGACGCCACATACCTTGTTGCTGACGGTAATGGTGGCTACCGTGAAATCACGGCCGATGAATTGATGATCGCTGCAGGGGAAACGGAGCTTAAAGTTTACCTTCAAGTAAAAGACGATGCGGTGACGGAGAACTCTGAAAGCGTTGAGCTGACCGCATCGACGACCAGCGGTAAAGTCACTGGCACCAAGTCTGACAGCGCGACTGCGAACATCCTTGATGACCAAGCAAACGGTGTTGACGAAGATGCAACCGCAGAGCTGACGGTGAGTGCGGGCAGCGATGTCATAGAAGGTGATGACAGTTACCTTGAGTACACGATCAGCCTCAGTGAACCAGTCAGTGAAGATGTCGTACTTAACCTATCGACCGGTGGTACAGCGACTTCTGATGTCGACTACGATGCCACGTACCTTGTTGCTAATGGCAATGGTGGCTACCGTGAAATTACGGCCGATGAATTGAAGATCGCGGCAGGGGAAACTGAGCTCAAAGTCTACCTTCAAGTGAAAGACGATAGCCTTATCGAAGACAAGGAGTCCGTTACACTTAATGTCGAAACAGCTTCGGCATTGATTACTGGTGATCGTACTGATAGTGCGACGGCTCATATTCATGATGAAGACAACCCTCCTAAATCTGAGGATTTCACTGTCGAAGTGTCTAGTGGAAATCGCACTCAGGTTATCTTTGATCACGAAAGTGAAGAGAAAGACCATATCTCTGACGAAGAAGATGATGCAGAAAATGAGCAGCTCCACGTTGTGATCACTGAACTACCTGAGCATGGGACGCTTTTCCACAATGGTGTAGAGATTAAAGAAGCCGATCTTTATCAAGGTGAAGGCGATACGACATACACCAAGTTTGACCCCGATCTCATTGAATATCAGCCAAATAGTTATTCAGAAGGCTTCTCACTTGGCATTAATAGTGATGCCGATACTCAACCTTTAGGTCAACCGGATAGCGGCTCGAGTACATCTGATTTTTATAACTGGGGAGAAAAGGTAAACGCGAATACGCGCGAGCTTAGGTTGGATGGTAGTGACATTGTCACTATTCGCAGTGAAGGCGGAAAACTTACTCAATATAGTGGTGATGAAAGCGCAAATCATGTCGGTTATGGTCTTGGTGTGGGTGGCAAGCAGGGTGTCAACGAAGGCGAAAAGCTCATTATTGAATTTGATAGCCGACCTGCAGACAGCGTAACTCTTGGCCTTGATGGATTGGGTGGTTACTTTGAAAAAGAATTAGGTAATGCCAATGAGTCGAGTGTCGTTATCACCGTGAACTACGAAGGTGGTAGCAAAACATTTGAATTTCAAAAAGAATCTTCGGGCAATAGTGACCTGTTCCATTCTTTAACGATTCCATCTGAAGGGTTTGACCTTCCTGAAAATGTTGAAATCACCAGTATAGAATTGACTACAGAAGGTAAGGGAAATTGGGAGCTTCGCTCAGTTGAAACGAGCTTGAGTGATAGCTTTGATTATCGAGCGCTAGACAGCGATGGCAACTTTAGTGATGTCTCGACTGTTACGTTTGAAGAGACAAACCAAGCTCCAGACGCACAAAACGATCCAGTAGGCTTTGAGGTTAAGCTAGGTTCATTCAACGAAGGCTCATGGACGTCTCAAGGTGCAACTATCAGTGCAAATTATGCCGGTGAAACGAGGCTTGTTACTGAGGACGGAGATAAGCGTGGTGTGGCTGGCCATGAAAATGGTGGTGAAGAGGCTCAGCTACAGTTTAATCGTGAAACGGGTCAGTCTGAGCAGTTCGTAATTGATCTCGATAAACCAGCGACTGAGTTCAGCTTTACGGTTTCAAATTTATACAAAGATGAAGGTGATCAAGCCGGAAACCATGAGCAAGGTAAGTGGGTGGCTTACCTTAACGGTGTCGCCGTTGCGAGCGATACCTTTGTGGCAAACGATGGAAACCACAAAGGAGAGTACACGGTTGACCTAACTAAAGGTGGGAAACCTATTGCTTTTGATAAAATCGTCTTTGAAGCAACTGATTTTGTTGATGTTCCTGCAAAAGGCAACGACTCATCAGATTACTTTGTTACTGGATTCCAAGCTTCTAGTGAAGGGGCATATGCGGTCAACCAGGGTGGTGTGCTTGAAATTCCAGTATCAGAACTCCTTGCCAATGACTCGGATTTAGATGGTGATAGCATCCGTATTACCTATGTATATGGCGAGTCACAAGGCGAAGCTTACATCAAAGATGGGGTTGTTTACTTTGATTTAAATGACGAATTTGTCGGACAGACCGATTTTCAATACCAGATAACGGATGACAGAGGTGGGTTTGATACCGCATCAGTGAGCGTTATTGTAAATCCAGAGCCAGTAAAAGTGGTGGTTGAAAGCATTGATTTGTTATCGAACCAAGTTGTTGAAGGTGACAAATTAGCATTTAAAGTCAGCCTAGATTCAGGTGCTCTTGAAGAGACGCGCCTAGATATTGAGTTTGGACAGCTAGGTGATGACGCCAGTGAAAATGATGTCAATCTTACTGATGTCGTGTTCACCAACGGTGTTAAGTATGACAAAGATGCAGGTGAACTCATTATTCCAGTTGGCGTGAAAGACTTTACAGTGCTGATTCCAACCGTTGTTGATGGCGTACACGAACTTGATGAAGGCTACAGTATAAAAGTCGGTGATGTATCGAGCAGTGGCACTATTGTCAATGCTGAGGCTTTGAACCTGAGTGTCACTAGTTTAGGCGACGTTGCTGAAGGTTCTAAAGCAGTATTTTCAGTTGCTCTAACCAACCCATCGAGTGAGGATATCAATATCTCGCTAAACCTAGCACTTGATGGTTCTGAAAACTCAGCAGAAGTTGAAGATTTTAAAGCCCTTTCTGAATTGTTTACTGCGTATTATCTAGATCCACAACCAACTGGTGATGATCTGCGAGTTGAAGTTCCCGTAACTATTGATTCGATGACAGGTAAACCTATCGTTGAAATACCAGCAGGCGCATCGGAAATTTTCATTGAAGTGTCAACGCAAGATGACGTGGTGTTTGAAGGTAGTGAAGACTTCACATTAGTCGTAACCGATGAAAGTGGCTATGTAGCGAATAATTTTGATTCTGCTCACTCGAGCATTGTCGATGATGGAACCGATCCCGATATTGATGGTCCTCAAACTGGTAACGACGATCGTCCAATTGTCGAGAGTATTTCTAGCTTTGACGTCGAAGAGGGATCCGTAGGACAATTCATCGTCGAGCTATCCAATACAAGTGAATCAGAAACTACAGTGGCAATGTCTCTTAATGACGATTCAGCAAAAGGTGGTGAAGACTTTAATATCTCAAGTGTCACTGTCGTATTTGGTAGTGGCGATGATAAACAAGTTGATACTGTCGAAGTCATTGATGGCAAATTTGTTGTTACAGTGCCAGAGGGTTTGGGTTCTTTTGCAGTTGAAGTAGCAACAATACAAGACGAGCATTCTGACAACTTAGAGCAATTTAGTTTATCTGGAAAAACCTCTTACCAAGAACAAGCTGAGTCAGGGATTGCAACAATCCTAGATAATGAGGCGCCGCTTGTTGACTTAAATGGTGCCCAGAGTGGTGTTGGTTACAGTTCAAGTTACGTAGAAGGTGACGAAGCTCGACTTGCAACTATTGATGCTGATGTTTTTGACGACAAAGACACCATTCGAACAATGACAATCACTCTGACTAACCCAAAAGAAGGTGATGACCTTACTTGGGACGAAAACAGTGTGTTTACAGTTAATAAAGCGATGATTGACGGAGAGGTCGTTCTGCAAATCACGCATCCTTCGGGAGATGTTTCTGCAGCTGAGTTTGAATCATTCTTGCAATCGACTCGTTTTATTAACACTAGCGATACCCCTGACGAAGAAGAGCGTGTTATTGAAGTGCTTGTTTCAGATGGTATTAACATTTCTGCACCGGCGATAGTTTCAGTTGCAGTCACGCAAGAAGAAGAGCTTTCGCTACAAAACGTTGTAGGCCTTGAAGATAAGTTTATTGATCTTGGTATTGTCATTAATGATGCTGAAACCTCAGTTACAACTGTAGAGTTAAGTGGTATTCCGCAAGGTTCTACTATCGAAATTGATGGACAAGCATTCGTGGTTAATAGTGCTGATGCAATCGTCGTTAGCATTGACGACATTAGCTCCGTGAAAGTCAAAGCTCCGGAGCATAGTGACGTTAACTTTGATATTTCAGTTGTTGCGAAAGACGACAGCAATAATATCGTAGAGACGGGCAGCATAAGCGTTGACGTTCATCCCGATGCAGATAAGCCGATACTAAACATTGGCGGTTTTGCACAAGTAGCGGCGATTGACTTTGAAGATGTCACCATTAAGTCAGGCTCATGGGATAGCGATATTGAGATCAATAAAGTAGAGGGTGCTGGCACAGTTGGCCAATGGTTTACTTCAAACCCTGGTCAACATGTTGAAGTTGGAACCGAAGGTACATACCTGCCAGGTAATTCAACAAACCAAGTAATGGAAATTGAAGGCGAGGTGGGAGACAAGATTCTATACACCGATATGGACCTTGTTGCCGGACGTTTTTACAACTTTGAATTTGATATTGCGGCCAGAACGAATAAGGCACATACGTCTGATATGTCGGTGACTCTAATTAAGTTGGATGATCAGGGTAATCCGAGTGATGGTAGTGAAGTAGAGCTCTACGACTTCGACCCGACGACTCATGGTTGGTATCAAGGTGAATCGATCACGCTCCCAGTCGAGGAGTCAGGTAAGTATCGCTTATTGTTTGAAGCCGATGAAGCCGACTCGACAGGCGCCATCATGGATAATATCAAGTTCACGGCAGTAGATAACTTGGGGTACGAAGACTCGTTCATTAAGCTCAGTGAAATAGACGCATCACTTCAAGATAGCTTGGACCAATCCGAAAGTTTGAAAGTCGAGTTAACAGGGATTCCCGTCGGCTCAGTACTTAAAGACGGTGAAGGTGACAGTGCAAATATCTATGTTGTTACACAAGAGAACAAAGACAATCGCATAGACGTTACGGGATGGGATTTGTCTAACCTACAAGTCAAAGCGCAAGATGCTGGGGTATTTGCCATTACTGTTATTGCGACTTCAACTGAGCGTGATACCAACAAAGATGATGAACATGGCGATCATAGTGATGTTGGCGGCAGTTTAACGGCTGAGACCACCGCTAGTATTAATGTCGAAGTTATCGATAAGCTTGATTTTGTTGCTGGCGACGACATGATTGATTCCGTTGCTTACCGCGCAGGGCATGGCGACGTTAACTGGCAGCAGAGCGCGGCGTATTCCAACGCCGGTAGGCCTGAGCAAAATGGGTTGTATGACTACGATCCAGATACTGGTATTAGTATTGATGTAGGGAATGGTAACGATAAAGTCTTCTTAGGTGATGGCGATGACACCATTTACTTGGGCGAAAGCCATGTTCAAGAGCAAGATGGTGACATTCCAGAAAATGAGTTTGCATCAGTCTTAGATGATTTTGCTAACACAGCTCTTAATAACCTTACCTATACTGCTAACGATCAAGATCAGGCATTGAAGGCTGAGATACAAAGCAAACCTGGTTTGGATATAGGTCATGGTGGCGCCGGAGATGATGTTATCTTTGGTGAAGAAGGTTCTGACATAGTGTTCGGAGGAACAGGGCATGATATCTTAGATGGCGGAGAGGGCTCCGATGCTGTGCGAGGTGGGTCTGGTAATGACGTACTTATTGGAGGCTCGGGTGATGATATTCTAATCGGTGATGATGGCGAGGATATCTTCAAGTTCATCGATGACGGCTCAGGTATTCGTGATGGCGAGATAGATACAATCAAGGACTTCACGAAAGGTGAGGACAAGATTGATATCTCTGACTTACTTCATACTGACGACACAGACTCGATTGATAGTTTGCTTGCAAATAACGAGATTGGTCTTGAAGCAGATGGTGATAACTTGATTCTGACCATATCTGAATCTGATGGCTCAGCAAGTCAAAAAGTTGTGATTGAAGGCGGCTCTAGCCAATACAGTGAATTCTTAAGTGATGGTTCTTTATCATCGGCAGATGGTAGCGCCATTCTTAACGATCTACTGAAAATCAACAACGATATGCGTTAGTCGATTTAAGGAAGGGGCGAGTATGCTCCTTCCGCTCAGGAGCACCAACTAAAAAGGTCTAGCAAATGCTAGACCTTTTATTATTGAGTAGAACAAGGCAACTAACTCTTAGGTAGGGTTGTGAAAATCGTCCATTCTTTCTTAACTTCGCCCTTGTAACCCACAACTGTTGCGGTTACTCGTCGGTTTAACGCATGGCTTGTTTCATCGGTACCGGTTGATGCGAGCACGGTGTCGCCGTAACCAACAATGGTGACACGATTTGGACTAATGCCGTTTTGTAGCAATACGCGTCGTACATTTTCAGCGCGACGTTTAGACAAATCTAAGTTGTGTTCGGCAGTACCAGTTCGACTTGCGTAACCTTGAAGTTCAATTGAAGTACTCGGGTACTCTTCCAAGAACTCAGATAGTTCGCTAAGTTGCTGAGTGAAAACAGGGTTGATCTCATCCGAGTCATTAGCAAACAATACTCGAATCTGCATTTCTTGCGATGTTTTTAGATACTCACCACAGCCATCATTATCAATCTCTGAACCCTGTGGTGTTCCAGGGCACAAATCTCGCGCATTAATTACGCCATCACGGTCATCGTCCAGCAAATCAGCAATTTGATCTGAAGTCGGGGTTTCAATGTACTCGTACTCATCACCGGTTTCGGTATTGGAATTCGAACTGCACGCTGAAATTAGGCAAGCCATGAAAAAAATAGGTATTACTTTCATATTAATACTCCACTTTCTCTAGCCACTCTTGCGGAATATCGACTCGCAAAGAGTTAAGCAGTTGTCCAGTCGCATTCATCACGCGGTATTTTGCGTATTGTTCTGCGTACTTGGCGTCCAAATAATCCTTACGAGCTTCGAACAACTCATTTTCAGTGTTGAGCAAATCAAGTAGGGTTCGTTTACCGATGCGGTATTGCTTTTCATAAGCAATAACGGTTTGAGCTGCTGAATCCACGTGGTCAGAAAGGAACTCTTTTTGTTGCAGTGTCAAATCCAAAGCACTCCAAGAGAGTCTTAAACCTTCTTCAACGTTTTTATAAGCAGAAGAGCGCAAATCCTTGGCTTTGTTGAGTTGATAAGCAAAGTTTTCTGAGTTCGCTGCGTCACTACCGCCGTTGTAAAGGTTGTACCTTAGTCTAAGCATTGCGAGAGTTTCGTCGCTGCGTCCTTCGATTCCATCAGCATCGTCACGCCATGTCTGCGAAGCTTCGACAGAAAGGGTGGGATAGTTGACCCCTTTGGACTGTTTGTATTGAAACTTAGCAGAGTCAACATCAGCCACAGCGACCTTGATGACTGGATGCTGATCAAATGCAACACCGACGGCTTCATCTACTGTATATGGGATAAAATTAGAATCTGCGCGAGGGAAGATCAGCCCTTGAGGGGTCTGTCCCACAAGTCGCGTAAACTGGGTGTGGGTATCATAGAGGTTGTTTTGTGCCGCCGCTAAATTGCCATGCGCTTTCGCAAGACGAGCTTCTACTTGCGTCAGATCTGCGGTTGAACCGATACCAGAATTCACACGCTTTTTGATGTCAGAGTAGATGCGTTTGTGAACCGCAAGGTTGTTCTCTGACAACGTCAGTATCTCATACGCTTTCACAGCTTCTAGATAGACGTTGGTGACTTCCAGTGCTTTGTCTGATGCATCGGCAAGCAGTTGATAGCGCAATGACTCAGCATCCGCTGCCGTGCGGTCGATGTCATTGAGAGTAGCAGAGCCATCCCATATCAACTGTGTCAACGTTACCGCTGCTTCTTTACGAGTTAAGTCTGTGTCTCCACGGCCTACACTGTCGGCAGGGTCAATGCCTTCATACCCGATACCAGCGTCTAAGTCGATTTGTGGTAAATAAGCACCTGATGAAGACTCGTTCACATAACGACTACTGGTAAATTCGTTAAATGCCGCTTTCAAATCAGGGTTCGTTTTAAGCGTTAAAGCCACAGCCTGTTCCAAAGTTTGGCCGAAAATAGGGAATGACACTATTAGGCTACTGCAGCACGCTATACTTAGTCGGCTCCACTTCACGGCGGTTCTCCCAGATAAATCCATTCAATTTTGTCGCTCTCAAAATTGAGACTTGTCGACATTAAACAGCTATTTTGAACGCAAAGGCTCAACTTGCTGTTATCCCTAGGCTTTTGAGGTAAATCCTCAGTTTGACCCCTTATAACACCGTAGCATATATGACAAAGTTTGCTTATGTTTCGAATGATTATGCTGAAAAAAATGTCTGATTTTTTAAGATCATAGCAATTTTTAGAGTTGTCATCTTGAAGTGATGTCAATTTCCCGCCCCTAGGAAATGCACAGCCGCAATGCCGAAAACCCAAGCAATAAATACGTTTATTTTGACTAAACTATAGTCGTAAATGAAAGGGTGACAAACTTTTGACGCTGCAGCGTTCGAGTCGAGGTATTTATGGATAATGCAACCTTGCGCTCATTAATGGGCCAGATCGTAGTTATCGGATTGGATGGTAACTTAAGAGAGTTGGGACAGGGCGAAAGCCCAGCTCAGGGTGAAGTAGTAATTAACGAGTTATCAGCGAGTTCGGAGCCTACCATACAGGTCGTTTCTCAAGAAAACTCGGAACCAGTCAACATCACAGAGGATGTCGCGAGTGTCTTCGAAGCCATCGAACAGGGTAATGACCCAACGCAATTAGGGGAAGAGTTTGAACCAGCTGCAGGTGAAAGTGACGGTTCTAGCCCTCAAGCGACAGGCGTCATAGACCGGACGGGGGCTGAACGCCTTGCTGCGACGGACTTTGAAACTATCGGTCTTGAATCTCTAGGTCTGTCTGAAACACAAATTTTGTCCCTGCTAGAACTTTATTTTGGAGGCTTTTTCTCACAACCGAGTCAAATTGCTGACGTCATTATCCAAGACATATCTAGCCCAACGGTGAACGAAGATGAAGACGTAAACTTTGATGTCACTCTTGATGCGCCAACAAGCGACGAGACCGAGTTAGTGTTTTCTTTGGATGATGGCAGTGCGTCAGGTGGACAAGAAGACAGTGGCGCTGATTTCCTCAATAACATCGTGACGATTACTTTTGAAGATGGCACAGAGCAGGAAGTGAGTGTCGATGAAAATGGTGATTTCATTATTGTTGTACCAAGCGAGACGACCACTTTTACTGTCACTGTACAAACGTTTAATGATGAACTTCTAGAAGGTGATGAAACTTTCACTCTCAGTGGTTCAACGCCAAATCAACAAGATCCCGTCACTGGCACAGCAACCATCAGCGATGATGGGGATGGTCCGGGAGAGAATCCTGATGATGATCGCCCTACTGTGCTTTCTATCTCAGATGTCACCGTTAATGAGGGAGAGCCTGCGGTTTTTGAGGTCGTCTTAAGCAATCAAAGTGAATCTGAAACGTCTGTCACTCTTACACTTGCCGACGGCAGTGCAACAGGAGGGAGTGACTTCGATAACACATCTGTTTTGGTTACCTTCTCAGACGGTACGTCGCAATCTGTAAGTGTTGCAGAGGACGGCTCTTTCACAGTGATGGTTCCTGCAAATGATACTGACTTTTCTATCACGGTCGTAACGAACAATGATGAAATACTTGAAGGGGATGAAACGTTTACGCTCACTGCAAGTACACCTACTCAAGAAGAGCCCGCAGAAGGAACAGCAACCATAAGCGATGATGGTGATGGTCCTGGACAAAATCCAGACGATGATCGACCTAATGTTGCATCTATTACGAATACAACAGTAAATGAGGGCGAGGCGGCTACGCTCGTCGTAAATCTCAGTAACCCGAGTACAACGAGCACTGTACTCACCATGCAACTTGCAGGTGATACTGCGACAAGTGGTGTGGATTTTTCGGACACAACCGTCACGATCACGTTTTCAGATAATACCAGCGAAGTCGTGTTACTGAATCCGGACGGTACATTTGAGGTAAATGTACCCGAAAATACAACGACTTTCAGTGTTACGGTCGATACCTTCAACGACGATATTTTGGAAGGTGCGGAGACTTTCACCCTGACTGGTACAACATCGACACAAAGCACACCAGCACAAGGCACGGGTACTATTGTTGATGATGGTAGCGGTCCGGGCCCAGATCCAGATGACGACCGTCCAGTTGTTGCTGCAATTAGCAGCGCGACAGTTAATGAAGGTGATCCTGCGACATTAGATGTCACACTAAGCAATCCAAGTACGACCGATACGGTTGTGAGTATGACGCTTGCTGATGGTACAGCAGATGGTGGAGTGGACTACACAGACACCTCTGTGACTATCACTTACGCAGATAACTCAACGCAAGTGGTTGCCGTGAATCCAGATGGTACGTTCGATGTGACTGTGCCTGCGAACGACACCATTTATAGTGTTACTGTTAATACGACCGATGATGATGTCTTTGAAGGTCCTGAAACTTTCACGTTATCAGGTTCCACTTCAACTCAAAATACTCCAGCACAAGGCACAGGTACTATTGTCGATGACGGTAGTGGTCCGGGGCCTGAGCCAGATGATGACCGTCCAGTTGTTGCTTCAATTAGCAGCGCGACAGTCAATGAAGGTGATCTAGCCACATTAGATGTCACCCTTAGCAATCCAAGCACGACCGACACAGTTGTAAGCATGACACTCGCTGATGGAACTGCTGATGGCGGTGTGGACTACACAGACACCTCGGTCACTATCACTTACGCAGATAACTCAACGCAAGTTGTGGCTGTGAATTCAGACGGCACTTTTGACGTTACCGTACCTGCGAATGACACGACTTACAGCGTTACAGTGAATACCACCGAGGATGCTGTATTTGAAGGCCCAGAAACCTTTACGCTGTCTGGTGCAACATCGACTCAAAATACTCCGGTACAAGGAACAGGCACAATTGTTGACGACGGTAGTGGCCCAGGTCCTGAGCCAGATGATGACCGTCCAGTGGTTGCTGCAATTAGCAGCGCGACAGTCAATGAAGGTGACCCAGTGACATTGGACGTTACCCTGAGCAATCCGAGCACGACAGACACCGTTGTGAGTATGACGCTTGCTGATGGCACAGCCGACGGAGGTGTGGACTACACCGAAACCTCAGTCATCATTACTTATGCGGATAACTCAACCCAAGTGGTGGCTGTGAATCCCGACGGTACATTCGATGTGAACGTGCCAGCTAATGATACCTCTTACAGCGTGACCGTAAACACCACCAGTGACGATGTATTTGAAGGCCCAGAAACCTTCACATTGTCAGGTTCCACTTCAACTCAAAATACCCCAGCACAAGGTACAGGTACCATTGTCGATGATGGCAGCGGCCCGGGGCCTGACCCAGATGATGACCGTCCAGTTGTTGCTTCAATTAGCAACGCGACAGTCAATGAAGGAGATCCAGCCACATTAGATGTCATGTTAAGTAACCCAAGTACTACGGACACAGTTGTGAGTATGACGCTTGCTGATGGCACAGCAGATGGTGGCGTTGATTACACCGACACCTCAGTCATCATTACTTATGCGGACAATTCAACGCAAGTGGTAGCTGTGAATCCTGATGGTACCTTTGATGTTACTGTACCTGCGAACGACACCTCTTATAGCGTTACTGTGAATACTACCAATGACGATGTCTTCGAAGGTCCTGAGACCTTCACATTGTCCGGCGCAACATCAACTCAAAATACTCCGGCACAAGGCACAGGTACCATTGTTGATGATGGTAGCGGTCCGGGCCCAGATCCAGATGACGATCGTCCAGTCGTCGCGTCAATTAGCAACGCGACAGTCAACGAAGGTGATCCTGCTACGTTGGATGTAACACTAAGTAATCCGAGTACGACCGACACAGTTGTGAGCATGACACTTGCTGATGGTACTGCCGACGGTGGCGTGGACTACACTGATACGTCAGTGACCATCACCTATGCAGATAACTCAACCCAAGTGGTTGCAGTAAATCCGGATGGCACATTCGATGTGACTGTGCCAGCGAACGATACAACTTACAGCGTTACGGTGAATACCACCGGTGATGATGTGTTCGAGGGGCCTGAAACCTTTACGCTGTCCGGCGCAACATCGACTCAAAATACTCCCGCGCAAGGCACGGGTACGATTGTTGATGATGGCAGTGGTCCGGGGCCTGAGCCAGATGACGATCGTCCAGTTGTTGCTTCAATTAGCAACGCGACAGTCAATGAGGGTGACCCTGCCACATTAGATGTCACGTTGAGCAACCCAAGTACGACAGACACTGTTGTGAGTATGACACTTGCTGACGGCACTGCTGACGGTGGCGTGGATTATACCGATACCTCAGTCACCATCACCTACGCAGACAACTCACCACAAGTTGTGGTTGTGAATCCTGATGGTACATTCGACGTTACCGTACCTGCGAATGATACGACCTACAGCGTTACTGTAAACACCATCAATGATACTGATTTTGAGAGTTCCGAAACCTTCACGCTTGCTGGGGCAACCTCTACCCAAAATACGCCAGTGCAAGGTACTGGTACGATTTTAGATAACGATGCGCCTCCGGCCATCGGCAATGTGGTTGATGCGATTGTTTCTGAAGAAGGGTTACCTGATGGTATCGCCGATACTATGGGAACTCCTTCAGACTCCACGAACTCGGCGAGTTTTGTTGGTTCATTCACAGTCAGTGATCCTGATACGACGAACGTCAGTGTTGTACTTTCCGGCCCCAATGGACTGGCATCTGGAGGTGAACCTGTTACTTGGTCTTGGAACGCCAATACTCAAACACTCACCGCATCGACGGCAAGTATTGCGAGTGTAGCAACAGTCGTGTTGACAGAACCAAATGCGGCAGGGCAAGGAACATGGGGTTACACCATCACACTCTTAGAGCCACTCGATCACCCAGTTAATGACGTCGAAGATTTGATCGACTTTGATTTGCAGATCTCAGTGAGTGATGGTCAAACCACGAGCTCCCAAAGTATGAACGTGGTTGTCGAGGATGACTGTCCACATGTTCCAACGTCTTCTCAAGCCGTAGATGTGTCGCTGGCAGATATACCGGAAATTCTCACTGGCAATATTAGTTTTGTGGGTAATGAATCCGATGCATTCAGCCGAACTTTCGGAGATGTCGAAGTGACTGCCTTGGGATTTTTGTCTAATGAGTCTACCGATCTTGGCGCCGCAGAGATTAATCAAACTTCATCAGGTATTGGTGTGAAAAGTGTCGGTAATAACGGTTATCCGCTTGCTAATGAGGTGGATTATCGTTTTGCCAATGATACCGGTGTCTCAGAACAACTGATCATCGACTTGGGCGACAAGATTGCCTTTGGTGCTGAGATCGAATTCGAGAAGATGTTTGGTGGGGAGCTAGAAGAAGGTCTTGCGTCTTTCTATCGCGATGGTGTTTTGATAGCACAGCAAGCCTTTAACTCTGATGCGGCAAGTGGTGATTATGCGGCTAACTTCAGTGTTCAACAGGGTGGTTTTGATAAGGTTATTCTTGAAGCCACAGGTAATGGTAACGGGCCAAACACCGCAGACAACAGTGACTTTACCGTCAAATCTATCACCTTTACTGGGGCTGACTCCGCCATTCCAATTGCAACAGCAGAGGGGAATTTAGGCGCACTCTATGGTGCTGATGGCCCAGGAAGTATCGTTCTTAATGGTGCAGAGAGTGGTCTAGAAACACTTGATGGCGAGGCGATTAGTGTTGGGATTGATCCTCAAAACCCAAACAGATTAGTCGGTGAAGCGAACGGCGAGTTGGCGTTTGAAGTTCAATTAACGCCAAGCACCGGGAAGTGGGAATTCTTCCAGTACGTACCTTTGACCTCTCCAAGTGGTGATGGTGATATCGACTTCAGTTACACGATTACCGATAACGATGGTGACAGTAAAGCGGGGAATTTTGCGGTTAATCCATATGCGCCTCCGATTGTTGAAGGCGTCACGCTTAATGTTTCTGAAGAGGGTTTGGGTAATGCCATTGCCGATGACTTCGCGCTGAATGGTTTTATGGACACGACAGACTCAACGTTAGATATGGATCAGTTAACACTTGGTCAAACGGTTGACTCGGTCGCACTGAATGTCCCAACTGCGAACCTAACCAGTAACGGTGAGGCAATCACATGGGCCTTGTCCAACAATGACCAATTGCTTGTTGGTTCAGCGGATGGAGAAGAGGTCATTAAGATCTCGGTTAATGATACGGGGGCAATCTCTTCTGAACTTCTTGGTCCAATAGATCACCCAGATATTTCTGGCGAGGACTCTCTAAACATTGAGGTTCCTGTCGTTGTCTCGAATGCACTTGGCTTGACGAACTCTGCGATAGCAAATGTTGTTATTGAAGATGATTCACCTGATTCGACATCCATTGTTCATGATGTGGTCGCGGAAACAAAAGAGAGCGCTAACGTTCAATTGATTATGGATGTTTCAGGCTCGATGCGTACGGGTAATCGCCTTCAAATAATGAAGGACTCGGCAACTCAGTTATTAAATCAGTACGAATCAATTGGCCAAACTCGAGTTCAAATCATCAAATACAGCGGTTCGGCAACAACGTACGCTATTGCTGGGGCAACATGGTTAACCGTAGATGAAGCGAAAGCGTACATTGATACACTTACTGCTGGCGGTGCAACCAACTACAATCGCGCAATTAATGAAGCGAAGGACTCTTGGGATGATGCGGGTAAATTACCTAGTGCATCAAACGTGAGCTACTTCTTATCTGATGGTCAACCAAATCCAGCCTCATCATTCATCAACGATGCTCGTGAGAACAGTTGGATAGATCACTTGACCGATTCTGATAATCAGATCACGGCGCTGGCTTATGGTATGGGCGTGAACCTGATGCCTGATCAGTTAGACCGTGTTGCTTACGATGGTTTCTTGAACCAAGACCTTGATGGTGTAGTCGTGCCTGACGTCACTCAACTGCCTCCAGTTATGTTGCAGTCCGTGATTCAACCTGTTGGCGGTAACCTCATGTACACCACATCACCAGATACAGGTATTGGTGCAGATGGTGGTTACATCAGCGAAATAGAACATGACGGTGTCACTTATTCATTTGATGGCACAGACCTGACGGTTGTAGACAACAACAATGACATCTCACATGCGTTTGATGATATCACGATGTTGCTCACTATCTACATCGACAGTAAGCACACGTTGGAAGTCGATTTGAATGATGGCGCGTATGCCTTCTATGGTGCGGTAGGTGACACAGTAGAAACGTTAGACTTCGATTACGTGCTTACCGATAACGATGGTGACCAATCTGAAAATACACTTCAGTTTGTGATTGACGAAAATGGTGGTGTAAACGCTGCGAGCGGTGGTGCTGCGAACATCATTGAAGCGGAAGTGGATGTAAGCCATGACATTTTAATTGGTAATGACAACGAAGCGGACATATTTAGATGGGTTAATGACTCACTAGATTCCGGAACGGACTTGGTACGTGGCTTTGAACGAGACCTCGACATTCTCGATCTAAACCAAGTTGTCGAAGATGCAGGGCATAACACCATTGAAGAGCTGCTCAATAGTATCGACCTAAATGTTGACGGCGAAGATCTATCGCTTGAAATTACCCACAACGAGGGTAACTCCATTCAAACTATCGTCATTGAAAAAGGAGCTTCCGAGTTTAGCGATTTGATCATCGGAAATATGGACTTTGAAAGAGATGTCTTATCGGCTCTCACGAAAGTTAATTTAGATTCATAATAAAAAAGGGCCAACAGGCCCTTTTTCTTTGCTTCAATTCTTTATCGTTGGCTTTGACTAAGCCCGATTATAGAACCTTACACGCAAATCCTTTTAGGTAGAAACCTTCTGGGTAGGCCGTATCCGTTGGGTGGTCGGCTGCTTGTTCAAAGCGCTCTACAAACTTAACTTGGCGGTTTGCATCTACTGCGGCGTCAGCAATGATTTTTTGGAACAGAACTTGGTCCATTAAGCCTGAGCAAGAGTAGGTCAGTAGTGTGCCACCCGGGTTTAGTATTTGCATCGCCAACATGTTGATGTCTTTGTAGCCACGACATGCACCGTTTAGCTGTGCTTTGCTTTCTGCAAACTTCGGTGGGTCCATGATCACAACATCGAACTTCGTACCTTGGTCACGGTATTCGCGTAGCAGTTTGAACACGTCTGCGTTTAGGAACACAGCACGCTTTTTCGAGATATCAAACTCGTTCAGCTCTGCGTTGAATTTTGCAGTGTCTAAAGCAGGTTGTGATACGTCTGCGTTGATAACGCGTTTTGCGCCGCCTTTTAGTGCGTACAGACCAAAACCGCCGGTGTACGAGAAACAGTTCAGAACTTCTTTGTCTTTCACGTACTTCATCGCTTGTTGGCGGCTGTCACGTTGGTCTAGGTAGAAACCCGTTTTATGACCACCAACGATGTCTACGCTGATTTTTACGCCGTTCTCTTCAATCACCACTGATTTTGGTGGCTCTTCACCGTGCAGTACGCCAGTGGTTTCTTTCAAACCTTCTTTCTTACGTACCGCGACGTCTGAACGCTCGTAAACGTTGCAGTCTGGGAAACACTCAACCAAAGCATCAACAATCGCTTGCTTGTTGTATTCTGCGCCTGCACTTAGAAGCTGGCACACAAAGAAGTTTTGGTAACGGTCGATGGTAACGCCAGGCATACCATCAGACTCAGCTGCGATAAGACGGTAGCCAGTTAGGCCATCGCGCTCGATAATGTCTTCACGAAGAAGCTGAGCGTTGTTGAAACGCTTAACGAAGAAGGCTTTGTTGATTTCTTCTTTTTCAAAACTCCAGATACGAGCACGAATTTGAGAAGCTGGAGAATATGCCGCTTTAGCTAGCCATTTTCCGTCGTGAGTGAATACATCAACGGTTTCGCCAAGAGCAGGTTCGCCCTCAACTTTACTGATGCCTCGAGAGAAGATCCAAGGGTGCTTACGCTTAACCGATTTCTCACGACCTTTAACCAAATAGATAGCAGCTGTCATTTCTTTAGCTCTTGTTGAATTTTGAAAGGGGCGTATTGTCCGGGATGTTGCCCGCAAAAGCAATATCCATCGACAATCCAATCATTTGTAGAGGCTTTAATTATAAACTGATGAGTGGAGTTACGGCTGGGTTTTCCAGATACAAAAAAGGGCCACCGAAGTGACCCTAGTTATTCGTTTAAGCGATTAAGCCTTCAAGCCAGTCAGTAGCGACTCCATGGTGTCACTTTGAGCTCGAAGCTGCTCGACGTTTTGCGACGTTGTGCTGATCATCGTACATACATTGTTTGCTTGTATACGGATCTCTTCAACGCTTGATGCGATATTGTCTGCCACCACGCCTTGCTCCTCAGCTGCTGTCGCAATTTGAATGCTGCTGTCTGAGATAGTTTGGTTCTTGTCTGCTAGTGAGCCGATTTCGTGGTTCACTTCAGCCATCAGAGTTTGGCCTTCGTTCGCATTGTGAACCGTGACTTCCATCAGTTTAGTCAGTGATTGGCTGTTACGTTGTAGCGCTTCAATCATTGCTTGAATCTCAACTGTCGCTTGTTGAGTGCGGCCTGCAAGAGCACGGACTTCATCAGCAACAACCGCAAAGCCACGACCTTGTTCGCCTGCACGAGCCGCTTCAATTGCAGCGTTCAAGGCAAGTAGGTTAGTTTGCTCAGAGATACCGTTGATGGTTGTCACCACTTCATCGATCTGCGCCGCGTTTGCATCTAACTCTTCAACTGCTTGAGATGCCGATTGGATCTCAGTAGAAAGGTTCGAGATAGAGTGAAGGGTATTTTCCACTTTCACCTGACCTGATTGCGCGACGCTGCGAGCATCATCAGTTTGTGTGCTTGAGTCATGAGCCAACGTTGCCACTTCACGAATCGTGGAAGCCATCTGTTCTGTTGCACTTGCCAACGAGTTAAGGTGCTCTTGTTGAGTATTTGAGATCTCAGAGCTGTTGTGAATCGAAAGGTTAAGGTCAGAGCTGATTTGCTGCATCAGCGCTACGGATTCTTGAATCGACTGAACCATCTTTTGTTCGCGATCCGCTACTTTGTCGATAGTAATCGCGATTTCGCTGAACTCATCACGAACACGGAAGAAATTCATACGCGCTGTTAGATCACCATCTGCCAGCGTGTTGAGCGCTTTGTTCATCGTAAACATCGCACCACCGATGAAAGTCATGATGTAGTAAACACCAATCGCGATGATGAACAGAGTCACAAGAATAATACTGACTTGCGCTGTAGAAAGTGCAGTCCATAAAGACTGTTCATGGTTTGCAACTAGGCTAAATGCGCCATTCAATACAGAAACAGAGTCTGGGCCAGTACCAAGGGTAATTGTCTCTGAGCCAGCAATAAGGTTTGCAACTTGAGATTGCGAAAGGTTGCCAGCCTCAATAAGTCCCTTCATTAACATCAACTCTTCCTGATACAGACCAGAAATCATAGCGTCAGCGGCACTATTCAGGACTAAAGTGAGAATGACTAATGCAAGAAGAGGAAGGAAGAAGAGCAAATAGAACTTTTCTTGAATTTTTAAATGGATGAGATACTTATCAATCCAACGGAAGGGAATTTCTTTCATAATTATTATAACCATATAAAAACCCACTATCCTTAGTGGGGTAAATAGACGCAATTAATATATCACTCAAATATAGGGAGCGGTATACGGATGGTACTAAAGTGTGAGAAGTTTCTGATAGTAGGTCATGTACAAGGGGTAGGATTTCGATACCACACATCGCATCAAGGATTGAAGCTCGGTCTAACGGGGTATGCGAAGAACTTAAACAACGGAGATGTTGAAGTGATTGCCTGTGGCACTGAAGAGCAAATTGCCGCGTTTTCGAAGTGGTTGGAGGAAGGTCCGCGGACAGCGAGTGTGGACAGTGTCACTCAGGAAAGTGTGTCTTACAAACCTTTCCGCGGATTTAAGATCTTATAGCTTTATAAGCTGTCATTTTGTAAGTGGTATTTTTAAACCAGAGCCTTACAAACATTTCGCTGGTTTAGGAAGGCCAGCCAATTTGGTTGCCTGTTTCGCTGGGCCTTTCTTAAACAATTTGAACAGGTACTTGCTGTTACCTTTCTCAGGGCCGTGCGCCTTTTCCATCGCTTTCACAAGCATTCTTACCGCAGGAGAGGTGTTGAACTCCTCATAAAAGTCACGTACGAAGTGAACCACTTCTAAGTGCGCATCGGTAAGCTCGATCTCTTCATCTTTTGCTAGAAGCTCAATCATGCCTTCTTCCCACTGAGTGTGGTCAAGTAGGTAGCCTTGAGCGTCGGTTTCAATTTCTTTGCCGTTGTAAACGAACATAGCTTTGTTTCCGCTAAGTAACCATTGATACGTATAGGGTAGCGTAGAGCGAAGCTTAGACTCAACAAAAGAATCTTTGCAGCCTTCTGAGCGAAGTAAATTTACACAATTAATACCAGATAAAGAAAGTCACGGTAGAAGAGGTTAATTGCGCTGATTATTCACAAGAATGTAAATTTATTCATCTTGTTAGAAAATTATCGGGGTGAGTATCTGCGTATTTGCATTTTTACCCAAAGTTATTCATTTTTTAATGGCTTCATATGCTTAAGTGAGGCGTTGACGAACAATGACTCACTTACGACGTTGTGTTTGTTCTCATGGGGCGATACTCTCTTGGTTTAATAAGTGACCTGCGTTCAGGTTAGAACTCAAATCATGACAAGGAGTTAGTCGTGTCGAAACAACGTTATATTGAGATTAACGATAACGTCAAATCCACTTGGTCTATCGAGCGTATTTGGAAGCTCGCAGAATCTTTACCCGTAGAAGAAATTGCAATTGATGACATCAAAGGTCCGAATGAGGTGACTTGGTTTAGTGAAGAGGGGCCGCTGCCAACCTGTCGTGAAATAGCGAAACATTGCCAACGCATCAACAATGCCGATTTGTCGTATCCAGTAATACTAACCAGTGATTATCGAGTCTTTGATGGCATGCATCGAATTGCCAAGAGAATCATGTTGGGAGAGGAAACCATACAAGTGAGACGGTTTAGAGAAAATCCAGAGGCTGACGAAGTTATCGAGTTGACGGTAGACCAAGCATAACAAACTGAATTACTTGCAAAGAAAAAGCCCGAAGTAGAACTTCGGGCTTTTGAGTTTTAATTCAATCTAACGAATTAATCGTCGTTCATGATGCCTAGGATGCTTAGTAGGCTGATGAAGATGTTGTAGATTGAAACGTATAGCGTAATCGTTGCAGAGATGTAGTTTGTTTCGCCGCCACGGATGATGCCTTGAGTAGTCATCAGAATTGCCATGGTAGAGAACACAATGAACAAGCTGCTAAGTGCTAGATGCAGAATAGTTGATTGGATGAAGATGCTCGCAATCATACCTACAACTAGAACGACAAATAGTGACAACATAAGGCCGCCCATCATAGATAGGTCGCGCTTAGTTGTTAGAGCGTAAGCAGAAGCTGCCATGAATGACAGAGCGGTACCGCCTAGTGCTGTTAGAACAACGTCGCCCATACCAGCGCCGATGTACATGTTTAGAATTGGACCAATGGTGTAACCCAAGAAGCCTGTGAATAGGAATGTAAACACTAGGCCCATGCTGTTGTTGCGGTTTTTCTCAGTCAGGAATAATAGACCGTAGAAACCAACCAACATCAGGATGATACCTGGACGCGGTAGGTTAAATGCCATAGACACGCCAGCCACAAGAGCTGACCATAGTAGAGTCATAGAAAGTAGTGCATATGTATTACGCAGTACTTTGTTGGTTTGTAGAGCACTCTCTTGAGTAGTAGTGCGAGAAAACATAGGACTGTTCATAATCTTCCTCTATAAGGGACTGTCTTATCTTTAATATATAGACATATATGGGCCCGATAGTTCAAAAAATCAAGCCCGCCACATGTATATCTAGAACAAAATAATAATAGAAATAATGTGTTATGTATGTGGCAACTTGTAACACAATATTACCGCCTTGCATAGCGAAGAAAGGCTTACTATTCAAAGCTCTGAAGCGCAGCTCACGAAGTAGGTTGCAAGATTGCGCGAATTTACAACATCTTG
Organism: Vibrio sp. B172a; assembly: GCF_030248355.1. Classification (NCBI taxonomy): domain Bacteria; kingdom Pseudomonadati; phylum Pseudomonadota; class Gammaproteobacteria; order Vibrionales; family Vibrionaceae; genus Vibrio; species Vibrio sp. B172a. Next base: position 497,671 of record NZ_JAHGAC010000003.1, on the reverse strand, counting down.
AATCAACTGGATTTTCGTAACATGAGTGAGTAGCAACCGTTTAAACAAAGAAAAAGCGCTGATTTTGATGTCAGCGCTTTACAATTTTAGCTATGTACCCAACCCGTCTTAATGGTGAAGGATCTGAGCCAAGAAGTTCTGGGTTCGATCCGATTGCGGATTCTCGAAGAAGTCGACAGGGTTGTTCTCTTCGATGATTTCACCCGCATCCATAAAGATAACTCGGTCAGCCACTTCTTTAGCAAAACCCATTTCGTGCGTTACACACAACATGGTCATGCCTTCTTCCGCCAGTTCAACCATTACATCAAGCACCTCTCGCACCATCTCAGGGTCGAGTGCCGATGTCGGCTCATCAAACAGCATCACTTTAGGGCTCATACAAAGAGAGCGGGCAATTGCCACACGTTGTTGCTGGCCACCGGAGAGCTGGCCTGGATACTTGTCGGCTTGATCGGGGATCTTAACGCGCTCTAAGTACTGCATTGCGATGGCTTCGGCTTCTTCTTTTGGCATTTTCTTCACCCAGATAGGGGCAAGCGTACAATTCTCCAAAACCGTTAGATGAGGGAAGAGGTTAAAGTGCTGAAAACACATTCCCACTTCACGACGAACCGCCTCAATGTTTTTCAGGTCTTCTGTAAGTTCAGTGCCCGAAACATAGATGCTGCCAGCTTGATGCTCTTCGAGACGGTTGATACAGCGAATCATGGTCGATTTACCTGAGCCCGATGGTCCACAGATAACGATTTTTTCGCCTTTCTTTACGTCTAGGTTGATGTTCTTTAGTACGTGAAACTCACCATACCACTTATTCATGTCCTTCAACTGGATCATATAATCTTGTTGTTGCGTCATAATACGTCCTTGATCTTAGTGAGTTATCGTTTGTGACCGGTATGCAGTTTGTTTTCAAGCCATATCGAGTAACGCGACATGCCAAAACAGAATACCCAAAACACTAACGCGACAAATACATAACTTTCGGTTGCGAAGCCTAACCATTCAGGGTCGGTATTCGCAGCTTGTCCAATGCCCAGCACGTCAAACATACCAATAATAAGCACAAGACTGGTGTCTTTAAATAGGCCGATAAAGGTGTTCACGATAGAAGGGATAGTAATCTTGAGTGCCTGAGGCAAAATGATCAGTCCCATCTTTTTCCAGTAGGTAAGGCCGAGTGCATCTGCTGCTTCATACTGGCCTTTCGGAATCGCCTGCAAACCACCACGTACCACCTCTGCCATATAAGCCGCACTGAACATAACCACACCGATTAGCGCACGGATGAGCTTGTCAGTTTCTGAGCCTTGAGCCAAGAACAGAGGCAGCATTACCGAGGCCATAAACAGAACGGTAATAAGTGGAACACCACGCCACACTTCAATATAAACGGTACAGATACTGCGGATGATCGGCATATCTGAACGTCGGCCAAGTGCTAACGCTACACCAATTGGTAGTGAAACCACGATGCCAACAAGCGCGATGATCAACGTAACTAATAGACCACCCCATTTATGTGTCTCAACGACTTCGAGACCAAATACGCCACCGTAAAGCAATGCGGCGATAATGAATGGGTAAATGTTTACGAAGAACAACCAAATCCAAATGCGTTTCGGCGTTTTCTCGTAAGCAAGTAGTACAGTAAAGATCGCTAACGTGATATAGAACAGGCGAGGGCGCCAGAGTTCAGCTTCTGGATAGAATCCATACATGAACTGTTCCCAACGGACGCTGATAAAAACCCAACATGCGCCTTCGCGAGTGCAGTCGTCTCTTGTTGTCCCGATCCAATCAGCATTAATGAACGCCCAATCGACGATATTCCAGAGTGCTGAGAAGACGATGTAAGCAAGAATCAGCGTCACAATCGAGTTGATTGGGCCATTGAATAGATTTTTGCGTAGCCAACCTACGACACCAACCGTGTTTGCTGGCGGCGGGAGATCTGGCTGAAATTGATGTGTGCTCATATTATCTCTCCACCAGTGCCACTTTACGGTTGTACAAGTTCATCAACGCAGATGTAATCAAACTCAACGTCAAGTAAACGCCCATGGTCATTGCGATGATTTCAATCGCTTGTCCGGTCTGGTTCAACGTGGTACCAGCGAATACAGAAACCAGATCAGGATAACCAATCGCCATCGCCAGCGAAGAGTTCTTGGTTAGGTTCAAGTATTGGCTAGTAAGAGGAGGGATGATGATACGCAATGCCTGAGGAATCACGACCAGCTTAAGCGTTTTTGTGCGTGGTAAACCAAGCGACATTGCTGCTTCAGTTTGACCATGGCTCACAGCGTTGATACCAGAGCGCACAATCTCAGCAATGAACGACGCAGTATAGACACTCAATGCCAATAGAAGTGCAGCCAGCTCAGGAATGATGCTGATGCCACCTCGGAAGTTAAAACCTTTTAACTCTGGGTACTGCAAAGAGATCGGCATGCCAGCAAGGAAGTAAACCACTAAAGGAAGCACAACAACTAATCCAAGCGCAATTCGGCCCATTGGCGTTTGTTGACCGGTTAAACGCTGCTTATTGTTTGCCCACACGTTAATCAAAACCGTCGCAATGACGCCAAAGATAAGTGCGGCAATAACTAATCCGCTTCCTGCTTCCATCACAGGAGCTGGGAAATACAAGCCACGAACGTTCAAGAAGATCGCTTCACCAAGGCTCATACTCTGTCTTGGTGATGGGAGCGCTTGAAGAACCGCGAAATACCAGAAAAAGATTTGTAGAAGTAGTGGGATATTTCGGAACGTTTCAATGTATACCGCAGCTAATCGACTCACCAGCCAGTTGGAGGAGAGACGCGCGATACCCATAACAAAACCAATAACGGTTGCGAGGATAATACCAAGCACGGAAACCAGTGCGGTATTCAGAAGACCAACGACAAAGGTGCGTCCATAAGAGAACGTTTCGTCGTATTCGATAAGAGTCAGGCCGATCCCAAAGCCTGCTTCTTGATTAAGGAAGCCAAAACCTGTTGCGATACCACGAGCATCAAGATTGGTCAGTGCATTGTTGATGATTGTGTAAAAGAAAAATACCAGTGCGGCTACGGCAATGATCTGGAAAAGAGCGGAGCGAAAGGCTGGATTGTAAATCAGGCTCTTACTTCCGCTTGGTTTGGACATCGTACTTGGCGATGCATCATTCGTCGGTTTCATACAGCGATAACCTCAAACCCTTATTTATAGATTCACTCACGAAAAAGGGCGGCATAAACCGCCCTGTGATAATCGTTGTATTAGCGGATTGGTGGCGCGTACATGAAGCCGCCTGCATTCCATAGTGCGTTTACACCACGAGAAATTTTCAGAGGCGAACCTGTACCAACCGTACGCTCGAAGCTCTCACCGTAGTTACCGACTTGCTTGATAACTTGGTAGCCCCAATCGTCACGGATACCTAGGCCTTTACCTTTAGGGCCGTCCACACCAAGAATACGTTTGATGTTTGGATCTTTCGATTTCAACATCTCATCTGCGTTCTTAGAGGTAATGCCGTACTCTTCTGCGTTCACCATCGCAAATAGAGTCCACTTCGCGATATTGAACCATTGGTCGTCACCTTGACGTACAACAGGACCTAGTGGCTCTTTAGAGATGATCTCAGGAAGAACGGTAGCAGAAGAAGGGTCTTTCAAGTTCAGACGTAGCGCGTAAAGACCAGATTGGTCAGTAGTTAGTACGTCACAGCGGCCAGCATCAAAACCTTTAGAAGTTTGCGCAGCAGTATCAAATACCACTGGTTTGTATGCCATGCCTTGGTTACGGAAGTAGTCTGCAAGGTTTAGCTCGGTTGTTGTACCTGATTGAACACATACTGATGCGCCATCAAGCTCTTTTGCACTTGAAACACCAAGGTCTTTCTTAACCATGAAACCTTGACCGTCGTAGTAGTTCACGCCGACAAAGTTCAGACCAAGAGCCGTATCACGGTGTAGTGTCCAGGTGGTGTTACGTGAAAGCACATCGATTTCACCCGATTGTAGTGCAGTGAATCGTTCTTTCGCGGTTAGGGGTACATACTTAACTTTCGTTTTATCCCCAAGAACGGCTGCAGCCAGTGCTTGGCAATATTCTACGTCGATACCTTCCCATTCACCTTTTGAGTTAGGGTTTGAGAAACCAGGTAGACCGGTACTAACGCCACAAGTAATAAAGCCTTGTTTTGTGACTTTGTCCAGAGTAGTGTCTGCTGCTTGAGCTGAAGTAGCCATCATGGCAGTAGAAGCCGCTACGACGGAAGCAAGAACTGTGAGTTTATTTGCCATTTGTATCCTTCCTGTATGATCCATGTTAAATCAGGAGCGACCTGATACAACGTGTCCTGTTCATTTGTGTTTTCGTCCTACGCGATTGATTTTAGAAGAAACGGTCATCGTCAAATCAATCAGTTATAAGCGTAGGAAAGGATCTGCTAATTCTCAAATATATAATTTAAAAAGAGTTTTGGAGAGAAGTCACAACGTTCCTTGCGATTTAGAATGACGAAATGTTAATTGTTTGTAAATAGTGCAACTAATTGTCAGATTGGTGCATCAGAACAATCAACAAAAGATGGATTAAAACAAGAGGATAATAATTTGTTATTAAAAGTGTCATTAGTGTAGGGTGGCTATGTAAGCCGAAAATTTGAACAAATATTATTTGTGAAGTCGAAACAAGGTGAAGTGATTGCCCCATTTTTGGTAGCATGAATTTCGATAGTTATTTGAAGTGATCATGGATTGAAATGCGATATTTTCCTCTGTTCTTAGATTTAGTGAATAAACCCGTGCTGGTTGTTGGTGGCGGTGAAGTGGCGAGCCGCAAAGTTGAGGCGCTAGTTAAAGCTGGCGCTGATATCACCATTGTGTCCCCAAGTCTTGTCGACTTTCTTGATAAACTTGCTCAAGAGCAGCAAGTGCATTGGATTCAACGTTTTTATTCAAGTGACCTTGTCACAAAGTCTTTCATTCAAGTGTGGGCAACCACAGATAACCCAGAACTGAATCATCAGGTCTATAAAGACGCGAAAGAGTTGGGCATCTTAGTCAACGTTGTAGACGACAAGCCTTACTGTGATTTCATTACGCCTTCAATGATTAATCGCGGACGCATCCAAATCGCTATCTCGAGTGGCGGCGCGTCTCCTGTACTGATCCGTAACATTCGAGAAAAGTTAGAAGCTATTCTGCCGCAAAACATGGGATTGATGGCGGAGTTTGCTAATTCAAAACGTAACTCTATTAAAGAAGCGCTACCAAGCGTCGATTTACGCCGTAAGTTTTGGGAGAACTATTTCTCTCACCCTGAAGTAGAAAACGCACGTGATAATCGTGAGCTTGAAACCATCTATCAAGAAACCATGGCAAAGCCTCTGGATGAAACAGGAAGCTGCACTTGGATTCAGGTGGGTAAAGATGTAGAGATGCTGCCGATCAAGGCTGTACGATACATGCAGCAAGCAGAATTGGCTCTTTACTCAACCAAATGCGAAGCAGATGTAATGGAGCTGGTAAGAAGAGATGCGGAACGTGAGGCATTTTCTAGCGCAACCGAGCTTTCTGACATGCTTAGAAAGGCCAAAGAAGAGAAACTTCGTGTTTGTGTATTCGTCCCTCAAGGAACAAGTGAGTTTTCTCTCCTACAAGGACAGGACCTTGTAATCTAATAAGAAGCGCAAGTTCATAGCTTCTTGTAATAGGTAGAGGTTCAAAACCGACATACAAAAACGCCGACGAACATTTCGCCGGCGTTTTTTATTCCACTGTTCTCATTCTCTTCATTAAGAGAATAGGAGAGCGCAATTAATCACGGAAGTTGTTGTACTGAAATGGGATACCCATCTCTGCTTCACGGATCGTTGCAATCGTCGCTTGCAAGTCGTCACGCTTCTTACCCGTTACGCGCAGTTTCTCGCCTTGGATAGACGTTTGAACTTTAAGCTTTGCGTCTTTGATTAGTTTAACTAGCTTTTTCGCTGTTGGCGTATCAATACCTTGGCGGAAAGCAACGTTTTGGTGCCAGTTCTTACCCGTCGCTTCTGGATTTTTTGCATCCATAGCGTTCGCATCAATGTTACGCTTCGCCAAGTGGCTACGTAGGATGTCACGCATTTGCTTAAGTTGGAACTCGCCTTCTGCTGACACTTTTACATTTTCTTCTACTAGCTCAAAGCTCGCATTCACATTGCGGAAATCGAAACGAGTAGACAGTTCACGGTTAGCGTTATCAACCGCGTTACGTAGTTCAACGGTATCGATTTCTGAAACAATATCAAACGATGGCATGAAGATTCCTTGATTATCTTGTTATAGGGAAATTACTTACTGGATTTTACTGCTTCTGCCAGCATATCTAGCATAGTCACAGTATCATCCCAACCTAGACATGGGTCAGTAATCGACTGGCCGTAAGTTAGGTTGTGAATATCAGTCATTGGCTGATTGCCTTCTTTAATGAAGCTCTCTGCCATGATACCCGCAATGCGAGTACTGCCTGATTTAATCTGTTCACAAATGTCTTGTGCAACTTCAATTTGCTTGCGGTGCTGCTTCTGACAGTTTGCGTGGCTGAAGTCTACAATCAAACGTTGTGGCAAGTCGAATTCTGCAAGCGCTTCACACGCTTGTTTCACTGACGCTTCATCAAAGTTTGGACCTTTCTCACCACCACGAAGAATGATGTGACCATATGGGTTACCACTTGTGCGGTAAACTGTCATACGACCATTCTTATCTGGCGAGTAGAAGTAATGTGATGCTTTAGACGCACGAATCGCATCAATCGCAATTTTCACGTTACCGTTTGTACCGTTCTTGAAGCCAACTGGGCAAGATAGGGCAGACGCCATTTCACGGTGAATTTGTGACTCTGTTGTACGAGCGCCAATTGCGCCCCACGTAATCAGATCAGCAATGTACTGGCCTGTGATCATATCAAGAAACTCAGTAGCCGTTGCAAGACCAAGCTTGTTGATATCCAGTAGCAGTTTACGAGCTTTGTGAAGGCCAGCTTCAAGTGCGTATGAACCATCTAGGTTAGGGTCGGTGATAAGACCTTTCCAACCAACAACGGTACGAGGCTTCTCAAAGTAAGTACGCATAACGATGAACAGTTCATCTTTGTACTTATCTTGAATGTCCGCAAGACGAGTTGCGTAGTCAATTGCCGCTTCAGTGTCGTGCACTGAACATGGGCCAACGATAGCAAGGATACGGTCATCCTCACCAGTCAAAATCTTCTCAATTTGTCGACGAGATTGAGCAATACGGTCTGCTACATCATCAGTGATTGGATGTACGCTACCTAGCTCTGCGGGTGTCGGCATTGGACCCAAAGGTTGGGTTCTCAATTCATCTGTTTTAATAGGCATGTTATAGCTTTATTCTCTATTGCGAAGCGGTAAAGATAACGGAATTATAGTTAGGAATAAACCGTTTCACGGGATTCTTATCTAGTAAATACCGAAATGTATGTAATGCTGTGGCTTATCATAAATGATAGTTATGTATAAATGACAAAAACGGCGGCAGAGATCAATACATAGTCGTTTGAATTTATAACTAGTTTTTCTATTTAGTAACACGCAAATTTGGCATTTTAAGCGTTGGAGCTAGGTGTGGTGGGTGTTTCATATTCAACGTAAAACCTTACAGGAAAGAAACCGATTGCTAAATTGCCTACGCAGATCGATTTCTTGTTAACATTTCTTTGACATTTTAGCGCTTCATTGATTAACTGGTCTGACTAGTCTGGTAAGGAGACCAAGATGTTATCTGCTGTTCGCCGTGCAAATCTTTACTTAAACCTTTTTGGCTTTTCTAAAGTTCCACTTATCTGGTTGTGTAGACCAAAGATCCTTGCCATCGATGATCAACACGTTGAAGTTAAAATTCCATTAAAGCGAAGAACGAAGAACCATCTCAATAGTATGTATTTTGGTGCGCTTGCTGTTGGTGCCGATGTTGCTGGTGGCTTTCTTGCTATGAGTAAAGCAGAAGAGCAGGGAGAGCGTATCTCTCTCGCTTTTAAGGGCGTGACAGCAGAGTTTCTGAAACGTCCTGAAGGCGACGTGCATTTTGTGTGTCACGATGGTCCATTGATTGATGAAATGTTGCGAATGACATTAGAAACTGGCGAACGTATCAATCGGGATGTAAAGATCACCGCATTGTGTCCAAGCATTAATGGTAATGAACCTATGGCCGAGTTTTCTCTTACGCTTTCCATAAAAAAAGCAGCTAAAAAACAAGCTGCTTAGTTTCAGAATTCATATTGTGGACTTAAACCAGTTCGATTTTCTCGAGAGAGACGATCTTTGAACGGTTAAGCACGACCTTCCAACGGTAATAAACCGGCTCATCAGTGTGGTTGTCTTCTTTGACAATCACATTGAGAAGATGGCGTTTCTCTACCGACTCTTTACTTACTTGCCCATCATTCAAACGATAGACTCGGTTCGAGCTCTTATCCATTAAACGAATAATAGGGCGCAAACTAATGTTCAACGTTTCACGCGTTTGCTCGTAACCACTCAAGAACAACGATGTCGCCATCTCAGTCTTAGCATGGTAATGCAAGATTTGTTCTTCACGCTGAACCACACGCTTCTTACGAATGTTCTGAATACGATCCGGCAAACTTGAAAGCGAACGATAGTCTAACCATTCCAGCTTACGGCCAACGACTTTCTTTGTCGTCGGGTCCATGTACTTCTTACGCCACTTTGGCTTACCTTTACGAATCCAACGCCACATTGCGTCACGCAAGTCGTCTTTAAAGATTTCACGTAGCGCATAGATAAACGACATCGCAATAATGAAAGACGCTGAAATCTCACCTAGGTAATCTCGCGCAAGGATAACGGTACTTGTCACAACGACCATAACTAAGCCCGTCGCGATACCTTTGATTGCACGTTTGATGTTGTTACCCATCGACATCGTTTTTTCACGCAAAACAATTGGGTGCTCAATCAAACGTCTCAATAAGCGCATTTTGTTCGACAGACGTGTCACATCCTCAACGACGCTCGCTGAGTTGTAGTTATTCAACTTACGGTGCGCTTGCTCTTTTTCACACAGAGTAATCAAGCGTTCTTTAATCGTACTGTAATCGCCTTCACGGGGAAGGTGAGCGACAAGAGATAGGAACTTTTGCTCGGTGTACCAAGACAAGTAATTGTCGATGTTAACGTAGTAACGCTTGAGGTTTTCTTCGTAAGGAATCGAACGACGTAGACGCTTCAGGATGTCGAGCGTCAATTCAATCACTTCATCCACCTCTTCCGCTGTTACGCTGTCACTATCATGTTTGTTTAACGCAGCTACGGCTTTATCAAGCGCAATAACGTATTGATACGCAAACAAACTCAAACTGACGCGGTACTGGCGATTGGACAAACGACCACGTTTAGCAAGACGGCTGTGCACCAAAGGCAAAAGCACCTCTGTACTGTAGTAAGAACGTTTTTGCGTGATTGAAGTGTAGTAGAACTCGGATTCGCTGATGATGTCGGAATTTAAACCCAACTCTCCGGGTACGAAAACATAGATATCAAGGTCGAGCGTTTTACTCTTTGCCAATGCATGGCTAATTTTTAAGGTTACCGAGTCTTGTTTGTCGACAGTGACCAAGGAAAGCTCCTGATTTTGCTAAAGCATCCTATATCCAAAAGCGTCCGTTCATTGAAATAACTTAAGGGCGGGCTAGGATAAATTGTTGAACGAGCACAGCATAACAGAGAGGTTTGCTTTTCTCTCTGATTTTCTTGTTAGTTTGGGTATAATTCCCAGTAAATTTAAAAAGAGACAAACTCAATGATTAAAATTGGTCAAATTAACAGCTTAGAAGTCACTAAAACGGCTGATTTTGGCGTATTTTTGGATGGTGACGATTACGGCTCTGTCATGCTGCCTAATAAATATGTACCAGAGGGTACGAACGTAGGCGATCATATTGACGTATTTCTTTACTTTGATTCAGAAAGTCAGCTAGCTGCGACCATTGATAAACCCATCGCTCAAGTTGGCGAGTGGGGCCTAATGCAAGTTGAAGGTGTGAGCAGCACCGGTGCATTCGTCAATTGGGGTATTAAAGAGAAAGATCTTCTTATCCCGTTTAGTGAGCAACGTGCTCGCTTTACTGCTGGTCAAAATATTCTAGTTTACGTATACACAGATAAAGCATCTGGTCGTATCGTAGGTACAACCAAGTTCAATAAGTGGCTAGATAAAACGCCAGCAAACTATGAAGTGAACGAAGAAGTTAACCTCATCATCGCAGAACGCAGCCAACTTGGTTACAAGGCGATTGTAAACGGCGAGCATTGGGGGATGATCTTCCCATCTGATGTCTTCGGAAAGCTGTTTATCGGTAAAAAGCTGAAAGGTTACATTAAGCAAATTCGTGAAGACGGTAAGATTGACCTAGCGCTACAAAAAGTTGGTGTCGCTAAAATGGACGACCTATCTAGCAAGATCGTTGAGTTACTTGAGAAGAAGGGCGGGTTCTTGCCTCTTAACGATAAATCTTCTCCAGAAGCGATTTTTGACGCATTTCGCACCAGCAAAGGCACGTTCAAGAAAACCATCGGTGGTTTATACAAAGCAGGTAAAATCGTTATTGAAAAAGACGGAATTCGTCTCGCTGAATAAAGACTAAAGATGCAATTTGGCTGGTGGATCGCGTCTTAGTCGATAAGACTTGAATGCGAATTGAAAAGTACCAGCCAAAAAAATGGCCCAAACTCGTCCTTATTTTGGGCCTAGGGGAAACGGCTCCTTGATAGAGCCTGCGCTAAACTTTTTTGACCAACAATATGGTTGGTTAAACATAGAGAGAAATGCCGTTTCAAAGCGATGCTTTGATAACTTCAGTTTAGTACAGCGCACTCGGATCGCTAGTGAACCCAGTTCCAATCATGCTTTAGAACCAAAAAGCCATCGTAAATACGATGGCTTTTCATTTATTTATAGCATTTCACTTTGCTACTAAAATAAGTTCTTATCTCGCACTAATTCGCGTGGAAGACCGTTTTTGATGCGGTTACTTACCCATTTCCCAAGGCCGATAATGGCACCTTCGTACTTCACAAGAACTTCGCCTTTACCCGTCTTCATCTCAGCTGGAATGTTTTGAGGACGAACATCACGACCCATATACCATTCACGCGCTTCTTCGATGGTTAGTTCAATCGCATTACTCTCATTACCTTTAGCTAGAGCTGTCGCAACTTGGTGCTGCCAGCGGTAACCGTTTTTATGGGCTTCAGCAATCTTGATGCCCATGCGAGAGAAACGCAGTTCACCAATCATCGGCTCTAGTGCATCTGGGAAAAGCCACACATCTTTATCACGAATCCAAACCGTGCTGTCTTCAGGCAGCTTGATGTCCATTGCGCTTTGCAACTGCTTAGCGATCTCTGCAGATTCTTTGTTTGATGCTTTTGCAAATGGGAATTTACCCATGCGCTTCTTCACTTTTGGCGCTTCTACCGCTGCAAGTTTACGAATTCGAGCGACGAAGAAGCCTTCACAGTCATAAACTTGAGGGAAGATGTGCAAGAACCCTTCTTCGGTCAGCGCCGCTTCTGCATTTTCAAACAGATCTTTTAAGCTTTCGAATTCAACAGCGTCACCAAATGTCTCTTTTAGATGGTGACAAACTTGCTGGTTCTCTTCAGTGCTTAACGTACAGGTTGAGTAAACCATTACGCCACCTGGTTTTAGAGCATGGAACGCACTTTCAATAAGATCTTTCTGCGTATCGGCAATTTCAATGACGGACGCTTGCGTCCAGTTCTTCATTGCATCTTCATCTTTACGAACCGTACCTTCACCAGAACATGGCGCATCGAGTAGAACGGCGTCAAATTGCTCTGGGAGCCAGCCACCAAACACACGACCGTCGAAGTTGCTTAGTGCAGCGTTACGCACGCCACAGCGCTCAATGTTTGCATGAAGCACTTTCACTCGGCTTGCCGCGTATTCATTCGCAACCAAAACGCCTTCGTTATTCATCAACGCAGCGATTTGAGTTGTTTTTGAGCCTGGTGCAGCCGCAGTGTCGAGAACCGCATCGTACGATTCATTATTCATAAATAGGGCAGAGACAGGCATCATTGAGCTGGCTTCTTGAATGTAGAAAAGCCCTGACATGTGTTCAGCGGTATTACCAAGTGGTACAACCGATTCATCCGCATCAATCCAAAAGCCCGTTTCACACCAAGGTACAGGAGAAAGCTTCCAACCTTTTGCTTCTGCGCGCACTAAAAACGCTTCAACGCTGATCTTAAGCGTATTAACACGAATACTTTTTCGCAGTGGCTTCTGGCACGACGCGATAAAGTCTTCCATGTTGAGGTGAGCAGGGAGTATGGTTTGGATTTTTTCCAAAAAGGCTTCTGGGATGTAAACGTTAGGATGCAAAGTGAAATCTCGATTGCAGAATTTGCCGCAAATGATATACGAAAGCGAACCAGAAACGAATAGTCACAAAGGTTTGAGCAATAAAAAAGAGCAGCGATTGCTGCTCTTTAAGTCGTTATGGTTAATCTACCGCATTATGGTTTTGGTATTGCTGTGCGCCACTGTGTCCAGCTTTCTTCCGCTTGCGGGTATAAGTAGAAAGATTGACCGCGTTTCGCCGCTGGCGGGATTTTCGATTGCTCAGGAGTAGAGAAAGCGATACCGCCACGCACTAGGCTGTCAAAAGTTCCTGCCTTTATGTTTGCGCCACCAAGACCGATGGAAACATCGACGCCAGAGACATTCCAGAACACGCTGTTTTGACGAACTAAGTACGCATACTCTGGCTGAATCTCGATTTTCGTTACCACTCGATCCGCAAACTCACCCAGACTCACATCCGTCACAGTACCGACTTCCATTTGACGATATAGGATGGGGGTACCAACTTGAACCGAACCACGCTGTTCACTCTGTAGTGTGAAAGAAATACCTTGTTCAGCTTGCTGGCTTTTCGCTAATTCAAACTTGAACTTCGCTGCGCCATTACCCGGCTCAACGCTGATAGATTTCGATACCAAAGCGCCCAAATTCTTAACACCACCTAAGCCAATTTCTGGTTCTGTTAACCAGAAGTGTGACCCGGTAACGGCAATGTTGTCGACGTATTCAGGAAGGATACGAGCCGTAACCTCAACCATTTCTCGATGGAAGTTTGGAACAACCAAAGTAACTTCACCGACCTTAACACCTTGGTATTTGATAGGCGTTCCTTTCGCTACTTCTTGGCTTCCGTCGGTTTCAAGGGAAATCACACGGCCAAACTTACGTGCTTGGTTTTGGTCATTGTAAAGCTTCCAGCGCTGGCCAATTTTATTCTCAATTCCCGGAATGGAATCAAATGCGATACCACCTTTAATGAGAGTTTTAAGAGGGTGCGCCTTCACGCTAATGCCAGCGAGAGATGCGTCAATCTCGACACCTGAGCGGTTCCAGAACACGGTTTGATCCGTCAGAAGGTGCGCATAACGATTTTCAATTGTCGCTTTTACAATGACGCCACCATCGACCAAATTGAAATCGGAAATACTACCCACAGGCAAGTTACGGTAGAGCAGTGGGCTGCCTTTTGAAATTGGTGGCAATTCAGAAGCAAATAGAGTCAGCGTTTTTGACCCTGTTTGGTTGTACTGCGCAAGATCCGCCAAAGAGGCGCTTTGGAACAGCTGGTACTCTTTTTGGACTTTTTCTTGCCCTTGGCTCACAAAGCTAATTGAACCCGTCAGAAGCTGTTTTGCAGGCGGAACGGTAACGCTAAGTCCAGACTCAGTCAGTTCGGCAGAAGCACTGCCGGTGACATAAAAGCGGTTATTCGATTTGATCAGATGCTTGTATTCGTTGTCGATTAGGACATCCATGAATACTTCATGCTTCGCTGCTAGTGCTTTTGCTTCATCTAGCAAGCCAACTTTTATGATGGAGCCAACAACAATACCTTTGTAAAGCACGTTTGCACCACTGTCTAAACCGAAAGAGTTGTCTGAGACGAGGCGAATGGCAATCGACTTCTGCTGTTGTTGGTTGAACACATTTTTGCGAATGGCGGTAAAGCGTCTTGAACGTTCACCTTCTCCCGGCACGATCGTTAAAAAGTTACCGCGCACAAGGTTTGCAATGTTCTCTACACCTGATAACGAGACTTTTGCTTCTTCTAGAACAAAGCGGGTTCCTGACGTTAGCATATCGCTAAACGCAGGCTGAATGGCTGCAGAAGCCAGAATCACTTCTCGACCTTCAGAAAGTTTTAAATCGGTGATTTGGCCAACTTCTAGACCGCGATACATAATAGGTGCACCTTCGCCACTGATTTTATTATCATCAGGAAGGGCGATTTTAATTAGGATACCTCGGCCTGCTGTTTTCAGATCTTTGTATAAACGGAATTCGGTGTTCTCTTTGACTGGCTCACCGTCGTCTGGCGAATCTACCGCAATCGCGCCGCCAAGTAGGGCACTCATGCTTTCAAGCTGAACATCAACACCGTCGAAACCGATACTCGCACCGATACCACTCACGTTCCAGAAACGGCTGCGGCTGTTAATGATGTGCTGGTACTGCTCTTGAATGTTTGCTTGGATAGTGATGGATTTCGCGTCTTCATTTAGCTGATAGCTGAACACTTCACCGATCGGGATCTTTTTGTAGACAATTTGAGAACCAATAGAAACGCCACCCAAGTCTCGGCTCTTCAATTTAATGTTCAAGCCTTGTGTCACGCGCAAATCTGTTGGTGCAGATTCAAGGGCATGGAAGGTAGTTTCGAACTTCTCGCCATCACCCGGCTGAATAGAGATGTAGTTACCAGAAACAAGAGCATCAAGACCAGACACGCCAGTTAAACTCGCTGTCGGTTTGACCAACCAAAAACGTGTTTTGTCGTTCAGTAATTTAGCGGCTTCTGGATAGATGTCTGCATCAACATAAATGCTGCCCAAGTCTTCAGACAAGTTGATATCTCGCACCATACCGACTTCTAAACCCTGATAGCGAATGGTGGTTCGCCCAGCGACTAAACCAGCCGCATCGGAGAAGTAGATTTGTACGCGTTGCCCGGCGTCATGAATCGATTTCACCACGAGCCAACCGGCTAACACCATGGTCAAAATCGGCAACAGCCAAAGTGGAGAGATACCTTTACTCCTCTTTACCTCTGGCACATATGACGTTTGAGAACTGTTCTGATCACTCATTAATTGACTCTTTTTCTGATTGTGTTGGGGCTTGGTCCCAAATAAGCCTTGGGTCAATGCTCTCCGCCGCGAGCATTGTAAGTACGACAACAACACCAAACGCAACAGCGCCATAACCCGGTGTGAAGTCGAGAATTTGTCCACGATCGACCAATGTCATCATGATAGAAATAACAAATAAATCCATCACAGACCATTTACCGACCCATTTTACTGCAAAGTAAACCATCATTCGTTGTCTTCTGAACACCGAACGTTTGAATTTGATACATAACAAGATGTAGGCAAGGCCAAGAATCTTAGCGACAGGCACGACGATACTCGCCACAAAAATGATGATAGCAATGCCGTACATACCGTTGTTCACCAATCCTGCAACGCCAGAGAATATCGTGTCTTCCAGACGTTTACCGTTTGTCAGCAGAATGGAGATAGGAATTAAGTTAGCAGGGAAGATGGCAATCGTTGCAGCGATTAAATAAGCCCACGTCTTCTGAATCGAATTTGGTTTGCGATGATACAGTTCGTGATGGCAACGACGACAACGTGAGCCTTCTGGTTGTGAAAGGTGACACTCATGACAATGAACATCTTTATGCTCGAAGTCGAAACTGAGCTCTGATTCCCAAGACTCCCAGTAGCGACGGACGCTAATACGAGATATCAACAAAACAGTGAAGATTTGCAGTAGGACGAGACCAATGAGCCCCGGTCCGACAAAAATATCTGAGTAATCTTGCAGCTTGAAACAGGAGATAGCGATACTGACAAGGAAAACGTCCAACATCACCCAGTGTTTGAGGTGTTGAATCAACCATAGCGAAACACGAAGCCCTTTAAACCAGCGCTTATGTAATGACCAATGCGCTGTCACTACAGAGCTACATACGATTAATGGGGCCAACGAGCTACAAAATAGAATAAGAATAGAAAGAAGAACGAACCCTTCTTGAAACAGTGTGATCATCCCTGATGGTAGTGTTGCAGGGATCATCACTCCAAACAGACGAATACTGATGAAGTTAAAAAAGTGCGAAGGAATAAAAAGCAGAATACAAGTGACAGCGATTGCTAGGTTGCCAGATAAACTCGGACTACCACCACGGTACAACTGTGTACCGCAACGAGGGCAGTGTGCATTTTTACCACTAGGCAGATCGACAATATCGACAGGCAATTCGCAACCTTGGCACAAGCGAATGCTACTCGGTTGCATGGCGTGTTTAGACAGAGAGATCACAACGACCTCTCTACATAGAATGGTTTAAGCGTGGGACTGAATGCCCCCATACAAGGTTTGATATAAGCCTTCTTGCTCAACGAGCTCACCATGGGTTCCTGTTTGCGTCACTCTTCCATCTTCAAGCACATAAATCAAATCGGCTTGTTTCACCGCAGATAAACGGTGGGCAACGATTAAAGTAGTTCGACCGCGTAAGAATTCAGTTAACGCCTTATGTAACGCCGCCTCTGTCGCGGTATCCAATGCAGACGTTGCTTCATCTAGGATAACAAATTGTGGGTTACTCAGCACCATGCGTGCGATCGCTAAACGCTGACGTTGGCCGCCTGACAAGCGGATACCATTACGTCCAATCTGTGTATCCAAACCGTGGCTAAGTTGAGAAATGACGTCTTGCAGCTGCGCCACTTCTAGGGCACGCCACAGTGACATTTCATCGAAGTCGCCACCAAGGGTGAGATTATGCCTCAAGGTGTCATTAAATAGTATAGGTTGTTGTAAAACCACGGCAATTTTGTCGCGTATCACTTCAAAACTAATGTCATCGGTCAGTTCATCATTAAAACGGATAGAACCTGCGTTTTGACGGTAAACACCAATTAACAGTTGAATCAACGTGGATTTACCACCGCCACTTGCACCGACTAGAGCCACCTTCTTACCGGCAGGAATGTGCAAAGATAGATCGTCCAACACTTTGTTTTCGTTGTTGTATGAAAAATCGACATGTTCAATTTTTACATCAACTTCTCGATTTTCTTTGAAAGGATTTACTTTCGAAACAGGTCTATGTTCTTCTTCCAATTCCAATAGGTCGTTAATACGCTTAAGCGCCGCTTTTGCACTGTACCAAGAGAATTGGATGCCCAAGAGTTCTTGTACCGGAGATAGCATAAACCACAGGTAACCAAACACAGCGAAAATTTGACCAATGGTGAGGTCACTGAACATCACCATTAGCATGGCAACGGCGCGGAATAGCTCAAAACCAATTAGAAAAAGAAGAAAAGAGACGCGGCCAGCAGCTTCTGATTGCCAAGCGTATTTGTCGGCGTCGATACGAACTTGGTCGGCACTGCCTTTGAGCTGCTGTAAGAATTCGCGTTCTTTGTTCGCTGCTCTCAATTGGTAAATGCCATCAAGCGTCTCAACCAGACGGTTTTGGAAAATCTCAAAAGAGTGGTTTTCCTTACGCTTAAGGTGTTTCACCATACTTCCCAATTTACGAGAGAAGTAGATAACAATAGGGTTAACCAGAAGGATAAATAGACCGAGTCGCCAATCGAGCCAAAGCAGGACAATGGCAGTACCAATCACGGTTAGAAAGCTAATAATGAATTTCGCTAACGTAGAACCAATAAATTTATCAATGGTCTCAATGTCGGTGATAAGGTGAGCGTTGATGCCGCCGCTGCCTTTGGTTTCGTACTGACGAATGCTAATACGACCAAGTTTGTCGATCATCTTGCTGCGCATTTCAAAGGTGATGGTCTTTGAAACCAGTGTGAATTGTCGACTTTGAAGAATGTTGAAAGCTTGGCTGCCTGCTCGCATGAGTACAACCAAAAAGAGAGTAAAGAAGATATAACCCGTGGGTGTATGCCACGCCTCAGGTAAAACCGCGTTCATCGCTGCAAGGCCAGATGCCGGTTTGTCCAATAAGACTTCATCCACCATCAGAGGCATAAGAAGAGGGATTGGAACACTAATCAAGGTCGCAAGTACGGCAATCAAGTTCGCTAGAATCAGCTTGGACTTGTGCTTTTTCACTTGTGTTATCAACCAAGAACGGCTAATAGTGTCGTTTTTCGGATTCATTGTAATTGAGAATAAGTCCTATTAAAAAGTAGGGCTGCATTGTAACGCCATACGATAAGAATGGAAGCCTAAATAAAAAGTAGGAAGTTAATATGAACATAGAACAATACCAAAGACTTACCAAGCAAGCTGTTGCGCTGATCGAATCAGAAAAAGACTACATTGCGAACTTAGCGAACATTAGTTCTCTACTATTTATGGAGCTAGACGATCTAAACTGGGCTGGCTTCTACCTTAAGAAGGGAGACGAACTGGTTCTTGGTCCTTTCCAAGGCAAGCCAGCATGTGTTCGCATTCCAATGGGGCGTGGTGTCTGTGGTACGGCTGCACAAACTAACAGCGTACAAAGAGTGTACGATGTACATGAGTTTGAAGGTCACATTGCTTGTGATGCAGCGAGCAATTCAGAAATTGTGATTCCTTTTACTATCAATGGGGAAGTGGCTGGCGTGTTGGATATTGATAGTCCAAATATCGGCCGATTCAATGAAATTGACGAAGAAGGTCTCACTCATTTTATGGTTGAAGTAGAAAAGCTGCTTAATTCGCACGCTAACGACGCATAAATTCGCCCTCGAGTGTGGTTTTTCCTTGGCATGTCACTATAATACGAGAATATTTTTTCTTAATGCTTCGCGGAAATCCGCTCAAACCAGGAACCCTCATGACTGAAAAGTTAAAAAACAGCAAAGAAGTTATCGCATACATTGCTGAATGTTTCCCTAAGTGCTTTACTTTAGAAGGTGAAGCAAAGCCTCTGAAAATTGGTATTTTTCAAGATCTTGCGGAACGTCTAAATGAAGACGAAAAAGTAAGCAAAACTCAGCTTCGTGCAGCGTTAAGACAGTACACTTCATCATGGCGTTACCTACACGGTGTAAAACCAGGTGCAGTACGTGTTGATCTAGATGGCAACCCATGTGGCGAGCTAGAAGAAGAACACGTAGAACACGCTAAAGCGACACTTGCTGAAAGCAAAGCGAAAGTTCAAGCTCGTCGTAAAGAACAAGCTCAGAAAGCTCGTGAAGAGGGTAAGGCGAAAGCGAAACCTGCGGCTAAAAAGCCTCAACAGCCTCGTCGTGCTAACAAACCAAAAGTACAAAAAGAAAGTAAGCCTGTAGAAACACGCGCGCTAAACGCTGACGAGATCACAATCGGCAACGCAGTAAACGTGAACATGGGCAAAGGAAACATGGCTGCGACCATTGTTGAAGTCAATAAGGAAGATGTACGTGTTCAACTTGCTAACGGCCTACAAATGGTTGTGAAAGCGGAGCACTTGCGCGCATAAGGGAGATACTCCTACGCATGAATTGCCGTTCAAAAGTGACACTGATTGCTGCTAGCTTCTGGCTAGCAGCATCAGCTCAGGCTCTAGAAGCCAAACTAAACAAAGATGATTTGCCGGTTCTTGCTCCTGAAGTTCAGCATGAAACAGCCAGCAAACGAGTGACTTCTCGATTTACCCGCTCTCATTATAAGCACTTCAATCTGAATGATGATTTCTCCAAAGCGATCTTTGAACGCTATGTAGAAATGCTTGATTACAATAGAAATATTTTTACTCAAGCCGATATCGATTCTTTCAAAGATTGGTCAATTAGCCTTGATGATCAGCTTAAAGCTGGCAACAACAAGATTGCATTTGATGTTTATAACCTTTCGATGCAGAAGCGTTTTGACCGTTTTGCCTACGCACTGACTCTACTCGATAAAGAAATCAAGTTTGATACTGACGAATCTATCGAACTGGATCGTTCTGAGGCCGCATGGCCTAAAAACGAAGCCGAGCTAAATGAGTTATGGCGCAAACGTGTTAAATACGATGCTCTAAACCTTAAAATGACTGGTAAAGAATGGCCAGAAATCAAAGAGGTTTTAGAGAAGCGTTACAACAACGCGATGAAACGCATTACGCAAACTCGCAACGAAGATGCTTTCCAACTTTACATGAATGCTTTCGCTCGTGAAGTTGATCCGCACACTAGCTACTTATCTCCTCGAAATGCAGAACAATTCCAATCAGAGATGAATTTGTCTCTTGAAGGTATTGGTGCCGTACTTCAAATGACCGATGACTACACAGTGATTCGATCTTTGGTTGCCGGCGGTCCTGCTTCTAAGAGCAAACAGTTGGGCGAGGGTGACCGCATCATCGGTGTTGGTCAAGATGGCGAAGAAGTTGTCGATGTCATTGGTTGGCGTCTTGATGACGTCGTTCAGTTAATCAAAGGCCCTAAGGGAACCAAAGTTAACCTACAAGTCTTGCCAGAAGGCAAAGATGCAAAGAGTTACGTTGTCACTATTGTTCGTGACAAAGTTCGCTTAGAAGACCGCGCGGTTAAATCTGAAATCATCGAAAAAGACGGTAAAAAGATTGGTGTTCTTGAAGTTCCAAGCTTCTACGTTGGTCTCTCGAAAGATACAGACAAACTGCTTGCTGAACTAAAAGCCAAGAACGTTGATGGCGTGATCGTTGATTTACGAAACAACGGTGGTGGTGCACTGACAGAAGCAACCGCTTTAACAGGTCTCTTTATTAAAGAGGGCCCGGTTGTTCAAGTTCGTGATAGCTACGGACGTATCAAGGTAAATGCAGATACCGATGGCCAAATAAGTTACGACGGCCCGCTAACTGTATTGATCAACCGTTACAGTGCTTCAGCGTCTGAGATCTTTGCGGCAGCAATGCAGGATTATAACCGTGCGATTATTCTTGGCGAAAACTCTTTCGGCAAGGGTACCGTTCAGCAACATCGTTCACTGAACCATATCTACGATCTTTTCGATAAAGAGCTTGGTTATGTTCAATACACGATTCAGAAGTTCTACCGCATTGATGGTGGTAGTACTCAGAACCGCGGTGTTGCACCAGACATCGCTTATCCAACGCCAGTTGAGCCAAGCGAAACAGGTGAAAGTGTTGAAGATAACGCGTTGCCTTGGGATAGCATTGATAAAGCAAAATATCAGACGTTCCCAAGTAACGACGCACTTGTGACTCAACTGACTGAACTTCACAACAAACGTATCGCAGATGAAATGGAATTCCGCTTCATCAAAGAAGATATTGAGAAGTACCGTAAAGAGAAAGACGATAACTTATTGTCTCTTAACGAGAAAGTTCGTGAAGATGAATCGGATAAAGCCGAGGCTCTACGTCTAGAGCGCATCAATGAACGTCAAGCTGCAATGGGTAAAGAACCATTCAAAACGCTTGATGATGTGCCAAAAGATTACGAAGCACCAGACGTTTATCTAGATGAATCCGTTGCTGTTATGGTCGATATGCTGAAAAGCTAATAATTCAGTCATAATGACTAACAATTCTGTGTATTAAGAGCGAGTCATAGCGACTCGCTCTTTTTTTTATGTGTATTTACCACTATGTTCAAACTGAATTCGGTGAATCCTACGCTTAATTTTCTCCAACAAATTACGTGATGTAGATCAAATATTTCGCTAAAACGAGATCTAGCACCTAAGCTAAAAGAAAACGATAAGGATACCGTTATGAAATGGTTCATTATTTTACTTAGCTTTTGCTGCTTTAGTGTTTCTAGTGCGGAAACCAACAAGGAAGACGAACTCAGTCACTTCGACACCCCGTTTTTGATCGGCGATTGGTACTTGATGAATCCCAACCCGGAAGAATCATCCGAGAATTTCCGTGCTATCAAATTGACCTTGGGTTCTGATTACACCTTTTCGATCGATATACAGAAAAAAGACTACTCAATAGACCATTGGGAAGGGATGTATAACGCCAATGAAGACACCATTGTTCTTGGTTTGAATACAGATGAACCGCAAATTTATGCATATCGAAACAATCACAACACACTAGATTTGAACGGTGTGACCTTCACAAAAGGACTATCAAATGCGCTTGCTGGCATTTGGTCCAGTTCACAAGTCGGTGGCGATGGTATGCTCGCCAATAACATCAATCAGATGGATTTGATTCTACAACCTGACTTTGTGTTTATGTTCCGTGTCGCGAACGATGAAGGTGAGGAGTCTGTCAAGCAGGGCGTGTTCTACACCGAGGGGGAACATTTGGTTCTTTTGTATGAAAACGGTGAACATGGTACGCGTTATGTACTCAATCAAAATGAGCTTACGATTAAGGATTCCAACGGTGATATGTACGCGGTTCTCAACCGAGTGACACCCTAAATGATTCATCATCATTATTTCACGCTAGGTTATTAATAGTGAAATGTTCTGATGTTGATTAAATGTTAAACAGAAAGCGGAGCTAAGCCACTAAAAGCTCCGTTTTTTTATATAAAGACTTGTATTCTGATACCACAACCCCTACAAATAGCTTATATCGTGATACCAGTAAGAGGTGTTTGAGCCTCTAGTCCTGGTATTTTTGTGGTTCTATATACAAGGATTTATGGACATGTCTCAAGCTCCCCAAGCGAAATATCGCAAAGATTACAAATCGCCATCTCATGCCATCACGGACATTGACTTGACGTTTGATCTTTATGACAACGACACGATCGTTACAGCAGTATCAAAAGTAGTTCAAAAGGGTGAATCAACCACATTGGAACTCGACGGTGAAGGGCTAGAGCTACGCTCCGTAAAAGTAAACGGTGAAGATTGGGCTCACCATGAAGTAAAAGAAGCCTCTTTAGTGCTTACCGATTTGCCTGCGGAATTTGATTTAGAAATCGTTACTAAGATTGACCCGGAAGCAAACACTGCACTTGAAGGTCTTTACAAATCAGGTGGTGCGTTCTGTACGCAGTGTGAAGCAGAAGGCTTCCGTCGTATTACTTACTACCTAGACCGTCCAGACGTTCTTGCGAAATACACAACAAAAGTGATCGCAGACAAAGCCGTGTATCCATACCTATTAAGCAATGGTAACCGCGTAGCTGAAGGTGAGGTAGAAAATGGTCGTCATTGGGTTCAATGGCAAGACCCACACCCAAAACCAGCTTACTTGTTCGCATTAGTAGCCGGTGATTTCGATGTACTACGTGATAAATACACAACCACATCAGGTCGTGAAGTAGACCTAGAAATCTTTGTCGACAAAGGCAACCTAGATCGTGCTGGTCATGCGATGACTTCACTTATCAACTCAATGAAGTGGGATGAAGACCGCTTTGGTCTTGAGTATGACCTAGATATTTACATGATCGTGGCTGTTGATTTCTTCAACATGGGCGCGATGGAAAACAAAGGTCTAAACATCTTCAACTCGAAGTTTGTCCTTGCGAATGAAAAAACCGCGACTGACCGTGAATACCTTGGTATTGAGGCGGTAATCGGTCACGAATACTTCCACAACTGGACGGGTAACCGCGTGACTTGTCGTGACTGGTTCCAACTGAGTTTGAAAGAAGGCCTAACGGTATTCCGCGATCAAGAGTTCTCATCTGATCTTGGTTCACGTGCAGTAAACCGCATCGACAACGTTCGCATTATCCGCGGTCCTCAATTCGCGGAAGATTCAAGCCCAATGTCACACCCAATTCGTCCGGATAAAGTTATTGAAATGAATAACTTCTACACGCTAACCGTGTACGAAAAGGGCAGCGAAGTGATCCGCATGTATCATACGCTACTTGGCGAAGAAGGTTTCCAAAAAGGTATGAAACTGTACTTCGAGCGTCATGATGGTACTGCAGCAACGTGTGAAGATTTCGTTTCTGCAATGGAAGACGCAACGGGCGTTGACCTTAAGCAATTCCGCTTATGGTACAGCCAGTCTGGTACGCCAACACTTCGTGTAAACAGTGAATACAATGCGGAAGCAAAAACTTACGCACTAACGGTTGAGCAATTTACTGAAGCAACGCACGACCAAGCAGAAAAACAAGCGCTACATATTCCATTCGATATTGAGCTATACGCGCAAAACGGTGACGTGATTCCACTGGTTATCAACGGTGAATCGGTACACAACGTTCTGGACGTGAAGCAAGACAAGCAGACTTTCGTATTCGAAAACGTCGCAGAACAGCCAGTGCCATCATTGCTTCGTGAGTTCTCTGCACCGGTTAAATTGGAATACGATTACAGCGATGATGAGCTGATCTTCTTGATGAAGCACGCAACGAACGATTTTGCGCGTTGGGATGCAAGCCAAATACTGCTAGCGAAGTACATTCGTCAAAACGTAACCAACGTTCAAGCAGGCGGTGAGGTTAAGCTATCAGAAGACTTAATCGATGCATTCCGTGGCGTGTTACTTGATGCGAATCTTGAGCCAGCGTTTATCGCGCAAGTTCTGTCTTTACCTTCAATTAACGAAATCACTGGTTGGTACAAGCAGATTGATATTGATGCGGTAGATACGGTACTGAATGACATTACAGTGTCACTTTCTAAAGAGCTAGAAGATGAACTGAGTGCCACCTACCACGCATTGAACCAAGCAGAGTACAGCATTGATCACGACGTTATTGGCAAACGAGCTTTGCGTAACCAATGTCTGCAGTTCCTAGCTCATACAGAGAAGGGTAACGAACTAGCTAAAGCGCAATACGAGTCATCAAACAACATGACTGATACGATTGCGGCAATGAGTGCAGCAAACAATGCGCAACTTGCATGTCGTGAAGCCCTAATGGCGGACTACAGTGACAAGTGGAAGCACGATGGTCTGGTTATGGACAAATGGTTTGTTCTTCAGGGCAGCAACCCAGTTGAAAACGCACTTGATAAAGTGAAAGAAACCATGAGCCACGAAGCATTTAGCTTGAAGAACCCGAACCGTACGCGTAGCTTGATTGGTTCTTTCTTAAACGCAAACCCAGTGCGCTTCCATGATAAATCAGGCTCTGGCTACCAGTTTGCTGGTGAGATCCTTCGTCAGTTGAACGATACCAACCCACAAGTGGCGTCTCGTATGATCGATCCTCTATTGAAGTTCCGTAAATACGATGAAGGTCGCCAAGCCTTTATCCGTGCAGAGCTTGAAAAGCTTAAAGCGATGGACAATTTAGCGAAAGACCTATTCGAAAAAGTGACTAAAGCACTAGACGAATAATCGACAAAAGAATAGGGTGGTCGTTATGATCACCCTAGTTTTTTGTTCTGACAATAATCCATTCTCATGAACCAGTATTACTTCTCTCTCAACATCTCTTATCAAACATTTCTTTCACACTACTCCGGTGCCGCAAGCTCGGTACAAGTCATAACTGACAATGGTTTGAGAGTGCAACTAGATGCATCAAAATTTAGACCATTTCTTAGTCAATTAGGCGTTAGAGGCCGCTTTAGACTCACAACTGACCAAAATAATAAGTTTCTAAAGTTAGAAACTCTGTGATGCCTGATATTCCTAGTGAGTTAAACAGGAATCTTAGTCACATAATCAAACATTTCACCTCTTACCACTGCGAATTTTTGTTAAACATTTGTAATTATGCTTTTACAATAAGTGCATGCATTACCTATGCTTAGTTTCGAGGCTAAAACCCGAAGTTAAGTCCCCCTACAAAACAACAATTCTAATGTGGAGTGTGAATATGACCGCGCGTGAAAATGTAGTGCCGGTTCTGCTTGAAAAGGTATACCAACTAATTCAAGACAAACTCGAGCTTTCTCACCAACCGCTTGTAACTAAACTTGCTCAACACTTATTTAGCAATATTGCTGATGATGACTTGATTCAGCGAAATGAATCCGACCTTTATGGTGCCGTTGTTAGCCTGTGGCATCATATCAATGAAAAGAAACCAGAAGATATTTCTGTCAGGGTGTTCAACCCGACTGTCAGCCGCCAAGGTTGGCAATCGACTCACACTATTGTTGAAATTGTTGTACCGGATAGCCCGTTTTTGGTGGATTCCATCAAGATGGCGCTAACGCGACTCGACCTTGTTTCTCACTTGATGCTCAACAACCCAACGCAACTAGAACGCGATAAGAAAGGGCAAGTGACAGACGTAAATGGTGAGGGCGGCGTTCTTCAATCTCTATTCCACATCGAAGTAGACCGTTTAACCAGTAAAGATGAAATGCAAGCGCTGAAAAATGAGTTGCTAACCATCTTATCAGACACACGCTTAGTCGTTGATGACTGGAAGCAAATGGTTGAAAAACTTAAGATCGTCACCAACGACCTTGAGAAGAATAAAGATCGTGTTTCAATGAAAACAGATCGTTTAGATGAAACGATCGAATACCTACGCTGGCTAGGGGATCATAACTTCACCTTCATGGGGTATAAGGAATATGATCTTGTTAGTGTCAATGGTGACACTGAACTCCAGCCGGTGAAAGAGAAAGGCCTTGGCATGTTTGCTGATGACAGTCGCGTTCGCAGCATCAAGCTTTCTGAACTGTCAGACTCTGCGCGTCTTGAAGCGAAAAAACCTTACGCGCTGATCATCACTAAGGGCAACCAAGCCTCTCGTATTCACCGTCCAGCGTACACTGACTACATTGGCGTTAAGAAATTCGATAAGAACGGCAAAGTGATTGGTGAGCACCGTTTCACCGGTCTTTACACTTCTGCGGTATACAACCAAGCGGTACAAAGTATTCCTCTGATCCGCGAGAAAGTGGATCGTATTCTAGAAGCGAGTGGCTACCGTAACGGTTCATACTCGTACAAAGCCCTGCACAACATCCTAGAAAACTATCCACGTGATGAACTGCTTCAAGCTCGTGAAGAAGAGCTATTAGAAGTGGGGATGGGCGTCGTACAAATGCAAGACCGTGACTTGTTACGTCTATTTGTTCGTAAAGACCCGTTTGGCCGATTTTTCAGCTGCATGGTTTATGTGACAAAAGATCGTTACAACACCGAGCTTCGCCGCCAAACACAACGTATTCTTAAGCAGTACTTTGGCTGTGAGCAAGAAGTTGAATTCACTACCTTCTTCTCAGAGAGCCCGCTGGCGAGAACCCATTACATTGTTCGTGTAGACAATAACAACATTGATGTAGACGTGAAAAAGATTGAGCAGAACTTAATGGAAGTATCAACTTCATGGGATGATCGCCTAAAAGAATCCATCATTGCTAACTTCGGTGAAAGCAAAGGACTTCCGCTTTCGAAAGAGTACATGAGCGCATTCCCACGTTCATATAAAGAAGACATGATGCCAGGTTCTGCAGTTGCAGACATCGAACGTCTTGAAGCACTAAGCGATGATAATAAACTCGGCATGTTGTTCTACCGTCCGCAAGAAGAGGCGGCAGAATCGAAAGCGGTGCGCTTAAAGCTATACCACCGCGACGAGCCAATTCACCTATCCGACGTGATGCCAATGTTGGAAAACCTAGGGTTACGTGTGATCGGCGAATCTCCATATGAGATCGAAACCAACAATGGCCAAACGTTCTGGATCCTTGATTTCTCAATGCTGCATAAGAGCGACAAGACCGTTGATCTTCGTGAAGCTCGCGATCGTTTCCAGCAAGCATTTGCTGCAATTTGGGCTGGTAATTTAGAGAGTGATGGCTTCAACCGCTTGTTGTTAGGCGCTTCACTATCTGGTCGTGAAATCTCAATTCTTCGTGCATACGCTCGCTATATGCGCCAAGTTGGCTTCCCATTCAGTCAACAATACATTGAAGATACCCTGAGCCATTACCCAGATTTGGCAACAGGTTTGGTGAATCTGTTTGCTAAGCGATTCGATCCAAAACACAAGGGCAGTGAAAAAGGTCAGAACGATCTTATCAAGAAAATAACCGAGCAATTGGATCGTGTTGAAAGCCTAGATGATGATCGTATTATCCGTCGCTACATGGAAATGATCACGGCAACGCTACGCACTAACTACTACCAGTTGGATGAAAATAAGCAGCCAAAACCTTGGTTATCATTGAAGATGAAACCAAGCGAAATCCCAGACATTCCTCAGCCAGTGCCAGCGTTTGAAATCTTCGTGTACGCACCGGATATCGAGGGTGTACACCTACGTGGCGGTAAAGTCGCGCGTGGTGGTCTGCGTTGGTCGGACCGTCAAGAAGATTTCCGTACGGAGATTCTTGGCCTAGTTAAAGCACAGCAAGTTAAGAACACGGTTATTGTCCCTGTGGGTGCAAAAGGTGGCTTCGTATGTAAACGTCAGCCAACTCTAACTAACCGTGATGAAATCTTTGCTGAAGGTCAACGTTGTTACAAACGTTTTATTCGTGCGCTTCTTGATGTTTCCGATAACATCATCGAAGGCGAAGTCATTCCGCCGAAGAGTGTTGTGCGTCACGATGAAGACGACCCATACTTGGTTGTTGCAGCCGATAAAGGTACAGCGACGTTCTCTGATTTGGCGAACTCTGTATCGGATGAGTACAACTTCTGGCTAGGTGATGCGTTTGCATCAGGCGGGTCTAACGGTTACGACCACAAAGCAATGGGCATCACTGCGAAAGGTGGTTGGGAATCGGTGAAACGCCACTTCCGTGAAATGGGCATCAACTGTCAAACCACTGACTTCACGGCAATTGGTGTTGGTGATATGGCGGGTGACGTATTTGGTAACGGTATGCTGCTATCTAAGCACATTCGTCTACAAGCTGCGTTCAACCATATGCACATCTTCATTGATCCAAATCCAGATTCAGCCACCAGCTGGGAAGAGCGTAATCGCTTGTTCAATCTACCACGATCAAGCTGGGAAGATTACAATGCCGAGTTGATCTCACAGGGCGGTGGTATTTTCTCTCGACGCTCTAAATCGATCCAACTGACGCCTGAAATCCAAAAAATGTTGGGCACTAAGAAGGCGTCTCTTGCGCCAAACGATCTGATTAAGATGATCCTACAAATGGAAGTGGATCTGCTTTGGAATGGTGGTATCGGTACTTACGTTAAAGCTTCTAGCGAGACACACACTGATGTTGGCGACCGTGCAAACGACGTACTCCGCATCGATGGACGCGATTTAAAAGCGAAAGTCGTTGGTGAAGGCGGTAACTTGGGTATGACTCAGCTTGGTCGTATCGAGTACGCAACCACTGGTGGTCGTGTAAATACCGACTTTGTTGATAACGTTGGCGGCGTAGACTGCTCGGACAACGAAGTAAACATTAAGATCTTCTTGAACGGCCTTGTATCAAATGGCGATTTAACGGTTAAACAACGCAACCAGATTCTTGAATCGATGGAAGACGAAGTGGGTGAAATCGTATTGGACGATGCATACCGTCAATCTGAGTCGATTTCGGTGACCGAACAACAAGGTGTTGGCATCGTTAAAGAGCAAATCCGCTTTATTCACACTATGGAAAAAGCAGGGTACTTGGATCGTGCTCTTGAGTACATTCCAGACGATGAAACCTTGATTGAGCGAGAAAAACAAGGTCTTGGTCTGACACGTCCTGAACTTTCAGTGCTAGTGGCTTACGGTAAGATGGTTCTGAAAGAGCAATTGGTTGCTGACGAAATCGCAAATGACGAATTCCATGGAAAACAACTGGTTGCTTACTTCCCAAGTGAGTTACGCCGTAACTATAAAGATCAAATGGTCAACCACCCGCTGCGTGCTGAAATCATTGCAACAGCGCTGGCAAACCAAATGGTTAATGAAATGGGCTGTAACTTCGTGACTCGTCTTCAAGAAGAGACAGGCGCGAGTGTGGTTGATATTGCGAACGCTTACAGTGCGACGCGTGAAATCTTCGAACTGGAAGATATTCTTAAGCAAACCCGTGCACTTGATAACGTTGCAACAGCAGAAGCACAGTATGAGATCATGTTCTACGTACGTCGCGCATTGCGCCGTATCTCTCGTTGGTTACTTCGTAATCGCAGCGGTAAGAGCACAGTAACTGAGCTCGTTGCAGTATATAAAGACGATGTTCACACTATTACTGAAACTCTAGACACCATGCTAGTTGCATCAGAAGTGGAAGAGCATAACGAACTTGCCCAGAAATGGATTGAGCGTGGAGTAGAAGAGAAACTGGCGCACCACGTAGCTCGTCTCTCTAGCTTACAATCAGCACTGGATATATCTTCAGTAGCGAGCGAAACGGGTAAAACGGTTGAACAAGCCTCTAAGCTTTACTTCAATCTTGGAGACCGTCTATCACTTCATTGGTTCTTGAAACAGATCAATAGCCAAGCAGTCGATAACAACTGGCAAGCTTTAGCTCGTGCGGCATTCCGTGAGGATCTTGATTGGCAACAACGTCAACTGACTGCTCAAGTTCTAACTTGTGGTTGCTCAACAGAAGATCTAGACGTGATGCAAGCACTCGAAGATTGGATGACAACAAATGAACTGTCATTGCATCGTTGGGAGAGTATCTTGAATGAATTCAAAGTTGGTTCCGTCCATGAATTCGCTAAGTTCTCTGTAGCACTTCGAGAATTGGTTCTACTTAACCTGAACTGTTCTTCGAACGAATAGGGTAAGTGACTTTGACAAAGGCCTCGCAACAGCGGGGCTTTTTTATGTTTAAGCCATTTAAACTCACCAAAATTAGTGACATTGTAACGCAGATTTTAAGTTATCATGACGTGAAATCGTTTGCTTTTAATGAAAAAGCTAACAATTTTATATAGGAAATCTGGCGCTAATTAACTGTTTTTATGGGTTAAACTAAAATAAGAGGCTCAATTTTGCTGAATTCATTCATTTTCATTGAATTGCATTGGAAAACAGTAAATAATATTGACCCGTTTACACGGGGCTTTTTTCTTTCGGAGGCACAATGCTTTACCGTCTAGCCAGAACTGGCTTTTTCCAACTTGATGCCGAAAAGGCACATGATCTTGCAATCAAAAACTTCCAACGCTTTAACGGCACTCCTCTCGATCTTTTCTATCGTCAACAATTACCAAATCGTCCAGTAGAATGCATGGGGCTTACATTCCGTAACCCAGTGGGTCTTGCTGCTGGTTTGGACAAAAACGGCGAATGCATCGAAGCGTTTGACGCTATGGGCTTTGGTTTTGTCGAAGTTGGTACTGTTACGCCTCGCCCTCAACCAGGGAATGACAAGCCACGCTTGTTCCGCCTAGTTGAAGCGGAAGGTATCATCAACCGTATGGGCTTTAACAACCTAGGTGTGGATCATCTGGTTGAGAATGTGAAAAAGGCAAAATACAACTGCGTTCTTGGTATCAATATTGGTAAGAATAAAGACACACCAATTGAGAACGGGGCAGAGGACTACCTGATTTGTATGGAAAAAGTGTACGAGTACGCCGGTTACATCGCCGTGAACATCTCGTCACCAAATACACCAGGACTTCGTTCGCTTCAGTACGGTGAAGCGCTAGACGAATTGCTAGCTGAACTCAAAGCGAAACAAGCCGAACTTGCTGAAAAATACGGTAAGTACGTACCACTTGCGCTAAAAATTGCACCGGATTTGAGCGATGATGAAATCAGCCAGATCTGTGAGTCTCTAATTAAGAACAATATCGATGGCGTTATTGCAACCAATACAACACTGGATCGCACAGTCGTTGAAGGTATGAAGCATGCAAACGAAGCGGGTGGTTTAAGTGGACGTCCGGTTCAATCTCGTTCAACAGAGGTTGTTCGCAAACTTCACGAAGAACTCGGCGACAAACTTCCGATCATTGGTGTCGGTGGTGTTGACTCTTACGTTGCAGCAAAAGAGAAAATGATGGCAGGCGCGCAACTTGTTCAGGTTTACACTGGTTTTATCTACCACGGACCTGGTCTCGTACGCGATATTGTTAAAAATCTATAAGATCAATCGCTAAATCGTTGAGAAATCGACGCTTGTTACTAAAAAAAGAGGAATTCGTTTCCTCTTTTTTTTTGTCCGTTCGTTTGTAAAATTTAAAAATCATGAGTAGGTAATTAAGCGTCTTACCTCTTATTACTGTTTAACTAGTCACAAGAGAACGGAATAATGCTTAAACCCAGCGACAAATGGAATTGGTATTTTGACGAGCAGAAAGCTTGCCTAATGCTGGATTTAGGGGAGGAAATGATTTTCCAAACCAATCTATGCCGAAAGCTGTTGGTCAATTGTGCCTTCTCAGACAATGAATTCACCGTTGATGACGCAAGCGCGTTCCAAACGTACAACGAACGAATCCGTTGTCTCGACATCAACGAATACCGTCAAGCCGAACTTACGCTTTATTGCGTAGCCGCGAAACGCTTTCATAAGCCAGTCCAACCTAAGAGTTGGTTCTTCGATGCCCAATGCGATGGGCACGAGCCAGAAGAAGGGGACATGGTCTTCCTAACAAACCGATATTCAGAAGGTGTGTTCGTCGTCCTAGAGCCAGGTGAAACATCAAGCCTGTGTGCTTATGTTGGACAGGAAGAGTTCCTGCTAGACGGCAACAAAACGCTCCAGTTTGGTCAACCGATTAAAGTAATGCATGATCGCATGGTCTGTGCTAATCACTTATTCATGATGGCACCGATGGCGATGGTGGGTTAGTTTCCTTTTGATTTTTTCTTTAATTTCGTTCCTTTGTTTGCATTAATCGACCGTACTAGGTCGATTTTTTTTGCCTAGAATTTTCCAAATCTCTCCCAATACACGCTCCAAACTCACCCTTAGGTGAGGGGATTTCGTATCTCATATATGAAGCAGCTCACTTTTATTTCACTTTTTTCATTTTAGCGTTTCCTTAAATTAGGCAACTTGGCGGCTAATATTTCACCTTTTATTCCCCTATATATTCATTTTGTAAGTAAATTACACACTTAGAGTGAGTTTGGTATAGACCAAATTTGCAGTAAATAAGTATTCACTTCTTCTAGAGGGCTTGTTCTTATTAGGTAGTGAAAAAGAGACGTATTTCTTGATGAGAGACGTTGTGTTTTGACTTTCAGCAGGATGGGTTGGTGATGGATTGCGCTAACAAATCGAAAAAGCCTTTAAAAACGAGGCATTGATCGTAAAGTCAGGTATAATCAAAGCCATTTTTTATCGACGAAAGAACACTATGAATCAATATCTCGCGGTAACTTCAAATGGCATGGAAAACTTGCTTGTTGAAGAACTGACTAAACTAGGCATTGAAAACGCCAAACCAGTACAGGCAGGCGTAAAATTTAAAGCAACGAATGAACAGATTTACCGTTGCTGTTTGTGGAGCCGCTTGGCGTCTCGATTTGTACGTGTTTTATCGGAGTTTACCTGTAACGACGACATGGACCTTTACCTGTCAACGTCTGCAATCAACTGGGTAAACCAATTCCATAGCTCAAAGCGCTTTGTGGTTGACTTCAACGGTACTAACCGCGAAATTCGCAACAGCCAATATGGTGCAATGAAAGTAAAAGATGGCATCGTAGACTGCTTTGAGAAGAAAGGGCTTCCTCGTCCAAATATCAGCAAAGAGCGTCCCGATATCCGCGTTCACGTCCGTCTACACAAAGATAAAGCAATTCTTGGTGTGGACATGGTGGGTAGTGGTCTTCATCAACGTGGCTACCGTCCAGAATCTGGTCGAGCTCCGCTGCGTGAAACACTAGCAGCAGCTATCGTAATGCGTTGTGGCTGGAATGGTTCTCAACCACTTCTAGATCCAATGTGTGGTTCTGGTACGTTGCTGATTGAAGCGGCAATGATGGCAGCGAACATGGCACCTGGCGTTAAGCGTAAACAGTGGGGCTTTGAAGCACTAGAAGACTTTGAACCAGAGCTTTGGGCAGAGATTAAATCAGAGGCAAATGTACAGGCTCGACGCGGTGTCAAAAAAGTTGACGCTAGGTTTTTCGGCTTCGATAACGACCCGAAAGTACTGAAGGTTGCACAAGACAACGCTCGTAGAGCTGGCGTTGAAGAGCTGATTACATTTGCACAAGGTGATGCAGCAACTATTACTCGTCCAGCTGGTTTCGAAGCCGGCGTTATCGTTTCTAACCCGCCTTATGGTGAGCGTCTTGGTACTGAGCCTGGTCTGATTGCCCTATACACAGCATTTGGTGGCCAGCTAAAAGCAGAGTTTGGCGGTTGTAAAGCGTCTATCTTCTCTAGTTCAGACGAGCTACTAAGCTGTCTTCGTATGCGTGCGGACAAACAGTTTAAATTGAATAATGGTGCGTTACCGTGTCACCAAAAGAACTATAGTATTGCAGAGCGTAGCGCTGACGAAGTGAAAGGCGCGGATACTAGCGTTCAGATCGCACCTGACTTCTCAAACCGTTTGAAGAAAAACATTGGTAAGATCGGTAAATGGGCTCGTAAAGAGAAACTAGATTGTTACCGTATCTACGATGCGGACCTTCCAGAATACAACGTAGCGATCGACGTTTACGGCGATCAAATCGTGATTCAAGAATACGCAGCACCTAAGAACATCCCTGAAGAAAAAGCCAAACGCCGTCTAACGGACATCATCCGTGCAACGATTCAAGTAACAGGCGTAGAAGCGAACAAAGTTGTACTGAAAGTTCGTGAGAAGCAGAAAGGCCGCAGTCAGTACCAAAAACTGGGGCAAGTTTCAGAGACACTTGAAGTGAACGAGTACGGCGTGAAGCTGATCGTAAACCTTCACGATTACCTAGACACTGGCTTGTTCTTGGATCATAAGATCACTCGTCGTCGCCTTGGCGAAATGGCACAAGGTAAAGATTTCCTTAACTTGTTTGCTTACACTGGTAGTGCGACAGTACACGCAGCCGTTGGTGGTGCTCGTTCTACAACTACGGTAGACATGTCTAACACGTACTTGAACTGGGCTAAAGACAACATGCAGCTAAATGGCTGTGTTGGTCGCCAGCATCGTTTTGAGCAAGCTGACTGTCTACAGTGGCTTGAGAACGCAAAAGGTGAATACGATCTTATCTTTATTGATCCACCGACGTTCTCTAACTCTAAACGCATGGAAACATCGTTCGACGTGCAACGCGACCACATTAAGCTAATGACAAACCTTAAGCGCCTGTTGCGTGCTGGCGGTACGATTGTTTTCTCGAACAACAAACGTCACTTCAAGATGGACGAAGCAGGGCTTGCAGAACTGGGTTTGAAAGCGCAGAACATTTCTTCTCAAACTCTGCCATTGGATTTCTCTCGTAACAAACAGATTCACAACTGCTGGCTGGTTACTCACGCAGAATAGGGACGGAACAGTAAAAGGATGTTGAACGTGCTAACACTTTACAGCACTGAAGGATGCCATCTCTGTGAGATGGCGTTTGATCTCGTTGGTCAGATTGGCCTCGCCGAACAAACTCACATCGTCGACATTGCGTTCGACGATGTTCTTTTTTCTCGTTACGGCGTCACGATTCCCGTATTAAAATATCAAGATTCTGAGTTGAACTGGCCGTTTGACTTAGAACAACTCACACATTGGTTGGATAATAATGGCATTACTTACCATTCATAACGCGCAACTTGCATTTGGTGACCACCCACTGCTAGATAAAGCGGAGTTCGCTCTTCAAGAAAACGAACGCGTTTGTTTAGTTGGTCGTAACGGTGCAGGTAAGTCCACGTTAATGAAAGTGCTTGCCGGCGACATTTTGTTGGACGATGGCAAGATTCAAATCACTCAAGACGTAGTTGTTTCTCGACTTGAACAAGATCCACCACGCAATCAAGAGGGTACGGTTTACGAATACGTATCTGGTGGTTTAGCTGAAATCGGCGAACAGCTGAAGATCTACCATGATCTTCTCGATCTTGTGGCTCAGGACCCAAGTGAAAAGAACATTAATCGTCTTGCTAAGATTCAAGAGCAGTTGGATCATCTAAATGCTTGGCGCTTTGATGACCGTGTCAAGAACGTTCTGGGCGCTTTAAAGTTAAGCCCGGAAACCAAACTGACGGACTTATCTGGAGGTTGGCAACGCAAAGCAGCTCTGGCTCGTGCACTTGTTTGTGACCCTGATGTATTGCTTCTTGATGAGCCGACTAACCACCTTGATGTAACAACCATCGAGTGGTTAGAGAACTTCTTAAAAGACTTCAAAGGCTCGATCATCTTTATTTCTCACGACCGTACGTTCATCAAATCGATGGCCACACGCATCGTTGACTTAGATCGTGGTCAATTGGCGTCTTTCCCTGGTAATTACGATCAGTACCTGAATGACAAAGAAGAGATGCTTCGTGTTGAAGAAATGCAAAATGCTGAGTTCGACAAAAAGTTAGCTCAAGAAGAAGTGTGGATTCGTCAGGGGATTAAAGCGCGTCGTACCCGTAATGAAGGTCGTGTTCGCGCTCTTAAGAAGCTTCGTGAAGAACGTCGTGACCGTCGTGAAGTGCAAGGTAAAGTTAACCTTAACATCGACGATGCATCGCGTTCAGGCAAGATCGTCTTTGAAGCAGAGAACGTCTCTTTTGCTTTTGAAGGCAAAAAGATCGTGGATGACTTCAGCTTCAACATCATGCGTGGTGACCGAATCGCCCTGATTGGCCCTAACGGCTGTGGTAAAAGTACGGTTCTCAAATTGTTACTAGGCCAGTTAGAGACACAAGGTGGTCGTCTACATTGCGGCACAAAGCTAGAAGTAGCTTACTTCGACCAGTATCGTGAAATCCTCGATCCTGAAAAGACGGTTATCGATAACTTAGCGGATGGTAAGCAAGAAGTGATGGTGGGTGGCCGTCAGCGTCATGCATTGAGCTACCTGCAAGATTTCTTGTTCGCACCAAAACGTGCCCGTACGCCAGTAAAAGCGTTATCAGGTGGTGAAAAAAACCGTCTTTTGCTAGCGCGTATCTTATTGAAACCTAACAACTTGCTTATTCTTGACGAACCAACCAACGATTTGGACATCGAAACGTTGGAACTTTTAGAAGAAATGCTTGCCAATTATCAGGGTACGTTACTGTTAGTGAGTCACGACCGTGAGTTCGTAGACAACACAGTAACAACCAGCTGGATTTTTGAAGGTAACGGCGTAATTGAAGAGTTCGTTGGTGGTTATCACGATGCTAAACAGCAGCGTGATCAAGTTCTTGCTTCACGCGGTCAGGTTGAAAAAGCAACGAAGAAAGAGAAAGTGGTTGAGGAAACTCCCAAAACTACGCAACCTAAGAACAATTCGAAGAAGTTATCGTATAAGCTGCAAAGAGAATTAGAGGCTCTTCCAGCTAAACTAGAACAATTAGAGTCGGATATTGAGACGCTACAAGAACAAGTGAATGACCCAGAGTTCTTCACTAAATCTGTAGAACAGACTCAACCGGTATTGGAACAGCTCGCTGCAGTAGAGCAGGAGTTGGAAATCGCATTCGAGAGATGGGAAGAACTCGAAGCAATGCAACAGGACAGTTAAGAATTCAATGAATTGTAGTAACAAATTCAAATTAACCGCCGTCGCGATGATGGTTGGTACGGCAATGAATGCTAATGCAGCATTGTATCAAGTTATTGAAGTTTCTCCTGAGAACGTGGTTGATGAAACAGTTTATGGGGTAGCTATTCAGCAAGGCGACGTAGAAACCGACCCAACAACAGGCGCTCCTTATGCTCTGGGATGCTTCGACTCTGATGCCGGATGTCAACCTGAGACATTCAAGCTTGCTCTAGAAACTCGAACGTCACCTATTTCTGCGGGACAAGCTGTGGATGGCGTAAGTTACCGGGAAGAGGTACCATTTGCTAGTGATGCTCGCTTCTATACAGTAGAAAATACGTCTGACGCGGGGGATGATGACGATTTTAAAACATATTGTTATGATGCTCTCGGCTATTCTACGTGTGACTCTTGGGCAGCATTGAACTGGAAACCATGGCAAGCAGAAAAGTTTTATAAAGATTTCACTTCTAACGCTAAGGCTTTCGTCGAAGAAGCAGATGAGGCATACGACAATCAATATAATAATGTGATCAATTCATTGACTCACGATCTGAAGCCTATAGGTAATCAAAGCGTTGTTAGTGAGGAAAACCCTTCACAATTAGAAACACGAAATCGTGTGGTTGCTCCCACCAAACCAAACATTGTTACTGAAGACGGACAAGCTGAAGTTGTAGAGAGCCGTGCATGGAATACTGACGGAAATTATACTGTTGGAAGCATATCTAGAAAGTATACAAACGACAATGGCACTCATCATACATCTAAAGCTGCCATATGGGATAGCTCTTCATTAGTGTCAGAGGTCCCATGGAGAACCGATCAGGCTGAGGATGGTGATCGCCTAGCACAAGGCAGTATGCGAGATTTAGTAGTCGATGGTCTGACAATTTATGGTGTAGGCTATAATACATATTCAGACAATAACTATTTGAATGCTAGTGTTTTTGTCGGAAAAACAAACACCGCAGGATCCTTGGAAGAGGTATCTTGGACTAGTAAGGCTGTAGCTGGAGCTAGGCAGCGTGAAGATGAAGGTGATGGTGAAGAGACCGTACATTCAAACTCTCGACTTACTGATGTGAATGAAAATTATGTAGCTATCGGTGAAGCTAAAAGAAGAATTGTCACCTCAGGTGCATTACCAAACCGTTTGTTTATTGTAGAAGACATCCGAGCTGATTCGCTTAAGGCTTTTTACCCTAACACTGGTATTTTCTTCTACGGTTCTGGCGGAAAAATGGGCGGTATAAACAAATACAATGAAATTGTTGGTCAAATTGATGCCGAGAGTTCACGTGAATACGAAGGTAAGCCTCGTAGAAAACGCGGCTTCATATATCCATACGCTCTAAATGGTCAAGAAAGTGAACGCGCAAAATCACTATTCGAAGGAAAGGCTTGGCTCTTAGACAATTTGACTAATGGTTCAAATGACGGCGACTCTACTGCTCAGGCTATTTCTGAAAAGAATAACGAATACAGAATTATAGATGCGACAGATATTAACGACGCTGGCGTTATTTCAGCAACTGCAATGAAGTGTGAAGGCGGATATAAGAGTACCGACCATAACGCGTCTTGTGATGGTACTGAAAAGATCGTTGCTGTTAAGTTGATGCCTATTGCCGGTGCTACTTCGGCAGATATCCAACAGAGAAGTATCGAGGACGAGGCTTCTGAGCGCGAAGGTGCTGGCCTTGGTTGGTTGGCTTTGACCATGCTTGGCTTGTTCGGGTTCCGTAGAAAATAGTCAGTAATTTTTAAATCAAGCAGAGGCTCACAGAAATGAACCTCTGCTTTTTTTATGCCTTGAGAAAATGCGCAATTTGATCGATTCTTATAAGTGGAGTCATAAAAACTCCATCAAAGTTTCACAGTAACAGTAGTACGTTTGTAAATGGACCTGTATGAGGAATTAACTATGAAGAGACAAAAGCGTGATCGCCTAGAACGAGCTCAATCTCAAGGCTATAAAGCTGGGTTGAATGGAAGGTCTCAGGAGGCTTGCCCATATCAACAAATTGACGCTCGGTCATATTGGTTAGGTGGTTGGCGTGATGCCAGAGATGAAAAACAATCTGGTCTCTACAAATAACTCTCCACATACAAACATAAGGATTTGAAAGGGCTCGTTAAGAGCCTTTTCTGCGTTTGGTAGATAAGAGTATAGGTATCTAGATAAAGAAAAGGCCCCTTAAAGGAGCCTTCTTAAATAATTCAGAGTAGGAGACTAGAAGCTTGAAGTGTCTTGGAACAAGCCTACTTTCAGATCTTTTGCTACGTAGATTTCTTTGCCATCTACACAGACACGACCATCAGCTAGACCCATTACTAATTTACGGTTAACAACACGCTTCATGTGGATCTCATATGTCACTTTTTTCGCTGTTGGTAGGATCTGACCAGTAAATTTCACTTCGCCAACCCCAAGAGCACGGCCTTTGCCTTTACCGCCGACCCAGCCTAGGAAGAAACCAACAAGCTGCCACATTGCATCAAGGCCAAGACAGCCAGGCATTACTGGGTCGCCAGGGAAATGACAGTCGAAGAACCAAAGGTCTGGAGTAATGTCCAATTCTGCTAGGATCAAACCTTTACCGAAATCACCTTCAGTCTCAGACATTTTTGTGATGCGGTCCATCATCAACATGTTTGGTGCTGGTAGCTGAGGGCCTTGCGGCCATAGTTCACCTTGGCTAGAAGCTAGAAGATCGTCACGGTTGTAAGAATCACGTTTGTTTTGCATTATCAATTACTCCAATTTTTGATAGCTGCATCTTAGTGAACACGTGTACGCTAAACAACTCCGATCAGTACTAGACAAACCAGTTTTTGATGCGCTCCACAATTCCGACTGGATGCTCATGTCTTTCAAAGTTTTCAATACGTTCAGCAATTTTACCGATGATGCTATCGTCTTCACCACGGAACGGTTTAGACATCAGAATAGGAATCGCCTCATCAACAGTAGAAACTGACCAAATATGGAACTCACCATTTTTAATGCTATTTATGACATCTTTATGTAAAGCGAGATGTTTTAGGTTGGATTTAGGCATAATTACGCCTTGCTCACCTGTAAAGCCTTGGTGTTTACATACTTGGTAAAAGCCTTCAATCTTCTCGTTCAAACCGCCAACGGCCTGTACGCGACCAAATTGGTCTACCGCGCCAGTAACAGCGATCTGCTGGTTGACCGGAGATTCAGATAGGGCACTCACCAAACAACAAAGCTCTGCTAACGAGGCACTGTCTCCGTCGACTTCACTGTATGATTGTTCGAATACGATCGATGCAGAGTAAGGTAGAGGTTCATCTAGGTTCAGAGCAGAACTCACAAACGCTTGCATAATCATCATACCCTTAGCATGCAGGTTGCCACCAAGCTCTGCTTTACGCTCAACATCTGAAATATCACCATCACCGAAGTGAATAACACAGGAAATACGTGCAGGCTCACCATAAGAGACAGGGTGTCCAGCCATATCAATGACAGTGAGGCCATTAATTTGACCGACTTGTTCGCCAGTTGTTTCAATGATCACTTGCCCATCAAGGATATCGTCTACTGCGCGTTGTGGTAGGTACGATTCACGATAATATTTGTCGTCAATTGCCTTATCAATATCATCGAATTCGATCACAGAAGCATTTGAATACTGACTAGCAAGAGCCAACAATTGGCTGTGCCACATTACTCCGAGTGGTAAATAGTGTTGATCTTCGGTGTAACGCATACCAGCGAGAATAAGCCTTCTAAACGCCTGAGAACTCAAGGTTGGATATTGATAGCGTTGACATACCCAATTCACTAGACCGATATAACTATGCAGGCTTTCTTCGGAAAGATGGATATCTTCTTCAACCTCGGTATACATGGTAATTCCAGCCGAGAAGTCTTCGTCAATGTACTCAATTTCCGCTAACTGATTGCGATCACCCGTTATAACAAGCTTTACATCGTACTTTTGGCTGCCAAGCGGAGAAGACGCGATACGATTAGGTGTCAAATTGGCCGGTGCAAAGCTTCCCCCTTGAATGGCTGCTTTAATACTTGGCCATCGAGCGGCATTCGCCAAAACTAAGTTTGCTGGAACAATAAGGTAACCACCATGTGCTTTGGCGATTAAACCTGATTCAAATGTTGTTTGCCCATCTAGATTGACGCTATAACGATCGAACAGCTCTTTTGCGTCCAGCGATTCTGTAACAACGACAGGAGTATCTGTTGTCACTTGCAAAGCATCACGGATAAATCCGCGATAAACCGAGTTATCCGTGCAGTTAACTAGCAGTATGCGAGTTAGGCCTCTCACATTGACGAATCGACGGACGGTCGCTTCCAGTCTTGGTTGTAAATCAATAAATGACTTTAGCGGGAGTGAAGGAGCGTTGCTCAGAATTTCTTCGTACTGCTCAAAAGAGGGGGTGACATCTTGCCAGTTAACTTGGTTCATTCAAATTCATCGTAATTTAGTCTTGTGCGCATTATAGCGAAACGATGATCAACTCCCTAGTAACAATTTGACCTATCCAAAAATTCTGCAAATTCAGTTGATTAAACCTTCGACAAATGAGTGATCAACATCGATACTTTTATGAGTTTTAATTGCTGAATTCGTGCATCTGGGTTACGCTGTCACCATATGCGCATTAAGGGTCGGAAGGATGAAATATCAGCAGCTTGAGAATTTAGAATGTGGTTGGAAATGGAAGTACCTCATCAAAAAATGGAAAGATGGTGAAGCCATCACTCGATACATTGATACGAGTGAAGCTGATGCTGCTATTGCCGAACTACGAAAATTAGAGCATGAGCCAACACAAGTGCTAACTTGGATAGAAAATCACATGTCAGAAGAGCTTGATAATAAGCTCAAACAGGCAATTCGTGCAAAGCGCAAACGTCACTTTAATGCTGAGCAAGTACACACGAAAAAGAAATCAATTGATCTTGATTACCGAGTGTGGGAAAAGCTCTCAAACCGAGCCAATGAGTTAGGTTGTACATTATCAGACGCCATCGAATACCTTTTATCGGAAGCTTCACGAAGTGAGAAAGCAAGTATGAAGGTATCATCTTTGAAAGAAGATTTGAGTAAATTGTTGTCCAGCTAAGGAGTATCAAATGCTTTATGTAATATTGATTGCTGCTGTTGTCATTTTTTGGCTTATCGCTGTAGATAGACCCGTCTTAAAGGTTAAATTCGAGAAAGGGCACATATCTAACGTGAAAGGTCATATTCCACCTTCTTTTAAACACAACCTGCAAGACATCACTGAGCATGATCCCTTTGATGGTGAGATGAAAGTCTACAATCAACGTACTGGTATGCGGTTAACTTTCTCTAAAGAGGTCCCTAAGAAAGTCCAACAGCGTATTAGAAACGTATTCCCTCACCAAGGTTTTAAGTCGACTAAAGGCAAAAAACGAGCTTAAGCATACTATCAGTTACTTGTTCATGTTAAACGGGGCGCATTAATTGCGCCCCGTTTTTATATTAACTAAGTCAGTGAGTTAGAGTTTTAGCTTTGACGAATTAAAAGGTAACTCTATGCGATACACTGTCACGTTTTTGCTTGTATTATTTAGTATATCTGTTGCTAAAGCTGACGACTCACAGACCAATCCCGTAGCGAACAAAATCAAAGTAGAACTTCAAAAGAAAACCAACAGAAAGTTTGATGGTTACTACGGTTATTGTGACTTGATGATTGAAATGGAGCACAAAGGCAAGAGCGCCAAGATCAAAAAAGTAAACGGAAGTGGCGATAAACGCGTATGCCAGTTCGCTAAGTCAAATGTGAAAATTGGAAAACGTTATCGCTATAAATTCTCTGAAAAGTACATACGATTACACATAACAACGGGGGATTAGTATTTACTAATTACATTTCGATAAGTTCGAATTATTTATAACTGGAATTAATGTCACATTTCGTTTACTGCATGTGGCTTTATAGATAAACTTGCCGACAGGAAAATAAAACAACGTTAGGAATATCAGTTTGTTGCTCACACAAAAAAATTACACACAAGAAGCAATGGACATCGCTGCCAAAGTATCGAAAGAAGTAGAACTTAGGCATGCAAAATGGCTAGCAAGCATGAACCACCAAGTGGACCAGTCACAGGTGGACAAGCTTCTCAGTTTACAAGGACGCTATTGCGACGACGTCATCTTCAGTGAGGAAGACCGAGTTACACGTAACCAAAGAATACTTCTTATGTGTGAACAAGAGCGAGTCAAAGAAAAGCGGCAGGTTGTTGAAGATAGACAGAAAACACTGCAAACGGTAATCAATGACGTATCTAAAGTTGCCGAGCGAATGTTAGTGAAAAAGCTAGAAGCTCTACCTATTGATAAATTATCTAGCAATCTAACAGCATTCGAACAATTCGCATCATTTGCCTATGCGCCATCTCTGAGCCTGCAAAAACTGACTGATTTAGCCAACAGTAGTCATCAGTTAAGTTCAACAATCGCTGATCTCATTGAAAACTCGAGGCTACGTGAACGAGGCAGCTCGGCAAAGAACAACTCAGATGTTCGAATTGCGATCGGTCGCATAGGAGTTGAGAATTGCCGCAAGTTATTCCCAGTCTTGATGGCGCGTTCAATGATGAGGTGGTCAGATAATAATACTAAGGTTCTTACTCCGAAGTTTTGGCAACAATT
Source organism: Vibrio sp. B172a (assembly GCF_030248355.1). Lineage (NCBI taxonomy): Bacteria > Pseudomonadati > Pseudomonadota > Gammaproteobacteria > Vibrionales > Vibrionaceae > Vibrio > Vibrio sp. B172a. Next base: position 453,508 of record NZ_JAHGAC010000003.1, on the reverse strand, counting down.
GGTTTTAACCGCCAACATCACCAAGATGCGATTGAATGAAACTGATGTTCCTGACCCCGATTGCGGAGTTTTAATCGGAACGCTTCGAAGTCTCGGCAGTATCGTGCTCATTAACCATTTTACCGACACGTTTGAAGATGCACTCATTGAAGTCATGCTGAATTACAGAAAGACTAACAGGAAAGATGAGTACTACGCGTGTGCTGATGTCCGACCCAATTCAGCGTTCTTGCCTAAAGTCATTGTCGATATGGAAGCGCTGGTGACGAAACGACTTGTGGAAAGCTTCAACTGGCCGAAAAATGTAGAACACATTAAAGTCGCAATTCTAGAGGACATAGAAAAGAAACCGGTCTTAGAACGCAGCGTATATGGTGCAGCCTTGGCACAGGCTAGGGCATATGCAATCTACGATAACTTATCAAGAAGTGAAGTGTTTGCGGAAAAGCACAAACCATTTTGGTTTGCTAACGTTCAAATATCTGGAGAAGCGTTATCATCCATTAGAATGAGTGCCCCTGGAAAGATGACTCTTTTGATGTAAAAGAGTTACGACGTCACATGTATATTTGAAGCGACCACGTTTGGTCGCTTTTTTATTACCTGAAAAAGAGAAACCCACAGATTATAAATCCGAGTTCGTTGGTTTTTAAAAATGACCAAACCCTTAGTGACAATGTCACTTAAAGAAATGAGCAATATTAGAAGAACTAACGCCAAGTTTTAAAATTATGACGGAGCTACTTATCTAATCTTGAAAGCATGTTTCTAAGGCGATGGATTCCCAAAGCGTTTCCAGAATCTTGAAATCTTTTACTGACGTGAGTGACACAATATAGGACGTGAAAAATAAAGTGCATCTTCAAACATCACCGATGCAACCCAATAACTACCAAAAGAACAGATAGAGAATAAGTTGGCTAAACAAACTAGTGCAAGGTCAGCATAAGAACAATTAACGAAGAACTAGAACAATTGGTAAATTAGATTTAGTGAAACACAAAACAGAAACAGAGCTGTTAGCTGTCACGTTGATCGCAACGAGAACCCAGCGATTCGTGGTATGTGGGAAAACATAGCAAAAAAGTATAACGGGCTTGGATTGGCAGGAATTTCAATGGCTTGTGCAGGATTTGCAGTAGCGTTTTCAAGCCCAGTGGGATCCTCAATTCAGTGCGCATTATATGTGTTATGTTAAATGATATATCCACGTACGCCAATTCTTCTCTAGTTTGGTCTCCTATCCCTCTCAGATTTTAAAATACAGCGCTTTTTGTAGGTGTCATTAAACATAATGGTGATTTACCATAAAATACTTAATATAGATCTTAATAATCTTACGATTGTTAAGATCTATATTAATGCGCTACGCGAGTTCTACTAGTGATTGGATTGCTTCATAGATATCTTGTCTTCGAACTGGCTTCGAAACAAAGCCGTCCATGCCAGCTTTCATACATGTGGTTTTGTCACTCTCAAGCGCATGCGCGGTCAAAGCAATGATTGGTGTGCTGATTCCTTTTTGTCTGATCAACCTTGTTGCAGTTATCCCATCCATTACTGGCATTGAGACGTCCATTAAAATGATATCGATACTTTGTCTTTGTTCTTCCAAAAACGTTAATGCTTCTGCACCATTACCGGCGATAAAAACGTTATGCCCAAGCTTGTTTAAGATAAGTTTAATCACTAGTTGGTTTGATTCTGTGTCTTCAACGACAAGAAGATTCATCGCTTTTGATGGATGATTTTGCTCTATCTTTACGGGTCTTTCTTGATTATTCCTGGTTAACACGGGAATTTTGATTTTAAAGTGTGAGCCAACGTTCTCTTCACTTTTTACGCTGATTGTTCCGCGCATCATCTCAACCAGATGTTTGGTTATAGCGAGCCCCAAACCAGTACCACCAAACCTTCGTGTTATTGAACTGTCGCCTTGATGAAAAGCCGTGAAAAGATGGCCAACCTTAGCTTTTGGAATCCCGATGCCGGTATCAGCAACAGAAATGACAAGCTCGCTATCTTTTTCAATCACAGAGATATCGATGCCACCAAAGTCAGTAAATTTGCTTGCGTTGCCAATCAAGTTAAAGAGAATTTGAGACAAGCGTGTTGAATCAATCCAATATTGCTTGTTTTTATCAAGGTTACAATCGAACTCAAAACTCAAATTCTTAGCTGTAGCCACTTGTTTTTGTTGAGAAATAACAAGGGTTACGGCGTCACTTAAATCAGTCCACTGTTCATTCAAATGAAAGCTACCCGACTCTATTTTTGACAAGTCGAGAATATCGCTAATGATTGCGAGAAGCAGATCAGCTGAGCGCTCCATCTGATTAAGAACTTCTGATTGGTCTTCGGTTAGAGTCGATTGTCTCAATATATCGAGCATACCTAAAACTGAGTTTAATGGAGTTCGAATCTCATGGCTCATCATGGCCAGGAACTCGGACTTAGATTGGTTTGCTCTTTCCGCTTCTTCTCTTGCTTTTGCAAGTTGCGAGGTGCGGACTTCTACGATACGTTGTAACTTTTCTTTAGTTTCAATATCGATAACAGCCCTTTCAATCAAAGGTCTGAAACGTCGGAGCGTCTCTTTGTTTTCGATACTGAAATGCCCTTTTTGAGCGCCGACAAGTATGATGATCGTTTGCGTTACTTCAGACCTAATGCCAGTTAAAAGCATGGAACTTACCTGACTTTTTATAAAGGAGTTTAGGCTCTCAAACTCCTTTAAACGCATAGGTTCGAACAGCAAAATACACTCGCCATTAAGCGCTCGCTCTGTTGCGTTACCTTGTAACCAATTTACCCTATCAAATACACTATTGGTTGATAAAAGAGTCTTGAAACTTTGGCGATGGCTGTCACGTGTGATTACGATAAAGTCATCAAAATCAATATACTTTTTCAGAACATTGTTCAGCCCTGAAAAAATCTCATGTCGGTTTCTGGCTTCACTCATTGCGGAAATTGCAGATAAGATTGCTTTGTTCTCGTCTGCTAGTAATTTCTCTCTTTGCCTCGCTTCTTTTAGCTCGACAAGTGCCTCTTGTAACGCTTCTTGTTGGTATATCTCTAAATATTTATCTTTCATAAGGTTTATGGAAAATTGCTGAAGATATCATCAAGTTTCCATGTCCATTTTCGCCACCTATAAATCTTCCTTGCTCACCAAAAGTAAACGGGCAAATAAAAGGTAGGTTCTCTAATTCCTGGTTAATTTGTTCACAAACACTATTAATATCCTGCTTTAAGTGCAGCATAGGACCGGCACAAAAGATATTGATCACCCCTATTTTTCGAGACTCTTCTAACTTTTGATTAAAAGCCGCGTTCACTACTCTCGCCGCTCTAGCCACGAGGTGCTGGCGACTTCCTTGCATGAGGGTTAACACTTCACCTTCTTCAATATTTGTGAAAAGCTCGATACCACCCTGCTCTGTTTCTCTTATTGGGTGAGACAGCTTGTAGTAAGGCCGTTCGTAAAGGTGCCCTGCAATGCGCCCCAGAGGGTAAGCACTAGAGTTTGTAAATAGGAAGCTTTCTTCATCGGATTGCGTTTCTTGGTGATTGGTCCACTTACGGTAGACATCTAATGCGGGTTGGTTGTCTATTTCTAAAAGGCAGCGCCCTTTCGTTTTTGTTGCGATGCCAGTGATGCCTGTTGGTGAGTGCCCTGCGCTAAAAGCGATATCAACTGGTTGGGATGAATAAAATAGTGTCAGACTTACGCCGTTTTGCTCGTATCCTTGTGAAGTGATTACAGACCAATTCCCTTTAACATTATTGTCGGCTGACGAACCGCCAATAATGGGAACCAAAGTGCCAAAGCGTTCATCGATACATTCAATAATTGATTCTTCATTTCCTGGGGTTGCGTGAAGAAGGATAAGATTCGGTACTTCACCTACTCGATTCGCATGAAGAAGCGCCATATTAAGTGCGTCATCAACGCTTGTTTCTATATTATCCCCATAGGTTGCAATGCCCGTCCCATACGCGTGTTGACCGGAATCATAAATCGCAAGTACTGCAATAACAGGCCCTTGATGGTACCCATGATTGGTCATGATAGCTTGACACGAGCTAGCTCCGTGGACGGTTACCTCAGGAAAGAGTTCAACGAACGCGTTTTGGATTTTTCTGAAATCATACTCCTCTGTGTAATAACAGATGAGATGGGACAAGTTGTCCGGACTCAACTCAGAGCGAAATTTCTCTATTGCTAAACATTCATCAGTAATATGAGTAAATAATGATTGGCACTGCATACGGTTTTATTATTGTTTATCACTTTACTGTTATACCATTGCGAAAATTAAGCGCTAGGCAAGAAAGTATTAATTGCACAAAGAAGATACAATTATCTCGCGTCAGATCTGATTTATAAATGAACTCGGACAATATTTTCGTTTATTTTGAGATTAATTGCTTTTGTCTCAGAAATAGCGCTCCAATCAATCTCATTATATTTATCATCTAAGTTAATAAAATTGCCAGATTGATTTAGATCAATTTTTACACTATCAGTTTCCGAGCTTTCAATCGAAAATCCTTCTGAAGCCTTGTTTATAGTGATCTTTGCTACCCCAATTGTTACATCACATCGCTGTTTTTGTGAACAATCGACCTCTCTATCTTGCTCATAAGTAAAGGTGCGCCAGAAAAAGGCACCGATTAAAAGACTGAGCATGATTAAGATTTGTGCAAGTCTTGCCTTTGTTAACTTTTGTGCAGCCATAATTCCTAATATCCTTGTTACAAACTTCAAACTTTTTAAATAAAAAATGATTTCCAGAGGCCTTGTAAGGTTACTACTCTGTCATTGAATTGTTAATTCAAGTATAGTGTCACGCTGAAAATGCCACTTTTTATTAAAGTCAGCAATGGAAATAAAGTGATGATAACACTTGAATTCTAGAGCTTACTTGGGTGGTGTTACGACGCAAGTCGTGTTGGAAGTAAAGTGTAGTTAATTAGAAATTGGAAGCATGCAAATGAGCCAAGTAAAGCAGCTTGAACAAAACTACAACTATACAGTCGTTCGCCAATTTACCCTTGTGACCATTTTATGGGGCATAGTTGGTATGGCTGTTGGTGTTTTGATTGCCGCTCAGTTAGTTTGGCCACAGCTAAACTTTGATACGCCGTGGTTGACGTACAGTCGTTTACGTCCATTGCATACTAATGCGGTAATTTTTGCGTTTGGTACCAGTGCCCTGTTCGCGACATCTTATTATGTTGTTCAGCGCACCTGTCAAACTCGTCTTTTTGGTGGCCCACTCGTTGCCTTCACCTTTTGGGGTTGGCAAGCAATCATCTTAGCCGCAGCAATCACCCTACCTCTAGGTTTAACCTCTGGTAAGGAATATGCTGAGCTAGAATGGCCAATCGATATCGCAATCGCGATTGTATGGGTGTCATACGCGGTCGTGTTCTTCGGAACATTGGTCAAACGTAATACCTCTCACATCTACGTGGCTAACTGGTTCTTCGGTGCCTTTATCCTCACAGTAGCAGTACTTCACATCGTGAACAGCATGGCTATCCCTGTGTCACTTGGTAAATCTTACTCGATTTACTCTGGTGCAGTGGATGCGATGGTTCAATGGTGGTATGGACACAATGCGGTAGGTTTCCTACTGACCGCTGGTTTCCTAGGTATGATGTACTACTTTGTCCCTAAACAAGCTGAACGTCCTGTTTACTCTTACCGTTTATCTATCGTTCACTTTTGGGCACTGATCTCTCTATACATTTGGGCTGGCCCTCACCACCTGCATTACACAGCACTACCAGACTGGACTCAGTCTCTAGGTATGGTGATGTCTTTGGTTCTATTCGCTCCGTCTTGGGGTGGTATGATCAACGGTATTATGACGCTGTCTGGCGCATGGCATAAGCTTCGCTACGACCCTATCCTGCGTTTCCTAATTGTTTCATTGTCTTTCTACGGTATGTCTACTTTCGAAGGTCCAATGATGTCAATCAAAACTGTAAACGCGCTATCGCACTACACAGACTGGACCATTGGTCACGTTCACTCCGGTGCATTAGGTTGGGTTGCAATGGTTTCAATTGGTTCTGTGTACCACCTTGTTCCACGTCTATTTGGTCAAGAGCGCATGTACTCTGTAAGTCTAATCAACGTTCACTTCTGGTTGGCGACTATTGGTACTGTTCTTTACATCGTAGCAATGTGGATCTCTGGTGTAATGCAAGGCCTAATGTGGCGCGCAGTTAACTCTGACGGCACACTAACTTACAGCTTTGTTGAATCTGTAGAAGCATCTTACCCGTTCTACTTCGTACGTTTCCTAGGTGGTTTCATCTTCCTATTCGGTATGTTCTTAATGGCATACAACACGTACAAGACGGTAACTGCACCTAAAGAAAGCCTAAAAGCTATCCCTCAACCGGCATAAGGAGATTAAAGAATGAGTAATAATTCGAATAATCGCCACGAAATCCTAGAACGTAATGTCGGTTTGTTGGCAATTTTCATCGTCTTTGCAATCAGTTGGGGTGCGCTTGTAGAAATCACTCCTCTGATTTTCCAGAAGCAAACGACGGAGCCTGTAGAAAACCTACGTGCTTATACTCCTCTGGAAATGGAAGGTCGTGACATCTACATCCGTGAAGGTTGTAACGTTTGTCACAGTCAGATGATTCGTCCTTTCCGCTCTGAAACAGAGCGCTACGGCCACTACTCTGTTGCTGGGGAAAGCGTTTGGGAACACCCATTCCTATGGGGTTCTAAGCGTACTGGTCCAGATTTGGCTCGTGTAGGCGGACGTTACTCTGACGAATGGCATCGTGTTCACCTTATTGATCCACGTGAGCTAGTACCTGAATCAAACATGCCTGGTTTCCCTTGGCTTGAAGAGAACGTACTAGACGGCAAACTAACGCAGAAGAAACTAGAAATCTTCCGCAACCAGTTTGGTGTTCCGTACACGGATGAACAAATCGCGAATGCGGCTAAAGAAGTAGAAGGTAAAACAGAGATGGATGCAATCATCGCTTACCTTCAGTCTCTTGGTCATGCAATGAAGTAAGGGGGTCACATGGATTTCGGTACAATTCATAGTATTTATACCGTTGTACTCTTCGCGAGTTTTATTGGCATCGTTTGGTGGGCATTTGGTAAGAAGCGCAAAGCACGCTTCGAGGAAGATGCTAACTTGGTGTTTGCCGACGAAGAGCAAAAAACGACCCCAAATAACCAAGGAGTGAAGAAGTAATGACTACATTCTGGAGTCTCTGGATTATCGTGATTACTGTCGGTACGCTGGTAGGCTGTGCGATTCTCCTTACTTGGTGCGCAAAAGATAAAATGGGCGTCGAGGAAGGGGAAGACATGGGCCACGAGTACGATGGTATTCGCGAGCTTAACAACCCTCTACCTAAATGGTGGACATACTTATTTGTGAGCACATTTGTGTTTGCAGCTGTATATCTGACCTTATTTCCAGGTCTAGGCAGCTTTAAAGGTGTCCTTAACTGGCAGAGTTCAGATCAAACCGTACGTACGTTGGAAGAATCAAAAGAAGCCATCGCACGAGCACAAGAAAACAAACAACTTAACCAATACGCTAAAGAGCTTGATGATGCTGATGCTTACTTCGGTGAAGCATTCCGCGCACTTGCTCACAACGCAGATGGTCTACGCCCTATCCCTGAGATTGCGCAAGACCCTGAAGCGATTAAAGTTGGTCAGCGTTTGTTCCTACAGAACTGTTCGCAATGTCACGGTTCTGATGCTCGTGGTCAGACAGGTTTCCCTAACCTAACTGACGACGCATGGTTATATGGCGGTGAGCCAGCGGCTATCGTGACTACTATCATGCAAGGCCGTATCGGTCAGATGCCAGCGTGGAAAGATGCACTTGGCGAACAAGGTGTTCAAGAAGTTGTAAGCTACACGCTAAGCCTGTCTGGTCGTAAGGTGAATGCACGTGAGGCAGAAGCTGGTAAAGCTCGCTTTGTCGTGTGTGCAGCTTGTCACGGCACTGACGGTAAAGGTAACCCTGCTGTGGGCGCACCTGACCTAACTGACCAAGACTGGTTATTCGGCGATTCACGCGCTGCAGTAACAGAAACAGTTATGAACGGTCGCTCTGGTGTGATGCCAGCTTGGAAGGACATTCTAGGCGAAGACAAAGTTCAACTTGTCGCGGCATACGTCTGGAGTTTAAGCAACTCTGACAATAAGTAACATTTCAATAACAGCCCCTTTCATAGGGGCTGTCTTTCCTTTAAATTTAAAGCCTTACATTTTTTCATTTAGCTGTTGAGAACTTTTTTATGGTAAAGCCTTGGTATAAACAATTTTGGCCGTGGTTCCTGATCATCCTGCCTTTAACTGTTGTGGTATGGACAATCGTTACAGTGGTCGTATTCGCCAACAACTCTGTTTCTTTGGTCGCCGAGGATTACTATAAAAAAGGCAAAGGTATCAACATCGACATCAGTAAAATGAATGTCGCTCGAGACCTTGGTCTTAACGCTACCGTTTCGTCAGATGACAACACAGTGGTTATCTCCTTCAACAAAGGAGAATTGCCACACTTCCCTGCACTAACCGCTACATTCACGCACCGTACTCTACCAGATCGTGACTTTACTAAGCTTCTTACGGCGGATGCGACTGGTAATTACCGTTTAACGCCTGAAAGCTCCATTCAAGGCCCTTGGTTTGTCGAACTTGAACCACATAACAAAGAATGGATGATTCAAGGTCGAGTCGAGTTCCCAGCACAACCAACAACTTTGATGAAATAAGTCTATGTGTAAATCCTGTTATCACTGTGGTGAAGATGTACCAGCCAACACGGATTTCAAAGTAGAAATATTGGGTGAAATTCGCGACATGTGTTGTCCGGGCTGCGAAACCGTGGCTCAGACTATTGTCGATAGTGGTCTTGTCTCCTATTACCAATACCGTACTGCACCAGCAGAAAAGGCGGATCTAGTCCCTGAGCAACTCCAAGCCCTTATCCATTATGACAACGAGGACGTTCAGTCAGAATTTGTTCGCAACCATGAGAACACTTCTGAAGTCACGCTCTCGTTAGAGGGCGTCTCATGCGCCGCTTGTGCTTGGTTGATTGAAAAACAAGTGTCGGGTGTTAAAGGCCTAGTCTCCATTCGTGTAAACACCACGACTAACCGTGCTCTACTCGCTTGGGATAAAACTCAAGTTCGACTTAGTGAACTGCTGTCGGTCATTCATAAACTCGGTTACAAAGCCGCCCCTTTTGAAGCAGATAAACAAGAAGCAGCTTACCACCATACGATGAAGCAGTACCTCTATCGTTTGGGTATTGCAGGTCTTGCAACCATGCAAGTTATGATGCTCGCAGTAGCATTGTATTTGGAAGTCTTTGGCGACCTAGAGCCCGAGTTTAAAAACTACTTCCGCTGGGTTAGCTTAATTTTTGCAACCCCTGTGCTCCTCTATTCCGCGCTTCCTTTTTATCTCAATGCATGGCGAAGCATTAGAGGCCGAACCCTTGGGATGGATGTTCCAGTCTCTATTGCATTGGTCTTCGCTTATGTGGCGAGCTTAGTTGCAACAGTGACTGAACAAGGCGAAGTTTTCTTTGAATCTATCTCGATGTTTACCTTCTTCTTGTTGGTTGGCCGATTCTTAGAAATGCGAGCTCGTCGTAAAGCAGCGGCAGCGAGTGGTAACCTTCTTAAGCTCATCCCTGCGATTGCTACAACGTTAGATGGTGAACAAATCCCAGTGAAAACGTTGAAGATAGGCGATCGTATCCGTGTTCTTCCTGGCGAGCACATTCCTGCTGATGGCAAAGTGATTTCTGGCCGTATCCATATCGACGAGTCGATGCTTACCGGTGAGTCTGTTCACGTGGTTAAGAAAGCCGGAGATGCGGTTTACGCTGGCACACTAAATGGTGAGGAGTCGTTTGAGTTAGAAGTGACGAACTCGAAAGCAGACTCGATGATTTCTAACATTGTTCGTCTTCAAGACGAAGCCCAGCATTCCAAGCCTAAGATCGCTGAAATCGCTGACGTCGTGGCGCGTTACTTCGTAGGCGCAATTTTGATCATTTCCGCAGGTACTTGGTTCTACTGGCATCAGACTAAACCTGATGATGCGTTCTGGATTATGCTGTCTGTCTTGGTAGCCACTTGCCCATGTGCCCTATCTTTGGCAACCCCAACCGCGCTAACTTGTGCTACTTCTCGTATGGGCAACTTTGGTATTTTACTGCGTAAAGGTCATGTATTCGAAACGCTATGTAAGATTAATCATCTTGTCGTGGATAAGACAGGTACCTTGACCAAAGGCGACATAGAAATTAGTCAAAGCCAAACCCTCTCTGGCTTCAATAAAACTGAAGCACTTGCGATTGCATCGGCACTTGAAGCACACGCAAACCACCCGATTGCTCGCGCATTCTCAGGGTTTGGTCAAGAAGACGTTACCGTGAGCGATGTTCAAAATATCATTGGTTCTGGTATTCAAGGCGTATGGAACAACAAGACGGTAAAAATTGGTAGTGCCACCTTCGTAGTTGGTGAAAACCGAGATGAGAGTAACGCTGTATATCTTTCTGTAGCCGAAGAGCACGTTGCAACCTTCTATTACCGCGACCCTATTCGTAAAGAGAGTAAAGCGTTCATTCAACGCTTTGCAGACGCCGGTATCAAAACAACCTTGTTGACAGGCGACTCACTTCAAAATGCGCAGCCTGTTGCGATTGAAATGGGTATTGACCATGTGATCGCATCGGCAAAACCAGAAGACAAACTCGCGTATCTTAAAGGGCTAGATAAATACGACATCACCATGATGGTTGGTGACGGTATCAATGATGCACCGACTCTAGCTGGAGCTCATCTATCCGTGGCGATGGGCGGTGGTACGGATGTCGCTAAAGCTTCTGCAGATATGACGCTGCTTGGTGACAACTTAGAGAAGCTTTTAGAGGCTAGATTGCTTGCAATACGTACAAGAAAAATAATCAGAGAAAACTTGGCTTGGTCTTTGGGCTACAACCTGCTAATTTTGCCACTGGCAGTTGCAGGCTTGGTCGCTCCGTACGTTGCTGTAGTGGGTATGTCAGCAAGCTCTATTATTGTTGTATCCAATTCGTTGCGATTGCTTAAAGAGAAGTAAGTGAGAGATCAAACATGGAAAGTCTTTACATATTAATCCCTATCGCCATTGTATTGGTCTGTGTCGCCGTTGCCATCTTCCTTTGGGCCGTTCGTAGTGATCAGTTCGAAGATCTAGAGCGACAAGGTCACAACATTCTTCTTGATGAAGACGAAAAACCAAATAACAAAAAACAATAGCGTTACTCTATGAGCCCAGATTTTATTGGCGCGTTCATGATCGGTCTCGTTGGGGCCGGTCATTGTATGGGAATGTGTGGCGGTATCGCCTCGTTACTCTCCATGGGCGCACCGAACAACAAACCATCTTCTTCTATTCCTCTGTTCTATAACTTTGGCAGGCTTTCCAGCTACGCTTTGATTGGCGCTATTGTTGGTGGTGCTATATCAGGCCTTTCAGAATTGAGCGGTTTAACCCAATCTCTCGCTTGGCTTCGATTTGTCGCTGCAATTTTCATGATCTTAGTTGCGCTCTACATTGCCAAATGGTGGCAAGGACTGCTTGTGGTTGAAAAAGCAGGTCAGTATATCTGGAAGTTTATCTCTCCTGCAGGCAAGCGCCTGTTGCCGCTAAAACATCCGACGCATGCGTTCCCATTTGGTTTCATTTGGGGATGGTTACCATGTGGCTTAGTTTACTCAGCACTCACATGGTCTGCTGTTTCAGGGAGCGCATTGAACGGTGGATTAATCATGTTGGCATTTGGTTTGGGTACTCTGCCCTCGATGCTCGCGATCGGATACGGTGCCACTCATTTTCAGAAACTGCAAAAGTCGTTAATATTTAGAAACATCTCAGCATTAATCCTCATAACTTATGGCGTGTATACTGCCGCCGGAGCTATGCGAATGCTTGGTTTCATATAATATGAAAGTCGTTTTCGATAATTTTTTTGCTACCCTTTAGAAGTAAGCAGTGATAAAATATTGATGTATATCAAATAGTGAAAGGTTGTTATGATTTCTGAAAAACCTGCAACAAAGCGTATCCAATCAGGCGGTTGCGCGATTCATTGCCAAGATTGTAGCATTAGCCAACTGTGTATTCCGTTTACTCTTAACGAGTCTGAATTGGATCAGTTGGATCAAATCATCGAGCGTAAAAAGCCAATCCAAAAAGGCCAAGAGCTTTTTAAAGCAGGTGATGAGCTAAAATCTCTGTACGCTATCCGCTCTGGTACTATCAAGAGCTACACCATTACAGAACAAGGCGATGAGCAAATCACTGCGTTTCACTTAGCGGGTGACCTTGTAGGTTTTGACGCAATCACAGGCGATCTACACCCTAGCTTTGCTCAAGCACTTGAAACATCAATGGTTTGTGAGATTCCTTACGAAATCCTTGATGACCTATCAGGAAAAATGCCTAAACTTCGCCAACAGATCATGCGTCTGATGAGTAACGAAATTAAAGGCGACCAAGAGATGATCCTTCTGCTTTCTAAAAAGAATGCTGAAGAGCGTCTTGCGGCTTTCCTATACAACCTATCGACACGTTTCTCTCAACGTGGCTTTAGCCCAAGAGAATTCCGTCTAACCATGACTCGTGGTGACATCGGTAACTACCTTGGTTTGACGGTTGAGACCATCAGTCGCCTACTTGGCCGCTTCCAGAAATCTGAAATTCTGAGCGTAAAAGGTAAGTACATCACCATCTTAGACCATGATGCATTGATGGAACTTGCAGGCGTTAGCAAAGACTAATTTGCCCTATCAATTGATGTAGCTCGAAAATGAGCTACATCATATTTCTTCTAAAATCCCTTCAAAAGTCCTCAAATTCTTCCTCAAACTGAGCTACAGTAAAAATGTACCTTGTGTACTCCAATATACTGATTTACCTTATATTCGGTATTTGGTTTTACAATAATAAGTGGGCTTAGATATGAGTATATACAGTAAGATCCTTGTTGTTGCTGACATCAATAATGATGAGCAGCCAGCACTTGCAAGAGCAGTTCAACTCGCTCGAAAAAGTGTATCCAGAAGCCGAATCACTTTCTTTCTGTCAATCTACGATTTTTCGTATGACATGACCTCAATGCTGTCGGTCGATGAAAGAGATGCTATGCGTCGCGGTGTTATCCACCAACGTGAACAATGGATGCGTAAGATAGCCCAACCGTATTTAGACGATAGCTTCGACTTTGATGTTTGTGTTGTTTGGCATAATCGCCCTTATGAAGCGATCATTGCTGAAGTCTTTGCTGGCGGTCACGACATCGTTATTAAGGGAACGCGTAAACACGATGTTCTAGAATCCGTCATTTTCACACCTACAGATTGGCATTTGTTGCGTAAGTGCCCTATCCCTGTGCTTCTAATTAAGAACTCCGATTGGCCAGAGCACGCGAAAATTCTCGCGTCTGTTCATGTTGGCTCGGAAAACCCAACGCACATTGATTTGAACGACTCAATGGTCGAGCGCCTTAAAGAAATCACCAATCGTCTCGATGCTGAACCGTATCTCGTTAATGCCTATCCGGTTACTCCGGCGAATATTACGATTGAATTGCCTGAGTTTGACCCAACAACGTACACAGATGCAGTTCGTGGGCATCACCTAACCGCAATGAAAGCACTTCGCCAAAAGCATGGTTTGGATGAAGAGCAAACAATTGTTGAACAAGGTCTACCAGAAGACATTATCCCTGCAACGGCAGAAAAGCTAAATGCAGCAATGGTTATTCTTGGTACGACAGGTCGTACGGGGCTTTCTGCGGTGTTTATTGGTAACACAGCGGAGCATGTGATTGATAAAATCAATTGCGACGTACTAGCATTGAAACCAAACGGTTACATCAGTCCGCTCGATCCGAATACAGCGACATAACAGCGCTTGTTTTTGAAATAATATAGAAATGAAAATCCCCCAGTTGTTGGGGGATTTTTTTATTCTGTTCACGGCCCTAAGCACGCAAATTAAAAAGGAGGCAAATTTAGCCTCCTCTTTTCGAATTAGATGTTGGTTACATCGATGAACATTGATTCGTCGATGTTTGTCGAAGAAACTACAGCTTCACTGAATTCGTATTCTTCGCGATTTCCTTCACGGTCCAGTGGAAGGTTTTCAAAGTCGAACAATTCACGGTCAGCAAGCTGGCTTGGGCTTACGTTCTGGATTGACTTGAAGATAGCTTCTACGCGACCAGGTGTTTTCTTATCCCAATCGATCAACATTGCTTTAATCGATTGACGTTGAAGGTTCTCTTGAGAGCCACACAGGTTACAAGGAATGATTGGGAACTCTTTGTGCTCTGCGTATTTGATCAGGTCTTTCTCACGACAGTAAGTCAACGGACGAATTACAACGTTACGGCCATCGTCTGAACGAAGCTTTGGCGGCATCGCTTTAAGGCGTGAGCCATGGAACATGTTCAAGAACATAGTCTCAACAATGTCGTCCATGTGGTGACCAAGTGCTAGTTTGGTCGCACCGATCTTCTCAGCGAAAGAGTAAAGCGTACCACGACGAAGACGCGAACATAGGCCGCAAGTCGTTTTGCCTTCTGGCACTTTTTCTTTAACCACTGAGTAAGTGTCCTTGTCTACGATGTAGTAAGGAATGTTCAGTGTTTCAAAGTAATCTGGAAGAATGTGCTCAGGGAAACCTGGCTGTTTCTGGTCAAGGTTAACCGCAACCACTTCAAACTTGATTGGTGCTGCCTTTTGTAGATTCAACAGGATATCAAGCATCGCAAATGAATCTTTACCACCACTAATACATGCCATCACAACATCGCCTTCTTCGATCATGTTGTAATCAGTAATGGCATTTCCAACATTTCTTCTTAGACGCTTCTGAAGTTTGTTGAATTCTAGGGTTTCTTTTCTTGTATCTACTTGGTTCATTGCGGGCTCTCACATCGCCGATAAATCGACTAGGGCTTCCTAACATGGGTTTCTATGGGGCGTGGATTATACGAGCTTTTTACGCAGGATTAAATGTTTGTGTGACCGAGTCGTCAATAAATGCACTCTAAAACAGCGCGATGGGCAATAAAAATAAAAAAGAGCCGCAATTGCAGCTCTTCAAAAATCAAATCACGATTATTTTTTAGCGTTTGGCAGATAAGGCAGGACACGAGTCGTTGGCTGAGGCAAGGTCATATGACCTCCTACCCCAATGTCACTCAATGCCACCTGAACTTTACCATTCACGATGGCTTTTTCTGTGCCATCAGAGAAAGTAATAGTGTCATTCAAGTTATCCGCAAATTCCATAGTCACACCTTGTACCTCTGGAGTGAACCAACCTGCAAACATACCGCCTAGATCTTCAAGTAACGCCTGCATTTGTGGCATCAAAGGCGTAAGTTGTTCGTAAGATACGTTACCCTGTAATGGCTCTTTGGTCATCACAACTAAAGAGTAATCACATCGTGTGTCTTTCGGCGTTTGGACGAAGACAAGTGGGTTCGCAGACTTCAAGTTTTTGTCGATCGGAATAGGAAGCTCTTTAGAAGCCGGAATCACAAACTCTTCGTAATGCTCTTCTTTTTCCATCCATGCTTTTTCTATCTCACACAGTTGCTTAGTATCTGCATCGACAAAAAAGACACCGACTTTAACGTCGTCATGACCTTCTTTGGCGTTGTTCTTCAATTGTGTGTAGAGCTTAGAATACGTAAACATGTATTCTTGCGCGTGAGTTGCAGGCGATGCTAAGACCAGTACCGCACTGCCTAGTAAACTTAGGCTTAACTTCTTCATCCGATCCGTTATTTCTTCTATTGTGTCCAGTAAGCGTTATTGTGACGAATCATCGCACGTAAGTCATTAACGTAAGCGATGCCACGTTCGGAATACGCGAGCAAACCATGAGTTAGCTCCGATGCCGTCGCCACAGATAACAAATCCTTGTGTTTCCCTGCTAAGTTAGCGCGAATGTCGCGTAAATCAGCGTAAGCACGGTTGCGATTCACATTCATAAAGTAGCCGTGCACCGACTCTTGTACTGTGTCGAATTTTTCTACTTCATGCGTTTTTCCTGCCCCACGATGTGCCGGGACAATTCCGCAGCCCTTCTTATAACACCATTGACCAAACAAGTTGTTTGCTTGAGTGGCAAAACGAGAGGTTCCCCACGCAGATTCATTGGCGGCTTGGGTTAAAACCAACGCCTCAGGTAACACGTTGACGCGCTTGAACATTTCATCTAGCCAAGCTTGTGTCACTGTACCTTCTTGCAATGGGTAAGAGTAAAGCGAAGCCAAACGTTCAGCGTAAGAGGTTTGCTCAGCGCTCACCTCACCGATTTTTAAAGACGCTAGGAATGCTCGCTCTTTCTCGATTCGTTGATTTTCTAACGCTATTTTCGGTCGAAGGAAGTCGAAGAACGCTGTCTTCTTATCTTTCGTGTCCTTAATCGAGTTGAAATCAGGAATGTCACCAATATAAGGGAGGTTAGACAAGTCTGGGTGTGTTACCGGGCCGTGCACTACCTGCGGGTCAATCGCATTGCGATATTCGCGGTCGTAGTGCAAATATGGTCCTACAGAAACAAAAGTGGCGGCTATTGTGATAGCCGCCACTCGTAAACTCATTGATTTTAAAGATTTAGGCATCAAACACCTGAGAGTTACCATCGTGATCGTTATCATTTTGCTGTGTCGCTACGATCTTTAACTTGATACCAAACATTTCGCGGTACAGGATTCCCTTCAAATGGAAGAAGAACGGTAGCACGAAGATCAAGCCAATTCCGTAGAACATTGCAGCAACAATAAACATCAACATCACGCCTAAGTAAAGCCCTGCGACGACAAAAAGCTTCTTGTTGATTGCACGAAGTGACAAAAGAAGTGACTGCATTGGCGGCACTCTTTTCTCACAAATCAATAAGATAGAATGACTAAACGCTAAAGAAAGATACAGAGACAGCAATGGGAAAATCATTCCCGCTACCCCCTGCATCATCAAGCTAAACAGCGTTGCTAGAATCACTGGTACCGTAAACTGAAGACCTTTGCCCACATGACGGATCTTGGTTCGCAACCCAGCAACGTGGCTCATCGCCATTAAGCTGATACCAGCATAAATCGGCGCGCTGATCACTTCGTAACTAAAGTTAGCCACATAAATAGCAGAAACGATGTCAGTGGTGAAAGATTCTGGGTCTTGAATAGCATCAAGGATTACGCCTGGATCACCCAGTTGAAGTTGCAGTGCGATATAGAAGATACCCAACTGTACGAAAAGCAAAAGAATAATCGCAGGTGAGAAGGACAAAAACTGTTGAATGGTGGTGCGCCAAGCTTCACTAAAAACGGCTGCTGCTTTTAGTTCATACTTGCCAGAAAGAGCTCGCTCTACACTCCCTCCAAGATTGAAATCTTTCTCAAAATCGTTGTTCATATTTAATCCAAGGCTAACTTGTAAGATTTTTTCTGGAAAACCAGTTAATTAATAAGGGCGTCATTATAAAGAAATCTTTCCACGTCTAAAATCATAAGTCGGCCTCAATACTTGCAAAATCTGCTATTTGGTCGATAATTAACCACTCGCAAATCCATGAAATTGAAAACATTTGCTGAAGAAATTAATGCCTTGCTTATGTATAGCGGAAAATTGAATACCCCCATAAAAACAGTATGGTAAGGAATGTTTACTTTTTCCTGCAAAATTTTTTCTGTTTCAAGATAAGAAAATGCTTTGATTTCACAATTTTGGTGATTATGATGCGCGCCTCAAAAGTGAATGACTAATGTCACATCAATTGGTCGAAACCCAATTTGAACGTGGGAGAAATACAGACGTTGAACGCTAAACAGCAAGCAGGAAAGCCAGTAGTTCGTCTATCTGGTATTAGCAAAAGTTTCGATGGCAAGGAAATCATCGGTAATTTAAATCTGGATGTTAATCATGGTGAGTTTCTGACGATTCTTGGTCCTTCTGGTTGTGGTAAAACAACAGTTTTACGCATGATCGCGGGCTTTGAGACGGCAGATAACGGTCAAATCGTATTAGATGACCAAGATGTAACACAGGTTCCTGCAGAGCAAAGGCACGTCAACACGGTATTTCAGAGTTACGCACTCTTCCCTCATATGACCGTATTTGAAAACGTTGCTTTTGGTCTTCGCATGCAGAAAACACCTGCTGCAGAGATCGAGCCACGAGTTATGGATGCGCTACGCATGGTTCGCCTAGAAAAAATGGCACAGCGTAAGCCTCACCAACTTTCTGGTGGTCAGCAACAACGTATCGCCATTGCGCGGGCGGTTGTGAACAAGCCAAAAGTACTGCTGCTAGATGAATCTCTATCTGCACTTGATTACAAACTACGTAAGCAAATGCAAATCGAGCTTAAACAGCTACAGCGTCAACTTGGTATTACCTTTATCTTCGTTACGCACGATCAGGAAGAAGCCCTATCGATGTCTGACCGCATTATTGTTATGCGCGACGGTGTTATCGAGCAAGATGGCTCTCCACGTGAGATCTACGAAGAACCTAAGAACCTATTTGTTGCTCGCTTTATCGGTGAGATCAACGTATTCAACGCAACCATGCTAGATCGTATCGACGAGAAACGTATTCGTGCAGAGATTGAAGGCGTTGAATCCGTTGTTTACTACGATCAAGAAGCACAAGCCGGTGACAAACTACAAGTACTACTTCGCCCAGAAGACTTACGAATCGAAGAGATCAAAGAGTCTGAAGAAAAAGGCATCGTAGGTCACGTAACAGAGCGTACCTATAAAGGTATGACGCTTGATTCTGTTATCCAATTGGATTCAGGCATGCGCGTGATGGTAAGCGAATTCTTTAACGAAGATGATCCAGATGTGGACCACTCTCTCGGCCAGAAAGTCGCTATTACTTGGGTTGAGAGCTGGGAGGTAGTACTAAATGATAAGCAAGAAGCTTAATCTTCAGAACGCGATCATTACCCTAATCGTTGGTTGGTTAACACTGTTTGTGTTAGTACCAAACCTAATGATTATCGGTACAAGTTTCTTGACGCGTGATGAAGCGAACCTCATTGAATTAACGTTTACATTCGACAACTATCTTCGCCTACTCGATCCTTTGTACGCAAAGGTGCTGATGCACTCTTTCTACATGGCGATCATCGCAACATTGTTGTGTTTGGTGATTGGTTATCCATTTGCTTACATCGTAGCGAAAATGCCTGAAAAATGGCGTCCGTTCATGTTGTTCTTGGTGATTGTACCTTTCTGGACTAACTCTCTTATCCGTACTTACGGCTTAAAGATTGTTCTAGGTACTCAAGGCATTTTGAACAAGTCGTTGATGGCGATGGAAATCATCGATAAGCCGATGCGTTTAATGTATACCGAAACAGCAGTAATGATTGGTCTTGTGTACATCTTACTTCCATTTATGATTTTGCCACTTTACTCGGCAATCGAGAAGTTAGACAACACCTACATCGAGGCAGCAAAAGACCTTGGTGCGAACAAGTTTCAAACCATTACACGCGTTATTCTACCTCTGACAATGCCTGGTATTATCGGTGGCTGTTTGTTGGTTCTGTTACCTGCACTAGGTATGTTCTACATCTCTGACCTTCTTGGCGGTGCGAAGAACCTACTGATCGGTAACGTAATTAAGAGCCAAGTATTGAACGCTCGTGACTGGCCATTTGGTGCTGCGACCAGTATCGCCCTCACCTTCGCAATGGCTGTGATGCTTTACGCTTACTACAGAGCAGGCAAACTATTGAATAAGAAAGTGGAGCTAGACTAATGGGACGCACAGTTAGATTTAGCTTTATGGCGCTGGTATATGCATTTTTGTATCTGCCGATCATCGTCCTAATTGTTAACTCATTTAATGCCAACAAATTTGGTATGAAATGGGGCGGTTTCACCACGAAATGGTACGAAACCTTAGTAAATAACGACAGCCTAATGCAGGCTGCATGGCATTCATTGAACGTTGCGGTATTTTCAGCGACAGCAGCAACCATTATTGGTAGCTTGACGGCTGTTGCCCTATTCCGTTACTCGTTCAAAGGTAAAGGCGCGGTAAACGGCATGCTGTTTGTCGTAATGATGTCTCCAGATATTGTAATGGCGATTTCATTACTTGCTCTGTTCCTTGTATTGGGCGCACAGCTTGGCTTCTTTACTCTATTGATTGCTCACATCACCTTCTGTCTACCGTTCGTTGTGGTAACAGTGTACAGCCGCTTAAATGGCTTTGATGTGAAAATGTTGGAAGCTGCAAAAGACCTTGGTGCAAGCGAATGGGTTATCTTGAAACAGATCATCCTTCCTCTTGCTAAACCAGCGGTTGCTGCAGGTTGGCTACTGAGCTTTACCCTGTCTCTGGACGACGTAATTATCAGCTCGTTTGTAACAGGTCCAACTTACGAAATCTTGCCATTGAAGATTTACTCAATGGTTAAGGTGGGCATTTCACCGGAAGTGAACGCCCTAGCAACGGTGATGTTGATTGTTTCTTTGGTCTTGGTAGTAATTTCTCAGTTGCTAGCAAGAGAAAAAGTGAAGTAGAATCCGCACCCGTTAACATCACGAAACAGAATGGTTACATGCCATTCTGTTTTTCTATCTATCGTCCAAAATTGGACAACGTTTGGTTTGGAGCTAACGTCAATGAAAAAATGGGCTACTCTATTAGCTGGTAGTGCATGTGCGCTTTCTCTGTTCTCTGGTACAGCGGCAGCGGATGATAAAGAATTAGTATTTATGAACTGGGGTCCTTACATCAACAGTAATATCCTAGAGCAATTTACTAAAGAAACTGGCATCAAAGTGATCTACTCGACTTACGAGTCGAATGAAACTTTGTATGCAAAGCTAAAAACTCATAACCAAGGTTATGATCTAGTCGTACCTTCAACGTACTTCGTTGCGAAGATGCGTGACGAAGGTATGCTACAAAAGATCGATAAGACTAAGCTTAAAAACTTCGGCAACCTAGATAAAAACTACCTAGACAAGCCTTACGATCCAAATAACGACTACTCTATTCCACACGTTGTTGCGATTACAGGTCTAGCGGTTAACGCAGACATGTACGATCCAAACGACTTCCAAAGCTGGGCTGACCTATGGAAGCCAGAGCTAGAAGGTCAAGTAATGCTGATGGACGACACTCGTGAAGTGTTCCACATTGCACTGCGCAAACTGGGTTACTCAGGTAACTCTACGGATCCAAAACAAATCGATGAAGCGTACGCAGAGCTACAAAAGCTAATGCCTAACGTTCTAGTATTTAACTCTGACAACCCAGGCGCACCATACATGTCTGGCGAAGTTGGCGTTGGTATGCTTTGGAACGGTAGTGCAGCAGCCGCTCAAAACGAAGGCATGAACCTAAAACTTGTATTCCCTAAAGAAGGCGGTATCGGTTGGGTTGATAACTTCGCAATCTCGTCTGGTGCGAAGAACGTAGAAGCAGCTCACAAGATGATCGACTTCCTACTACGTCCAGAAATCGCAGAGCAAATCTCAGCGGATACGGGTTACCTAACGGCGGTTGCAGAATCTAACGCTAAATTCAAAGACGTTGCACCACTGTTCCCTTCTCAAGAAGACCTTGACCGCGTTGAATGGCAAGACTCTGTTGGCGACATGACAGTGAAGTACGAAGACTACTTCCTAAAGCTAAAAGCGGGTCAATAATCTGATCTTGCTTAATAAGCCATCTACTAAATGAAAATAGGCAGCAATACGCTGCCTATTTTTGTAATTGACTGATATAATTGTATGTTGCTAGGTTTATTTGACTCGAGTTCAAGCATTACTGCCTATTTGGATCGTAATGTTGGTTTTCGACGCTCAAATAAACAGGATTGTGCTTATCGCAATTTGGCTCAAACCAGTATCTCTTACTAGTATTGATTTGTCCTGTTGCTGAACAAAACGGAAATAAAATGAAAAGTAAATTCTACGCAAGCGCACTGTGTGCGGCGACGCTAATCGCTACCCCTGCAATGGCTGCTGATCAAGAACTGTATTTCTACAACTGGTCGGAATACATTCCAAACGAAGTTCTTGAAGACTTTACAAAAGAAACCGGCATCAAAGTTATCTACTCTACGTACGAGTCTAACGAAAGCATGTACGCGAAGTTGAAAACTCAAGGTTCTGGTTACGACTTGGTAGTACCGTCTACCTATTTCGTATCAAAAATGCGTAAAGAAGGCATGCTGCAAAAGATCGACAAAGAGAAACTGTCTCACTTTGCTGATCTAGACACTAACTTCCTGAACAAGCCGTTCGACCCGAACAACAACTACTCTATCCCATACATTTGGGGTGCGACCGGTATTGGTATCAATGCTGACATGCTAGACAAGTCATCAGTTTCTAAATGGGACGATTTCTGGGATAGCAAGTGGGAAGGTCAACTAATGCTGATGGATGATTCTCGCGAAGTATTCCACATTGCATTGACTAAGCTTGGTTACTCGCCAAATACGACTAACCCAGACGAGATCAAAGCGGCTTACGAAGAACTGAAAAAGCTAATGCCAAACGTGTTGGTATTCAACTCAGACTTCCCAGCGAACCCATACCTAGCAGGTGAAGTATCACTTGGTATGCTTTGGAATGGCTCTGCTTACATGGCTCGTCAAGAAGGCGCGAACATCGACATCATCTGGCCAGAAAAAGGCACTATCTTCTGGATGGACAGCCTAGCAATTCCAGCTGGTGCGAAGAACGTTGACGCAGCTCATAAGATGATCGACTTCCTATTACGTCCAGAGAACGCAGCTAAGATTGCACTAGAGATTGGTTACCCTACTCCAGTGAAAACAGCGCACGATCTACTACCGAAAGAATTTGCTAACGATCCAAGCATCTTCCCACCACAAGAAGTGATGGACAGCGGTACATGGCAAGACGAAGTTGGTGAAGCAAGCGTGCTTTACGATGAGTACTTCCAAAAGCTAAAAGTAGACAACTAATCAGTCTGTCGAAATAGTTTAGAAAAGCGGCTTCGGTCGCTTTTCTTGTATCTGAAGATCCTTCTTTGTATCTCAAATCTATATTGCGCGAATTACAAAGCATCAGAATACAACGTTTCAAAATACAAAAAGGCATCGAATCACTCGATGCCTTTTTGAAATGAAGGTTCTGTCCGTTTGATTAAGCGCTGGCTTCATTTTCCAGAGCAAGAATTTCGTCAACCAATTTTGGCACTTCAATACTTGCTTTACCGTAACGCTTCTCTTCAAACTCGCTCTCGACAGCACTTGGCTCCAAGTTAATTTCAATCGTATGTGCGCCATGCATCTTCGCGTCATGTACAAAGCCTGCGGCTGGATACACAACGCCAGAAGTACCGATAGAAATAAACAAATCCGCCTCTTCCAATGCCGCATAGATCTCACCCATGCGCAGTGGCATTTCACCAAACCAAACAATGTGTGGACGCATTTGAGCAGGAATTTGGCAGCAATGGCATAACTCGCCAGTCTCAATGTCTTCTGAATGCTCGATGACTTGATTGGATTCGCTGCAACGCGCTTTGAGCAACTCACCGTGCATGTGAATGATATTAGCGCTACCGCCTCTCTCGTGCAGATTATCGATGTTTTGAGTGATGATAGTCACTTTGCCTTCCAACTGCTCTTCTAAGCGTCCTAGCGCGATATGGGCCGCATTCGGCTTGATATCTTCACCTTGTAGCTTTTTACGACGTTGGTTATAAAAGCTCTGAACCAAATCCGGATCACGCAAGAAGCCTTCCGGTGTTGCTACGTCCTCGATACGGTGATTCTCCCAGAGACCATCTTGAGCTCGAAATGTTTGAATACCAGACTCAGCCGAGATGCCTGCGCCAGTAAGTACGACAATATTTCTGTATGGGAAATTCATAACCGATCCTTGTTGCTCTTTTTTATTAAGCTTAACACCGATAGAAAAACAACAATAGCAATAAGGATTAGACCATGGTCGTAAGCCTGCTGATTTGCCTCTAATTTCTGTTTAAAAACTGATGGAGTCGTTCCGTCTTTCAGGCATAAAAAAGCCCCGCGATGGCGAGGCTTTTGAGCAAAGGTTCCGGTTTACAGGTTTGGACCTGTAGACGGTCTGTGCGGCATATTGTTACGCAGTTGGTTCATACCTTGGTACATACGTAGGAACCAAACTAGAATCGCAAGCGTTGCGAACAGCATACCTACCCAAGGGATGAAGTAAGCCACTGTGTCTAGCAAGCTGCTGTGTACCCAATAGTCACTTACGCCAACCAACACACCATTCGATGTTGCCACTGTTACGATCAATACAACAAAGAACGTGAAGTACAAGAAGAATGTACGAATCAAGCCGTAGTAATGTGAGTTCACTACATCACTGTCTTCGCCTTTATCCAAGCGGTAGCCCGCGTAAATGATTGCGATAACGCCTGAGATCAAAAACGTAAACGGGGTCAAACAACTCAGGATGTACGCAACCCAAATCCCGTTATGAGGTTTGTTCATTCGCTTTCGCTCCTTTTGGTTCCGTGTTTGCCGTATCTGTTTCGCCCATCGCTTCTTTGGATTTTACTTCTTCATACCAAAGATCGTGGTGTTCTTTCGCCCATGTTTCGTCAACTTCACCGGTAACCATACCTTCTAACGCACCCTCCATACCGAATAGACCGATGTAGATGTGGAAGATAAAGCCACAGATTAGAATCAGTGCTGAAATCGCGTGAACAAGGTTAGACAATTCCATATCGCGACGAGTTTGGCCGAAAATTGGGAAATCCAGAATTAAACCACTCACTGCAGCAATAGCACCAAAGAAGATCAACAACCAGTAGATCGCCTTTTCACCACCGTTGGAGAAACCAGCCGATGGGTGCGTTCCTTTGTGTTTACCAACCATGCCACCCATTTTCATGAACCAACGGATGTCTGTCATGTTAGGGATAGATTTGCGCCACCATTTCAGTAGAACAAACATCAGCAAGATGAAGAACAACGGACCCATGTAGTTATGGTATTGCTTCGCCAACATGACGATGAAGCCCCAGAACTCAGTGGGTACGTACGGCTTCAAGAAGTGCTTACCGTAAACCAGCATCAAACCACTGAATGCCAGCGTTAAGAAGGTAAACGCCATGCTCCAGTGTAGTGCGCGGTCTAGTCGAGACCAGCGTTTCATCTTCTTGCCAGTACGTGGCTTGCTTAGCATTAGAGGACCAACGAATACGTAAGCCATGATAACCATTGCGATACTGCCGAAAATCGCGACAGCGCCCGCAGGAGACATCCATTTCTCTTTAAGAATGTACCAAGTCTCACCCGGAGTACTGATCAGCACACCGTGTTCCGCTGATTTCGACGTGGTATAGCCTTCCTGCCCCTCTTTGACCTGGCGCCAGAAGTCTGCACCTGCAAGTTGCGTCATCTCCTGTTGTACCACTGGAGATGTGTCTTCTTGCGCAGACGCTGGCATCGCAAAGGTCAGCAGTAATGCTGTCATCATCGACAGCATTACAAGAGACGCACGTTTAAGAGTATTTAACATGTGTCTCTCCTACTTAGCTTTTGGTTGCGTCGTAAGAAAGATCGTTACCGTCTGTCCAACCTGCGTTTTTCGCACCGCGCTCAACCACACGTTGACGGAAGATGTCAGAAACTTTCTCTGCATCACCCGCTAGCAGTGCTTTTGTTGAACATAGTGACGCACACATAGGCAGCTTACCTTCAGCAATACGGTTCGCACCGTACTTCTCACGCTCTTCTAGAGAACCAGGTTCTGTGTTTGGACCACCTGCACAGAATGTACATTTGTCCATTTTGCCACGCTCACCGAACGATGCTTGTTTCGGGAACTGAGGTGCACCGAATGGACAAGCAAACAGACAGTAACCACAACCGATACAAAGATCTTTGTTGTGAAGAACGATGCCGTCTTCTGTGTGCTCGAAACAGTCAGCTGGACAAACTGCCATACAAGGTGCATCTGTACAGTGCATACAAGCAACAGAGATTGAGTTTTCACCTGGTTCACCGTCGTTCAGCGTTACCACGCGACGACGTTGAATACCCCACTCAAGCGCATCATCGTTTTCGTTCTTACATGCAGTAACACAGCCGTTACACTCGATACAGCGTTTGGTGTCACATAGGAATTTCATTCGTGCCATTGTCAGACTCCTTACGCTTTACGAATGTTACATAGGGTTACTTTAGTTTCCTGCATCAAAGTAACAGGGTCGTAACCGTAAGTGGTTGCCGTGTTGGCTGCTTCACCAACAACATAAGGATCCGTACCTTCTGGGTACTTAGGACGTAGGTCTTCACCTTCAAACTTACCGCCGAAGTGGAACGGAATGAACGCCAGACCCGGTTTAACACGACGAGTGACCATCGCTTTCACCTTGATGCGGCCTTTCTCTGCACCTTCAACCCAAACGTCATCGCCATCTTTGAAGCCAAGATCGTTTGCGTCTTTCGGGTTCACTTCAACGAACATTTCTTGTTGAAGTTCAGCAAGCCATGGGTTTGAACGTGTTTCTTCACCACCACCTTCGTACTCAACCAAGCGACCAGAAGTCAGGATGATTGGGTATTCGCCAGACTTGTCTTCTTTCTGGATAGACTTGTAAAGCGTTGGTACACGGAAGATTGCTTCTTTGTCGTCCCAAGTTGGGTAATCCGTTACAAGGTCACGACGTGGCGTGTATAGCGGTTCACGGTGTAGCGGCACTCGGTCTGGGAATGTCCAAACAATCGCACGCGCTTTTGCGTTACCAAACGGGATACAACCATGCTTGATTGCTACGCGTTGGATACCGCCAGACAGGTCAGTTTTCCAGTTTTTACCTTCAGCCGCTGCTTTTTCTTCAGCCGTTAGGTCGTCCCACCAACCAAGCTGTTTGATTAGCTTGTCAGAGAATTCTGGGTAACCGTCTTTGATTTCACAGCCTTTAGAGTAGCTGTCTTCAGCAAGTAGGCTTTGGCCTTCGAATTCAACACCGAAACGCGTACGGAAGTTACCGCCACCTTCTGCGACCGTCTTCGACGTATCGTACAGAATGTGTGTGCCTGGATGCTTCATCTCTGGCGTGCCCCAACATGGCCAAGGTAGACCGTAAGTCTCACCATTCACAGGACCACCCTCTGCTTCCAGAGATGTCTTGTGGAATGTGTGCCAGTTTTGTTGGTGCGCTTTTAGACGCTCTGGGCTTTGACCTGTGTAACCGATGGTCCACATGCCTTTGTTGAATTCGCGAGTGATGTCCTCGATCACTGGCTGGTTGTTCTCTACGCGTACGTTTTTGAACAGCAGATCTTCATAACCTAGCTTCTTAGTTAGCAGGTACATGATTTCGTGGTCAGGTTTAGATTCGAACAATGGTTCGATAACCTGATCACGCCACTGAAGTGAGCGGTTAGATGCTGTCACACTACCGTGTGTTTCGAACTGAGTCGTTGCAGGAAGCAGGTAAACGCCGTCAGTGCGATCGTTCATTACCGCTGCGACTGTTGGGTATGGGTCAACAATAACCATCATATCCAGCTTCTGCATCGCTTTCTTCATCTCAGGACCACGAGTCTGAGAGTTTACTGCGTGACCCCAGTAGAACATTGCGCGGATGTTTTCACGTTGACGAATGTTGTCTTTGTTTTCAAGAACACCATCCACCCAACGAGATACAGGGATACCTGCACTGTTCATTGGTTTTTGACCGCCGTAAGCGTTGTCATCGAAACGACCTTTGATCCATTCGTAATCGATTTCCCACACTTTCGACCAGTGACGCCAAGAACCTTCAGACAAGCCGTAGTAGCCTGGTAGCGTGTCAGATAGTACGCCAAGGTCAGTTGCGCCCTGTACGTTATCGTGACCACGGAAGATGTTTGCACCGCCGCCTGACTTACCGATGTTACCTAGCGCAAGCTCAAGTACACAGTAAGCACGTGTGTTGTTGTTACCAGTAGTATGCTGAGTACCACCCATACACCAAACGATACAACCCGGACGGTTTTCAGAAAGCAGTTTCGCTGTTTGATAAACTTCAGACTCAGGAACGCCAGTTACACGCTCAACTTCTGCTGGTGTCCATTTCGCTACTTCTGCACGGATTTCATCCATACCGAATACACGTTGACGGATGAACTCTTTGTCTTCCCAGTTGTTCGCGAAGACATGCCATAGCACGCCCCAAATAAACGCAACGTCAGAACCCGGACGTAGAGATACGTAGTGATCCGATTTCGCAGCGGTACGAGTACGACGAGGATCCGCAACAACGATCTTACAGTTGTTCTTCTCTTTCGCGATTAGGATGTGCTGCATCGCAACAGGGTGTGCTTCTGCAGGGTTTGAACCAATGAACAGCATCGACTTACAGTTGTGCATGTCATTGAAAGAGTTGGTCATCGCACCGTAACCCCAAGTGTTTGCTACACCTGCTACGGTTGTTGAGTGACAGATACGCGCTTGGTGGTCAACGTTGTTGGTACCCCAAAGCGACGCCATCTTACGGAACATGTACGCTTGTTCGTTGTTGTGCTTTGCACTACCCAACCAGTAAACCGAATCTGGACCCGACTCTTTGCGGATGTCCATCACCTTGTTACCGATTTCTTCGATCGCTTGATCCCAAGAAAGCTTCTTCCACTTACCGTTTTCAAGCTTCATTGGGTATTTCAGACGACGCTCACCGTGACCGTGTTCGCGCAGTGCTGCACCTTTTGCACAGTGTCCACCAGCGTTGAATGGGTGGTCGAATGCAGGCTCTTGACCTGTCCACACGCCGTTTTGAACTTCAGCGTAGATACCACAACCTACAGAACAGTGAGAACAGATGGTACGTTTTACTTCTGTTTTCGCTTCTGGATCCACCGATTTAGCTTGTGCTTTCTTCATCATGCCCGGTGCAAAAAGACTTGCACCTACAACCGCACCACCAGCAGCAAGCGAGGTGTTTTTCATGAATGCACGGCGAGAAACGCCAAGCTGATTGGTTTCTTTGCTCACACTGTCGGAGCGTTTGACAAGTTTCATCCGTTATCTCCTAAAGTGTGTCGTAGTAATCGCGAATGTGTTGAGTTTCACGATACCCTTTCTTCTTCACGTCTTTTTCAGAAGGCTCAACCGTTTCTGAAGCGCTTGCCACTTTTGTTGTTCCAGCGACAACCGCACCAGCTACGGCTGCAGTCGTTAAGCCTTTCAGGAGATCCCTACGGCTTGTGTTTATTTCTTTATTATCTTTCATCATTGCTTCCTTACCTTACGGTAGATCTTTGGAGGCTATTGCCCCTCTATCGATATGACCAAGTACTGCTCGATTACTCGTAATCAGTGACGTTTTTCACATCAATTTTTAATTTGTGCTTACTGCTTTTGGTGTTCACGCTAAAGCGCACTTGTTCCAGTGTTAAGAACGCCTCACACAGTTGAGCTGCTGGCTTATAAAAGTTCGCGCTCTCTGCGTTTTCTAATTGCTGAGTGAAAGAGCTGAACCAAGGTGCGATGTGTTTGTTAAACACCGCTTGTTGAAGATCTTCTTCTTCACCCGTTAGCATCGACATCACTTCACAAAGTGCTGCGATGTGGTCTTCCGGCTCTTTCACATTTTCATCGCGCTCGAAACCAAGCAGTTCCAAATCGTGACGAATTTCAGCCAGTGGTTTTTCCATCATTGCACCCGTCATGTGCCATGAGCCAAACGGCATCACTTCACCACGACCGATACCAATGAAAAGATCTTGGTATTCATCTTCGAGCGCTTCGCGGTTGGAATCTTTCGCCGCTTGCTGAAGCGCAATCCACGCTTTTTGCATTGCGCTTTCTGATGGTTCAACTTCTAGAGAAGTCAGGAACTCGATCATCTCCTCACTTGGTGCGCTACGGAAAAGCGCTGACAAAACCAAGTAGATCTCTGTTCTCAGTGTTTGTTCTTGTTCTCGTTGTGTATCCACTGCGAGCTCCTAGTATTTCAGTTGTTTCATTGGGTCTTCTGCCATCGACTCAAACATGTCGATCACACGGCAGTCTTCACACATCGCGATACGATTGATCGCCGCTTCATCGGAGAAATGAGAGTGACCGCGTAACTTGTTTTGTAGCATGTCGATCATAGACTGAGGTGCAAATGGCTTATGACAGCGAATACATTCCGCAGCTTTCTCTTCGTGAATCACAACCGCTTTTTGGCGCTCTTCTTTCACCCAGTTCATGCGTGGCGTTAGAGTCAGAACTTTCTCTGGACATGCCTTTTCACACAAACCACATTGAATACAATCTTGTTCAACGAATTTAAGTGATGGAGATTCACCATCGGTATGAAGTGCACGTGTTGGACAAACCGCCACGCAGCTCATACACAACGTACAATCTTTGCTCTCACAAGAAACATTGCCGTAAGGCGCGTTCGCAGGCAGTTCAACAATGTTCTCAACCGGAATACGAGAAGAAGACATCGCATCCAGCGCAGTAAACAGACGTTGACGCTTGTTACCTTGAAGATCACCAAGGGCAAGGTCGAATGAATCTGTACATAGTGTTGGAGGACCTTCACGAAGCGATTCCAAGTAAAGGATATCGATGGTCTCTTTTGCGATACCAAGTTGATCCAATAGCTCTTGCGCGATACCCACTTCGTTGTTCAGAACACGAATGATGGTTGCAGGCATAAAGCGAGAAGCCGCAAATAGTACTTGCGTCGCGCCATTAACTAGAGCAGCGAACCATGTATCGATACCGATAGAAGGAAGCTCTTCAACCACAATTGGAATCACGTTATCTGGTAGCGCTTTCAGTGCCATCACATTGTAAGTCTCGTGGCGAGAACTACAGATAAGAACGATAGGATCCAGACCGCCCGCTTGCTCGTAGTTCGCTAGCGTGCGTTCAATGAATTTTTGCGTATCCTCAGGATTAGGTAGCGCGTAATGAATCGCTTCTGTCGGACAAGCCGTTGCACAAGTACCCACGCCCTGACATAGATATGGGTTAATCTCGATGCGATGACCCGTTTTATCACTGCCTTCACTTGATAGTGCACCAGCAGGACAAGCATCCACACAACGCTCACAGCCTTTTACGCCACGAGAACTGTGTGCACATAGATCAGTGTCCAGACGGAAGAATTTTGGCTTATCAAACGTACCCATTAGTGTTGGGATTTCTTCTAGCGCTTCTGCCAGTTTTGGATAACCACGTCCCACTGGGTAGTAACCCGGAACCGGAACCTCTTCTGACATACAGCTGCTTAGACAAAGATCGAGAACAACATCGAAACAATCACTATTGATAGCGACTTTTGCTAGGTTGCTTGTTAGACCGTTATTTTCGATAAGCACTTCAAACGTGCCTAGGAAACCAGAAACCTGAACAGAGTTTGCAAAGTACAGTTCTGGATTGGTGCCTTTCTCTCCGTCTGTAGAAAGAAGTGTCAGGCTGTTCATTTGAGATAGCTGCGCGGCTGCACTCTCAATGATGGCAGTCGGTCCAACAATCAGTGTATTACCGCCACTCTCGTAGCTCACCGTTGGTGGAATAAGATTGGTCAACTCTACGGTATTCTCAAACGCATACAGACGCGCTTTACCGTTATTGGAAGTTGCTTGTTCTAATAGTTGTTTCAACATTGCTCAGTTCCATTTATACGCATGGATAGTTTCTTCCATCTTTCATTGTAGTTAGCGCAGGCGATTCTGCTGATTAACTCGTCAGTAACTCCCCCTTTTAGGTAGTCCCACCCGGGTTATCACTGCCTGTTAGGCAAATGGTCTAACTTCAACAAGAATGGTAATGAGCAACAGATAGCAAATGTCGTGCCAATTAAATATCAGCTAATTTTCAATAGGTTAGCTATTTATCTTAGAAATTGTAGGGATAAAAAAACCGACTGGGACATTTTGTCTCAGTCGGTTCATTGAGCGTTTAGTCAAAATGTACCTATTCTTTGTGTGGTATATTTTGTCCCACCTCTTCAGGGGCTAGTTTTGTCTCTGGAATATCACTTTCATCAGATACTGTGTTTATATCCAGTTCTTTTTGTTCTTCGGGAATTTCGGCACCTTCAGCAAGTTCTACATCATCCGATTCAATATCACTTTCTTCATGAGATTCAGTTGGTTGCGTGGTTTCTTCTGCTGGTTCTTCTTCCGTTTTCTCTTTCACCCAATCACGAAGTGTTTCAGCCACCCCTTCAGAAAGCGACTTGAGGTTACTGTAGTCATCGTCGTAATCATCCAAACCATCGCGAACGTTAAACTCTTCTGATAAGAACATCTTACGCAGTGCAGCTTTCTTAACGCTCTCTGAAGCCTCAGAAACCAATAACTGCGCTACGGACATCTCTTCAGGATCAGTGGCTTCGCTTGATGCTTCTTGAGATTCAGTCTCTATAGCAGGAGCCTCGGTAACCAATGCTTGCGCTTCAGTGCTTAATTCTTCATGAGCTTGTGCGGTTTCTGGTTCAGTAGATTCAACAGACTCCACGACCTTAGCGTCTGAAGGCTCGGTTGTGGTTTCTTCTAATTTACGTTTCGACCAACGGCTAAAAAAACTAGTTGCCATTTGCTCTGCCCGCTCCTTTGCGTTTCTTACGTCTTACTTCTAACAACTCACCGTGGCGCCCAATAAAAGCTTCCATCCAAGCTTGAATGGCTAACGGCATATCATTAGATAATACTAGGTTATCGCCATCCATATATTGCGCAGCGACAGTTTGAGACGCCGTAAGCAATTGAATCGTCGGTGTATCACCAGAGTCGACATTGTCCATAACCAAGAAAAGCTTTGGTTGTTGCGAGCTCAGGTTAAAGCGGTAATCGGTGCGCTCGTCTTTGTGCAATTGCAGCAAGCACACGTGTTGAGTATCTTCGGTTGGGTTAATTTCAAATCCCGTCAGTTGCCATTGGGTCGTAACCCAAATACCGGTACTGATCTCATGCTCTACAAGATCCACACCTACCGGCCATGAATCTTCATTTTTCTCGAACTGTTTCTTATCCGACATAACTCACCCAATTTGTTCTATGTTGGCTTTAAGACAGAAAAGGACATTTTGTACTTTGCTTTCAACCATTTTAGCGGTACAAAGCAATAAACGCGCCAAATCAAACTCAAATTCTCCCCAAGATCAAAACTAGTCGATACGCAAACCGATATCTGTGTCATTACTGCGATATCGCGGTTTTTGCATTGAATTGACCTAAAGCCTCGCAATTTCTCGCATAACGGCTATTTTGGAATGAGAATTGCTTTGTAAGCAGAGTTAAGACGAATAGACCCATTAATGAGAGCGTGTATCGGCTCTCTCATTCATTAGGACATGACTGTGGTAAAACCAAACATTATTAAAACCAGTGAAAATCCCCTACAGACCATCGAAGTAGAAGTGTTTGACGAATACGGTGAGAAGCTGACTAAGCAAATCGCCTGTGAGCGCCCTCTTACGGTGATGTTGAACTGGAAGGAAGTCGTTACGCTAATGACGCTTGGCTCTCGCCCTGAAGCACTTGTGTTGGGTTATTTAAAGAACCAGAGCTTCTTGTCTGATCCTGAAG
The DNA here is from genome assembly GCF_030248355.1 of Vibrio sp. B172a. Lineage (NCBI taxonomy): Bacteria > Pseudomonadati > Pseudomonadota > Gammaproteobacteria > Vibrionales > Vibrionaceae > Vibrio > Vibrio sp. B172a. The sequence continues at coordinate 419,886 of NZ_JAHGAC010000003.1, read as the reverse complement.
CGATTGAATCGGTCATTATTGACTGGGAAACCCACTCAGCTGCGGTTATCACCAAAGAAAATACTGAGCACTTAGAAGGCGCGCTGAAGAAAAAGACTGTGACGTCTGGCTGTGGTCAAGGCACTATGTACGGCAACGTAATGAAGCAGCTTGAAGATTACCAAGTGCCACAAGTACCTTTAAAGCAATCTGAAATCTACGCGGCGCTTGAAGCATTGACGCATTACAACGATACCTACAAAAAAGCAGGTGCAGTGCATGGCTGTGCAGTGTGTAAAGGCAACGAAGTACTGTCTTTTGTGGAAGATGTTGGTCGTCACAACGCAGTTGATACGCTAGCGGGTGAAATGTGGCTTAACCAAGAAACCGGTGAAGATAAAATTTTCTACACAACTGGTCGCCTTACATCAGAGATGGTGATTAAAGTGGCGCAGATGGGTATTCCTGTTTTGCTCTCTCGCTCGGGCGTAACTCAAATGGGTTTGGATCTGGCGAAAAAGTTTGGCATCACCACCATCGCTCGTGCGAAAGGCTTACGCTTCCAAGTCTTTACTGGTGCAGAGAAGATTGATTTTGACGTGAAAGGCAATCAATAACCTCTCACTAAGTCGTCAGATGAGTTAGACTTAAACTATCATGTGGATTCACAAAGGATGTGAACTATGAACAACGATCAGCTGTGGAATTATCTACTCACCCCAAGCGGCATCATCGTTTCGATGATCATTACCTTCGGGCTCGTTGGGATTTATGCTTATCTAATGAGGCAATTTAAGGATTGAACGCCACAACCTAGCGCTAGCAAAGAATTATCGCTCACAAAGAATAGACATAAAAAAAGACCTCGTGATGAGGTCTTTTTCTTTATTCGGAAGAAGGATTAACCTTCAATACCACGAGATTTTAGGAACTCAGAGTAAGTGCCTTTAAAGTCTGTGATTTTACCATCGCGGATTTCGATGATACGTGTTGCTAGCGAGTCTACGAATACACGGTCGTGCGATACGAAGAACAATGTGCCTTTGTACTGCTCTAGTGCCGTGTTCAATGATTCGATCGATTCCATATCCATGTGGTTGGTTGGTTCGTCCATCAGCAGCATGTTTGGTTTGTGCATCATTAGCTTACCAAGCAGCATACGACCTTGCTCACCACCAGACAGTACTTTTACTGACTTCTTAATGTCGTCTTGGCCAAACAACATACGACCTAGGAAGCTGCGAACGACTTGCTCGTCATCGCCTTCTTGACGCCACTGACCCATCCAATCTGTTAGGTTCATGTCTTCAGCAAAATCGTGTGCGTGGTCTTGCGCGTAGTAACCGATGTTCGCGTTCTCAGACCATTTGAACTCACCAATACGAGGTTCTAGTACACCAGCAAGTGTGTTCAATAGGGTTGTTTTACCCACACCGTTCTCACCGATGATTGCAACGCGCTCACCGACTTCAAAAATCGCATTGAAGTTGGCAAACAGGTCGTCTTCAAAACCTTGGCTTAGGTTTTCAACAATCAGAGCGTTACGGAATAGCTCTTTAGACTGCTCAAAACGGATGAATGGGTTTTGGCGGCTAGAAGCTTTTACTTCGTCCAGTTTGATCTTGTCGATTTGCTTCGCACGTGAAGTTGCTTGTTTTGCTTTTGATGCGTTTGCAGAGAAACGTGCAACGAACGTTTGTAGCTCAGCGATTTGTGCTTTCTTCTTCGCGTTGTCGTTCAGTAGACGTTCACGAGCTTGAGAAGCCGCAGTCATGTACTCGTCGTAGTTACCTGGGTAAACACGTAGCTCGCCGTAGTCCAAGTCAGCCATGTGCGTACATACTGAGTTTAGAAAGTGACGGTCGTGCGAGATGATGATCATTGTGCAGTTACGCGCGTTTAGCGTGTCTTCCAACCAACGGATAGTGTCCATGTCCAAGTTGTTGGTAGGTTCGTCAAGAAGCATAACGTCAGGGTCTGCGAATAGAACCTGCGCTAGAAGCACACGAAGTTTCCAACCCGGTGCAACTTCACTCATTAGACCGAAGTGTTGCTCCATTGGAATACCTACAGCAAGAAGAAGCTCACCCGCTTTCGCTTCTGCCATGTATCCGTCCATTTCCGCGAACTGAACTTCTAGGTCAGCCACTTTCATGCCGTCTTCTTCGCTCATTTCAGCAAGTGAGTAGATGCGGTCACGCTCTTGCTTCACTTCCCATAGCTCTTTATGACCCATGATTACTGTATCGATTACAGTGAATTCTTCGTACGCGAACTGGTCCTGGTTCAGTTTTGCAACGCGCTCGTTTGGATCGTAGCTTACGTTACCGCTTGTTTGTTCAAGCTCACCGCTCAGGATTTTCATAAAGGTTGATTTACCACAACCGTTAGCCCCGATTAAGCCGTAGCGGTTACCTTCGCCGAACTTAACTGAGATGTTTTCAAATAGCGGCTTAGCGCCAAATTGTTGAGTAATATTCGCTGTGGAAATCAAAACCTTTACCTTAGCAATTCAAGTTTATTGGGAAAAACCGCGCAACGTTACTGCTTAAGGCTACACACTTCAAGTTTTGTTTTTATTAATTAATGAGAAAAAGCATTCTTTATCGGGCTGAATTTTGAGATTTGGCTAACATAAACCTCGCCAATTTTAAGGTTTCTAACTCTAACCGGCTCAAAACTGAGACATAAATCCGTCATGACTAACCATTGACATACCCCATGAAATTGGGTTTATAGTGCGTCCCCTTTTATCAATTCCGTACGTTATTCCTTTATTAAGCATCCGTTTCTCAAAGGAAATCGCAACATCGCGCACGGTCATTGGGTAAAACTCGCATATCGCGATAAAGCAACTACACTAACTCTAACCTTATAAGTTTTAAGAGAATTTTATGCATTTCATGGCGCGCATTTTAATGCTAGTCGGTCTCGTGCTTTCTTTACCTGCTCACGCTGAGTGGGAGTACGAATTCCAACCTGAGCCTCAAATCCTCCCTGTGGCGCAAGAGATCACTCAGGAGATCAACAAGCTGCCAGAGCCTTTGTTTATGTCTGACCAAGACAAACGTAAGGTCAACCAACTGCTCAATGCAGTAATGAATGAGCAGCGCAAACAAACCCTTATCTTTGATCAACACTTAAAGACATTCCGTGAGTCAGGTGAAGACAAAGAATGGTTTGAGACGCAATCCAGTTACCTGACGGTTAACAGCTTAGGTCAAAGCAAAGAACGTTTATTAGAGCTGACCGACCCGATCACGCATGACAAATTGACCGGTTTTGGTCCTTATGGTGTCACGCAGTTTAAGCAAGAGTGGCGTCAAACTCAGCTTAACGTTGAATATTTGGTGTTCTTCCAGATTCGCTCTTTCCAATCTCTGATTAAGGAAATTCTGATTTCACCGATTCCGGTCGTTTGGGCTGGCATCAAAGTGTTGTTTATCTACTTCGGTTTGGTGTGGTGGCTAACCAATAGCAAGCGCATCATTACCCTATTCCGCGAAACGCAGCTAGATAACGTCGCTAAACCACCAATCTGGGTTCGTTTGATTTGGTATATCAGCCGCGCGCACAGAGCAATTGCTTGGTTGATTGCGATTACGCTCTCGCTTCGAGTGCTATCAGAAATCCCAAGCTTGCAGCATTTGATCATTCTAGAAATCTTCACATGGTGGGTTCTAGGTGGTTCTATCGCGATTAGCTTTATTCTGGAGTTCACTTATCGCAACAGCCGCAGCACTAGCCAAGAGGTGATTGCCCTACGTCTTTCAACCATTCGTCGTTACGTTTGGAGCGCCATTGTTGCTGGCGTAATTCTGCAAATCTCGATTCGTACGCTGGGTAAAGGCACCATCTACTCGTGGATCTACAGCGCGCTGTTCTTCTGGTTTGTATTGGTGACACTGTCGGTATTGCGCCTATGGCGTAAGAAGGTATTTGAAGTCGCGGAGAAGCTCTCTGATCGTCCTGTTTGGGTAAACTGGTCAATCCGTCGTAAAGATACCTTGTTGTTAAGCATCATCGGTACGGCTATTTGTGCTGTGTGGATTATGCTGCACAGCTTTAAACACCGCATCGTCGCAATGTTGTCTAACTACACCATGTTCAGCCAAGCGCTGGCGTACTTATTCCGTATCGAAGTTGCCAAACAAACGGGTAATAACGGTGGTGATACCAATCTAGTAAGAATCAAAGGCGAGCAAACGTTCGAGTACATTCTCCCTGGTAGCGAAGACAGCGAGTTGGTGGAGTATGCCTCTGACGAAATCAAGCAACTGTCTAAATATCTGCTGACAGATAGCCCTGCCGTGTGTGTGATTTCTGGTGAGCGTGGCGTCGGTACAACGACCTTCCTGCGCACTATCCTGAACAAAGTGAAGAACGCCGAACCGCTTTATCTGAACTGTCCATACGCAGGTTACAGTGAGCTACTAAAAGAGCTGGCTCTACAACTTGGGTTGGAAGAAGACGCGTCTGAGATTCAGGTTCTTGCGCATTTACGTAAAAGTGACACGCCTTACCTTATCGCAGTTGATAACGCCCAGCGCTTAGTTAAGCCAATGGTAGGCGGCTTAAGCGGTTTGATTAAACTGACTAACCTACTTCGTCGTTCTAAGAAGAATCACCGCGTTGTGATGGCGATTGAGAAAGCGAGTTGGCGTTTTGTCGACCGTGCTCGTGGCGAACGTTTGTTATTTGACTGGGTAGCGTTTATGCCGCGCTGGAGTGAGAAACAACTCTCTGCGCTGTTTGATACGCGTATTAACCAACAGATTGAGAATCCAGTAACGTTTGATGGTCTTGTCGTGCCTAAACAATGGGACCAAGAAGACATCACCGAAGAAGAACGGGCGAAACAAGGCTTCTACCGTATTCTGTGGCATTACTCTGATGGTAACCCAACGGTTGGCTTGCGCTTTTTCCGCTTGTCTCTGCGTCAGGATAAAGAGACGCAGCAAGTGGTGGTTCGATTATTCCACGCACCAGAGTCTCAAGAGCTAGAGAAAATGCCGAAGCCGATGCTGGCCGTGCTGCGCTCGATCGTTCAGCTTGAGGTGGCATCGCCGGAAGAGCTGTCTGAATGTACTCAGCTAAGTATTGCGGAAGTGATCGGTACTCTGCGCTACTTCCAAAGCCGCGGCTTTATTGAGTGGAGCGAAGACAAAGCTCGAGTGTCGGATCACTGGTTCCGTCACATTACCAACGTTCTCGACCGTCAACATTTATTGGTGAAATAACGATGAAAAAACTACTCACCGTCTTAGCGTTATCGCTATTAAGCACCTCTGCATTAGCGACTGAAGAGATCGCGAGTGTGGATAATATCTCGCAAATTGCTAGCCTAATTCGTTGGAGCGGCGTGTTCTTCTCCATCATTGTAATTGCCTCAACGTGGCTATTGCTTAAGTTCATGAACTCGATGGTAGAAAGCATCGGCAGCCAGTTCGTGCAATACCGCATGGTGCTGCAAAAGCTTCAGTCTTTCTTACAGTTCTTCATCTACTTAACCGCTGGCTCTGTCGTGTTTATGATGAGTTTCCGTATTAACGATCAAATCCTTGCTTTGATTGGTGGTACGTTAGCGGTTTCGGTTGGTTTCGCCTTGAAAGACCTAGCCGCATCCTTCATCGCGGGTATGACGGTTATGGTTGACCGTCCGTTCCAAGTTGGTGACCGCGTCACGTTCGAAGGTAACTACGGCGATATTATTGCGATTGGTTTGCGCTCTGTGCGTATGCGTACTCTAACTGACGACATCATTACGATTCCAAACAACAAGTTCTTGAGTGAAGTTGTCGTCAGCGGTAACTATGGTGCACTGGATATGCAGGTGGTGATCCCGTTTTATGTCGGCATGAATGAGGACATTACGTTAGCGCGTGACTTGATTCAGGAAGCGGCGTCTTCAAGCCGTTATATCCACTTACCTAAGCCGGTAACGGTTCTCGTCAAGCAGACCATTACGGATAACTACTTAGCAATTCAACTAACGTGTAAGGCTTACGTGGTAGATACCGCCTACGAGAAGCTATTTGAAACCGACATTACTCTGCGTGTGATGAAAGAGTTCAAGAAGCATGGCATCAATCCACCGAAGATTGCAGTGCATACGGGTTAAATCAACGTATTCCTCTCGCGTTTAGAGAAGGACAGATACAAAAAGGGTCAGTGATTACACTGACCCTTTTCTTTACGCGTTAGCTAATTGGAATCGCCGGTTAAGCGATATTCGTGACCTCAAGCAGTAACTCGGCTTTCTTTGGCAGGTAGATACTGAACGTACTGCCTTTGCCCCATTCCGATTCAGCTTTTAGCTCGCCGCCTGTTTGACTAAGAATACTTTGCGAAACAGAAAGCCCTAGACCTGTACCATCGCGCTTAGTGGTATAGAACGGAGAGAAGATACGGCTTAAGTTTTCTGGCTTGATACCACAACCTTCATCGGTGACATGAATCGTTGCGCCTTTCAGTTCGCCATCTTCAATCCAATCTTCACTCACGACGGTCAACTTGCCTTTACCGTCCATCGCGTGAATGCCATTCATCTGCAAGTTCACCAGAATCTGCAACAAGTGATGGCGATTGATCTCAACCGAAGTATGAGCTTGTAAATCGGTGACAAACTCGATATCGCGCTTCTTAGTACCGGTTTTAACCAGAGTGATGCTCTCATCGATGATTGGGTTCACGTGTTGCCACGTAATCTCGTCTTGTACACCGCCCTGACGGCTATATTGCAGCAAGCTGCGAGTGATATTACGAATACGGTCAATTTGAGCGTGAATGGCGTCAATTTCTTCCTGCACGCGGCTCGCTTCTTCACCTAGCTCAAACTGAATCAATTCAACGTTACCCAGAATCACTGCGGTTGGGTTGTTAATCTCGTGTGCAATACCTGCGGTTAACTCACCCAGTGCGGCAAGCTTTTCGTTGACGACCAGTTTGTCACGGGTTTGGTTGAGCAGTTGAATATGAAGTTCAAGCTCTTCCGTTTTGTCTTTCAAACTCGCCGTACGTTGTTGAACTTTACCTTCCAGCTGCATGGCAGAGTTCTTCAGCTCGACTTTGCGATCTTCCAAAGCGTCAAGCATGTTGTCGAACTGGCGCGCTAACTGAGCCAGCTCATGGTGTTCATCCAGCCCTAATGGACCAATGCGCTTTTCTTTGCCCAACTGGACAAGCTTCACGACCTTGTAGATGCGCTCGATTGGACGGAATAGATCACGTGAGCCGCGATACACCATCACGCCAGAAACTAAGAGCAACATTAAGGTAATCAAGCTGATCTCAACGATATTGGTCATATACGCCTTGACGAATGGCCACATCAAGTAACCGGTGTAGAGCATACCAATGACGTTATCGTACTGGTCTTTGATTGGTTGATAAGCGGTGATGTACCAAGCATCGTAAACAAACGCGCGGTCGACCCATTGCTCGCCTTCCGCCAATACCTTGTTGTATACCTCAGAACTTACTCGCGTACCGATCGCGCGCCCCAAACGTTGGTCACTGTCTAACGGAACGTTGGTACTGACACGAAGATCATCCAAAAATACCGTCAGAGTTCCCACGGGACGGAGGGTGTCGTTATCACTCAGATAGATAAGATCACGAATTTGATCGACCAATACCGTGCTGTTGTTAAGCAGCAGACCGCCATCTAAAAAGCCAATTAAGTCATTTTGCTGGCTGTAAACCGGGATCACGGTTCGACTCACCAAGCCACGCGCTTCCACTCCACCATTCTTTAGAATCGGTACTTCAGCACGTTTGGCGAGTTCGGGGTCTAGCTTTTCCAGTTCTTTTCTGTCGAGAACATCGAAGAAAGATTCGCGCTTGGTTAAATCCATAAAGCGGAATTTGTTTTCCATCGAATTAACACGTTGGAAGGACAAAAAGTCCAAACCGTAGCGTTTTTTCTGCGCAGTCACCCACTTTTGCAACTCTGCTTGTGGGACATTTTGATTCACTCGGGTACGGAAGTCATAAGAGTCCGCGAACGATTTGACGTAGTTCGCCTGCTTTTGTTGCAGCAGCGTAATGCTGTTATTAGCGACACCCAAACGCTCCGACACGTCTAACAATGCGTTTTGCCACGTATAGTGAATTGACCAATAGATCGTAATGCCAATAAGGGCTATCAGCGTTAAGAAGATTGGCGCAGACGTCAAAATCAACAGTCGATAGCGCACCATGGTTTTGAATCGGTACGTCCATTTAGACAATCCTTTGTGTTGCTGCCAACTACTACTCGGCATAATCCTCGTCCTCAGAATCCCACTCTTTGTATTTGCGCTCTAGCGTTTTTCGTGCCACTCCTAAATCTCGAGCCGCCGCGGACTTGTTGCCTTCGTGCAAATTAACCAATTGTTGGATATGCGCTTTTTCCACTTCTTTTAATGTCCAAGTGTTTGGATAGCCTTCACCGGAGAACTCTTTGCCCTCTTTGAAAGTTGGCAATTCTTCACTGTGTGACACGGTAATGGAGACATTAGGTAAAGCATGACCGCCATTGAGTTCACGCCAGTGATGCGCAGGCGGTTTACCTAACAAAATGCAGCGTTCGATGAGGTTTTTAAGTTCGCGAATGTTACCTGGCCATTCGTACTCACTCATCGCTTCCATATCTTCATGCGCCCACTTCGGTGCTTGCATGCCAAGTTCACTGGTCAGCATGTTGCTGAAGTATGGAACCAGTTCAAACAAGTCAGTTTTACGCTCACGCAGAGGGGTAACTTCGATCTTCAATACGTTTAAACGATAGTAAAGATCGCTACGGAAGTTACCTTTATTGACCTCTTCTTGCAGATTGCGGTTAGTCGCCGCGACAATACGAACATCAATGCTGATTTCACGCTCGGAACCTACCGGACGAATGGTGCGCTGCTCTAACACACGCAGCAGTGACGCTTGCATGGACAAAGGCATCTCGCCGATTTCATCAAGGAATAATGTGCCACCATTGGCTACGCGGAAAAGACCTTCGCGAGATTTCTTAGCGCCAGTAAAAGCACCCGAGGTATGACCAAACAACTCACTCTCTAAAAGCTCTGGTGCAATCGCACCACAGTTAAGTGGGACGAATGGACCTGTTCGACCACTTGCTTGGTGAATCCCTCTCGCAACCAGTTCTTTACCCGTACCCGACTCACCTTCTACTAAGACAGACGCGCGAGACGGTGCAAATTGCGTAATCAACTGCTTGAGCTGACGAGTTTTTTCCGAGCCACCAATAATCTCTGAGGTGTTGTGACGCTGATAGTCACGCTTCATCGCGTATTGCATGCGCTCATTCAAACGACGATCCATACAACGACTGACCGCTTTCAGCATCTGTTCTAGGTTAAAAGGCTTGAGGATAAAGTCCGACGCACCAAGCTGCAGTGCTCGAATGGCAATTTCCAAATCCGCGTAGCCAGTCATAAAGATGACATCCGCACGTTTGTCGTCATCTTCAAACGCTTCTTCCCATTCAATCCCTGAACGCCCCGGCAAGTTGATATCCAACAGAATCAAATCGTAGTGGCGTGAGTTACGTAGCTCTTCCGCTTCTTCAATGCTGCCCGCTGTATCGACTTGCGAAAACAGTTTGCCCAGCGCCTTTTTAAGGATGGCTTGCATACCGAGTTCGTCATCAACGACCAGTACTGAAAAAGCGTTGTATTGTTGGTTTGTACTAATATGGGATTGAGTAGACATATTTACCCCAGTTGGATTGGAATGGGACAGAGTGTACCAAGTTTAAACAGAGATACCCTACAAAAAGTGCGACATTTTGTACCAACGCAAATTTTTATGCAAATAAGTCCATGAATTAGCGCATAAATCAAACATTTTGAGCTTGTAAAATGTTGGCATCTTGTTTGCTATATGGAGTGTCCAAGTGACCTCAGGATGTGGGAGACATCAATGCAATACCATCGCTTCTCGCTCCCTCACCCTAAGGTGGCTTGTGATTTGAGCGCTCTCTGACGCTCTGGCGACTTCTTTAGTAACCCAAGACTTAAGAAGCCAAAGAATCATTGGAAAGGAAACAACTAAAATGAAAAAAATTGCGCTGACTCTAGCTGCAACGTCAATCACTCTTGTAAGCTACTCTGCTTTTTCAGCTCAAGATGGCGAACACATTCGTCTGGCGACAACAACAAGTACTTACCATTCTGGCTTACTGGACTACCTACTTCCTCAATTTGAAAAAGACACTGGCTACAAAGTGGATATCATCGCTGCTGGTACTGGTAAAGCGCTGAAGATGGGTGAAAACGGTGACGTTGATTTGGTTATGACACACGCTCCTAAAGCAGAAGGTGTGTTTGTTGAGAACGGCTACGGCGTCCTTCCACGTAAACTGATGTACAACGACTTCGTTATCGTTGGTCCTAAAGCTGACCCAGCACAAGTAAAAGACGATGCGTCAGTACTAGACGTATTCAAAGAGATCGCAAACAAAGACGCGACTTTCATCTCTCGTGGCGATGATTCTGGTACGCACAAAAAAGAATTGGGCATCTGGGCGCAAACAAAGATGGAACCAAACTTTGGTGGCTACCGCAGTGTAGGTCAAGGCATGGGTCCTACTCTAAACATGGCGTCAGAAATGCAAGGCTACACCATGACTGACCGTGGCACTTGGTTGGCTTACCAAAACAAATTGGATCTTGCGATTCTATTCCAAGGCGACGAAAAACTGTTTAACCCGTACCAAGTGATTTTGGTTAACCCAGAGCGTTACCCAACCATCAACTACCAAGGTGCGAAGGCTTTCAGTGACTGGTTGGTGAACCCACGCGGTCAAGAGCTGATCAATGGCTTCCGTCTGAATGGTAAACAATTGTTCGTTGCGAATGCTGAGAGCAAATAACGCAATATGAATCTTGCTGATACAACACTAGAAGCCCTACGCTTACTGGTGAATTTTGATGCAGACCTATGGGAGATCGTTGCGGTCTCCTTTAGTGTTTCTATTACGGCAATATCTTTGGTGGTATTGCCGTCTATTTTGATGTCCTTTGTCCTAGCCTACACCGACTTCCGTGGTAAGTGGTTCTTGCTGTCCATTGTGAACACCTTACAGGCGGTGCCAACGGTCGTGATTGGTTTGTTGCTATATATGATGCTTTCAAGAGCAGGCCCTTTGGGTGATTGGCAAATGCTGTTTACGCAAAAAGCCATGATCTTAGGACAAATGATCGTCTGTTTTCCGGTTCTGGTTTCCATGATGCACGGTGCGCTTCAATCGAGTGACCGTCGCGCAGTTGAAACAGCGATTACGTTAGGTGCGTCAATCCCTCGTATCGCTGCTACTATGATCTGGGAGACACGTTTTCCTTTATTGGCGGCTATCATTGCGGGATTCTCAAGAATCGTCACAGAGGTAGGCTGTTCAATGATGGTTGGTGGCAACATTATGGGCGTAACCCGTAATATTCCGACTGCCATTGCTATGGAAAGTAGTAAAGGTGCTTTTGCGCAAGGAGTTGCATTAGGAATTGTATTACTATCGTTAGCGTTAGCGCTCAACTTCCTCTTATCGAGCATGAGAGGCAAAGGCTATCTAAGAACATGAAGCAAGCAATCGACTCGCCATCGACCCAATGTAAGGGTGAATTATGACTATAAAAATTACCGCCGAGCAATTGTCCATGCGCTTTAAAGAGCGTGTGCTTTTCCACATCCCTGAATTGGCCATTGGCCCAAACGACGCGATTTACCTAAAAGGTGACAATGGCGTTGGTAAAACCACCCTACTCAAGATCCTTGCAGGTTTGCTCAAGCCTTCAACGGGTAAAGTGGTGGCACCGAAAGATACTTGGTTGAAGAAGTGGACACGCCGCAATGGTCGTGTTGACGTGATTTATCTCCATCAGTCTCCTTACCTTTTTGACGGCACTGTGTATGAAAACGTCGTTTATGGAGTTAAATATCAACAAGACACGGCAAAAGATAAGCGAGCTCAAGTTATTAGCGCGCTGCGCATGGTAGGGTTAGAAACCTTAGCCGATGAACACATCTCTGTATTGTCCGGCGGTGAGAAGCAACGCGTAGCGATGGCACGAGCTTGGATCTTAAAACCATCGATTTTGTTGATGGACGAACCAAGTGCCTCTCTCGACCAAGAGTCGATTGAACGTCTGGTTATCATGGCAAAAGATCTGCTTGATCGCGGTTCTAGTATTGTTGTGACTAGCCACCAAGCGAACGCGTTGACGGATTTATGTAAAAAACAGTGGTGGATTAAAGACAAGACTTTGGTAGAGTCTCCACTCTTGTATGTCATACCAAAAGAAACATCCCAAGAGAACGCATATGCTTCAGCCAACACAAACTAGTTGGGTCATTTTGGCTGGTGGTCAAGCCAGCCGTATGGGTGGAAAAGACAAAGGTCTGATCGAACTGAATCAGAAGCCACTCATCGAACACGTTATCGAACGTTTATCTCCGCAAACATCACGCATTCTAATCAATGCGAACCGAAACCAAGACGCCTACCGTGCGTTTGGTTACGTCTTCAGTGATCAATTTAAAGATTTCCCAGGCCCGATGGGCGGTATCCACGCGGGCTTGGTTCATGCAGAAACCGATTGGGTTGGCTTCGTCCCTTGCGACAGCCCTCAAATCAACACTGATCTTGTTGAACGTTTTTGCAATGCAGTAAAAGAAGATACCGATATTTTGGTTGCTCATGATGGCGACCACCAGCAGCCTGTCTTCACGCTTTACCACAAGCGCGTACTGCCAAAGCTGACCGCGTTTTTAGAACGTGGCGATCGTAAGATCATCCTACTCTACAAAGAGTGCAACACCAGTTACGTTGACTTTAGCGACTCACCAAACTGTTTCGTCAACTTAAATACGCCTGAAGAATTGGCGCAATTTGGACAACTCGAATCATGAAACACACGCTAAACATCCCTATTCTTGGTTTTGCTGCCTACTCTGGTACGGGCAAAACTACGCTACTTGAAGCATTACTACCAAAGTTGACCGAAGCAGGTTTACGCATCGGTATGCTAAAACACGCACACCATAATTTTGATGTCGACCAACCGGGTAAAGACAGCCATCGCCTACGTAAAGCGGGCGCATCGCAAATGCTGATCTCTTCTCGTAACCGCTTCGCACTGATGACAGAAACACCAGAGTCAGAATCGGAGTTTGATTACCTACTGACACGTTTCGATGAAGATAAGCTAGACGTGGTTTTAGTGGAAGGCTGCAAAAACATTGCTTTTCCTAAGATCGAATTGCACCGTGAAGAAGTCGGCAAACCTTGGCTTCATCCAAACGATGAAAACATCATCGCGATTGCTTCAGACAGCGGCGAATTGGACTCTGAACTGCCACAAATGAACATCAACGATCTTGAAGCGATTGCTCAGTTCGTTATTCAGTATGTTCAAGAAGCGAAAGCGCCAAAGAGTAAAGAGAAAGAAACCGCTTGCTGCGATACCCTTTCTCCAGCTTTCCTTTCTGTGGTTCAAGGCCAAGAAAAGATCCTATCTTTGGTGGACACGGTTGCTGAAACCGAAGCGTGCAAGATTGAAGATGCATACGGTCGTGTGCTTGCAGAGCATGTTGTGTCACCAGTAAATGTTCCGCAATACACAAACTCAGCGATGGACGGTTACGCCATTCGCGGTGATGACGTCGAGCGTGAAAGCTACCAAGTGGTTGCTGAAGTGATGGCGGGTCACGCTTACGATCAGCCTTTAGAAGTTGGTCAAGCGGTTAAGATCATGACGGGCGCTCCAACACCTATCAATGGTGATACTGTTGTTATGCGTGAACAAGCTTCCCAAGATGGCGATACAGTCACGTTCAATGGTGCGGGCATCAAAACCGGTCAAAACGTTCGCCAAGCCGGTGAAGACTTAGCAATTGGTAGCGATGTGTTTACTGCAGGCACTCGCCTAGCCTCTCCTGAGATGGGCATGATTGCTTCTCTTGGCTTCGGCGAAGCGAACGTGTTCCGCAAGTTGAAAGTAGCCGTGTTCTCTACCGGTGACGAAGTTCAAGCGCCAGGCACAGAACAGAAAGCGAATTCAATCTACGATTCAAACCGTTTCACTATCATGGGCATGTTAGAGAAGCTAGGTTGCGAGATTTTGGATTTCGGTATTCTAGAAGATAACGAGCAGTTGATGATTGAAGCACTCGAAAATGCTTCTGCGCAAGCCGACGTAGTTATGACTTCTGGCGGCGTATCCGTTGGCGATGCCGATTACATTAAGCTGGCATTGGATAAGCTGGGACAAATTGATTTCTGGCGTATCAACATGCGCCCAGGTCGTCCGCTTGCGTTCGGTCAAATCAACGATAAGCCTTTCTTTGGTTTGCCGGGTAACCCTGTGGCTGTGATGGTTTCATTCATCAACTTTGTTGAGCCCGCGCTGCGTAAGATGCAAGGTGAACAAGGCTGGAAGCCACTCAAAGTCAGTGCCATTGCGACAGAAAATCTGCGCTCTCGCCAAGGTCGTACCGAGTTTAGCCGTGGGATTTACGAGCTAGACGAAACGGGTCGCCTAACCGTTCGCACAACAGGCAAGCAAGGCTCTGGTATTCTACGTTCAATGAGTGAGGCAAACTGTTTAATCGAAATCTCCCCTGCTGTTGATACAGTAAAAACGGGAGAAAGCGTGACAATTATCCCACTTCAAGGCAGAATCTAGGCCGATTCAGAATTCAAAGGTCAGCGTGTCTGACCTTTTTATTGATAACAGAAAAATTTTTCAGAGAGACAGCTATGGCTCGCACCATTCTTTACACTTACAAAGACCAAGACAAAGAACTGACGTTCTCATACCAGCAACACCGCAACATTCAAGAAGCAGTTGCAGAGGCGGAAGGTATCGATATCACTGAGTACCTAAAGATGGAGCAGCAAATCGAAGCAGTATCTGACACCAAGGCAGTGCGCAACTACCGCGATAATCATTTCAGAAAACTTGGCTTTAGCAAAATCACCCTAGCTCAAAAAGAAAACTTGGGCGTAGGCAAAAAGAAAAAATAAGCCAAGCTATACAGACCAAAACAAAAACTCGCGATTCGTCGCGAGTTTTTTTATGTAAGCAATCTAAAGGCAACACACTATAGCTGAGGCTCTACAATCACAAACTGGTTCGTTCCTGCAATTGGCGCATACCAGTCACTGCCTTGAACGTAGAAAGTCGCCCCATTAACGGTCACCGTGGTTGCTTCATTCGGCAACACATCGACTATCTTACCCACCATCCCCTTATTCGTTACGACGGTGGTACTCGCTGTATTCACTTCGCTCTGCACAGATACCGGAGGTTGCTCCACATAAATGTACTGATCGCCACTTCGTTTGTAATAGACATTATCAACGACAGCATAAGTTATCCCCGCAATCACTAGATAAGTCGCGGTTCTCGGAATTTTATTGTAATGGTATACGCGATGAACTGGCGCTTTATAAACGGGACGGTAGATAGGCTTTACCACCACCACCTTCTTTCCATGCTTTGGTGGTTTAGGTGCTGGAGGCTTGGCAAACGTGGGGGAAACTATACCGGCTAATGCGATGCTAAGAATGCCAAAGCGTAATTTTGATGAGTTGAACATCTTCATTCCTACTGTTCGTGGAAGCAATACAAACAGCTTATCAATCGAGAGTTCAAGGGACGTAAACGAAGCGTAAAGCTGGGTAAAGATGGCGGCTCAGTTATACAAAGCAGCAGTATGGTTCGACAAAACAAAAAGCCTCGTTTCACCTTAAAGGGAAACGAGGCTTTCAATGTTGGTCTTATGTGTTTTCGCTTACCGAAAACTCAGACGATTATTTGATGTTTAGGAACGCAGCACCACGTACGCCGCCTGAATCACCGTGTTTTGCTTTGATGATCTTTGGACACTTCGCTACAGAAAGCAGGTACTTAGGAATGCGTTTTGGCATCTCTTCGTAAATCAGTTCGAAGTTAGATAGACCGCCGCCTAGTACAACAACGTGTGGGTCAGTCGCAGTAAACAGGTTCGCAAAGCAGATTGCTAGAAGCTCCATAAAGCGCTCAACGTGCTCAACCGCTTTTGCTTCGCCTTCTGCGTGTGACTTAATGATGTCGATCGCTTTCTTCTCTTCGCCGTAGTAATGCGCGTAAAGAAGCTCGAAACCACGACCAGATAGGTAGCTATCTAGACAACCTTTCTTTTCACAACCACAACCTAGTAGAGGTGCGTTGTCGCCTAGGTGGAACCATGCATCGATAGGAAGACGTGTGTGGCCTACCTCACCCGCTACGTGGTTACGACCAGAGAATACTTTACCTTCGTAGATAAAGCCGCCGCCAAAACCCGTACCAAGGATCAAACCTAGTACAGATGGTTCGTCTTGAAGGTCTTCATCCCATGCTTCAGAAAGCGCGAAACAGTTTGCATCGTTTTCAATTTTTACGCTGCGACCGATTTTAGCTTCAAGATCAGCGCGAAGTGGTTTGCCTTTTGCTGCAGGTACGTTAACCGTTAGTACGGTTGCATCATCAGCATCTTCCATCCCAGGAAGACCAAGACCAATCGTACCTTCACAACCAAATTCCGCATCGTATTTGTTAACCAGACCTGCGATAGTTTCTACTAGCAAATCGTAGTTGTCTGTTGGTGTTGGTACACGTTCAGTTGCTACACGCTCAAGTTTTTCGTTAAACGCACCAAACTCAATTTTAGTGCCACCGACATCAAAGCCGTAATACATGCAATTCTCTCCTAAAAAGCTCAAACGACTCCCAAAAAATGCTGGAGTCAAAAAAGATAAACTCCGAGCATTATCCATATCTGTACGCCTGCAAACCGTGACCGAATGCAGATTTATCCCCTCGTTGAAGCCAGTTGAACAACAAGCCATCAACAAAAGTTCATTCCTTAGAGTTAGCTCTCGATTTTAGCCCACTCTTTGAAACGTTTCAGATGCGGTCGAGACCAGTCGGTTTTTACGCGAGTTTTCGTCAGCATGTAGGTTTCACGGAAGGCTTCAAACCACAATTGCAGACACTCCGAAGCTTGCTCTTCACCTGCTTGTTTGAATACTAACGTCGCGACTTCTGCAGTGGACAGATGCTGCTCATTGTCCGAGCGGCGCATGATGTATTCAGACAATGATTCCGGCTCAATAGAAAGCACAGGCAAAGACTTCAAGAACTCGGAACGGCGGAAGATCTTACGCGCTTCACGCCAGCTGCCATCAATGAAGATCAGTAACCATTTTTTATCTGAGCCGTCGGATGCCTTAAATTGCTCTGGATTCAAACCATCCAGTAAACGCTCAGGCTCATCCACGTAATCTGCTGGGAAGACAACCACAGGTTGATAAGCATCGTTTTCTAGCAGTGCGAGCATCTCTTGAGAAGGCTCAGTACGATTCCATTGATACACGTAGGTCTCTTGAATCGTATCAGCAATTAGTCGCCCGGTATTACTCGGTTTGAACACTTCGTTTTCCGATACGATCAGCATGCAGGCAATATTGGATTCGATGTTCGGCTGAATGTCGCACAAACAATATTGCTCAGAAACCTGACAATATGGACAGCGAACCACTTTACAGCCACGAGCGTTAAACGGCTTCGTTGAGATAGATTGACGGTGCTGGTATAAACGATGGAAAGCGTGGATTCTCATGGATAGAAAGTGCCAGTTAGAATAAGTGCATGTATGAAGTAGAGCGCGATTCTACTTGCATCGCCAGTGAGTCTCAAGAAATGCTCGTAAACGGACTGATATTCACATTCCTTTATTTTCGGTGAAAGATACGGTGGAGTCTTGAGGTCTTAACAAATAAGCGAATCAATCAAGGAAATTAGCGTGACCGAAACTGCATTTAACGACCCTTCTTGGCTACGACTCAGCATCTTTATTAGTGTTTTGTTGCTTTGTACTCTGTGGGAAAACAAGCTACCGAGAAAACAGTTGACCGTCGACCGTTCATTTCGCTGGTTTAACAACCTCACATTGGTCGCACTAAACAGCGTCGTTATTGCCGTTGTGATGCCTATTGCCGCTTTTCAAGCAGCCATCATTGTTTATGAAAACCAATGGGGTCTGCTCAACGCTCTTGCCTTGCCGCCTTGGTTAAATGTGTTGATAGCCGTCGTGTTACTCGATCTCATCATTTATCTACAGCATTTAATTTTCCATCGCGTTAAACCGCTGTGGAAGCTTCACCGCATGCATCATGCAGACTTAGATATCGATGTCACAACCGGAATGCGATTCCACCCGATAGAAATCATTCTCTCAATGATTGTAAAAATCGCTGCGGTGTTTGCTTTAGGCGTGTCTCCTATCGCCATCGTAGTGTTTGAAATCGTATTGAACGCTAGCGCGATGTTTAACCATAGCAATGCAAAGCTTTCACTGCCTTGGGATGCGAAGTTACGCAAATTGGTTGTGACGCCAGACATGCATCGCGTTCACCACTCTGTCATCGTGCGCGAGACACATTCAAACTTTGGTTTCTTCTTGTCGATATGGGATCGTTTGTTTGGCACTTACCGCGCTCAACCGGAATTAGGTCATGATGATGTTGTGATTGGTGTTCCAGAGATTCGCGACAAAGACGAGCAAAGATTAGATAAACTGATCACCCAGCCATTTCGTTATAAGGAAAAGTCTTCCTCATGAGCAGTTCAATGAAAGTGAATGTGTTTGGAAAAATCATGCTTGCTGAATGCAAAGACGGGGTTTGGACGCTTTATATCGATTCAGAAACTTCGATAAAGCGTCCAATCAGAGACTTTGTAGTGCCGCCCTTTCTCGATGAAGACGAGTTACTGACCTACCTAGATGATATGTATCACGAACACGCGACCGCAACTCATCCCAATGTATTTCGGATTGAATAACCCAATTTAACTTCTGTAGCTGGACGACCGTTGGTTAACGAGAACAACGGAGAAGACTCTGTTTGCAGCACTTCAAAACCGAGTGCTTTGATAATCTCGACATTACCCGTTTCTTCCACACACCAGACACTCAGAGCATTCACTGAGCTATGTAACTTACATAAAGCCACAATTAAGCGACGAGCGATTCCTTGTTTGCGAGATGCACTTTCAACAGCCAGTCCTGATAATTGCAGCTCGTCGTCTGTAAGTTTGGCTTTGACGCAACCAACGATTCTACCTTCAAGATAATAAGCATAATTGACCCATTCATCTTTGCTTGAAGTCGGTTTCGCGGCTTTATTTGGAGAGTAGATTGCTCTCAATTCTTGAAAGCAATCTCTAGTAAGGGATACTACCGAAGGGTTTTCACTCGAAACGCGTTTAAGCATTTTCTATTTTAATGAGCTTAGGCTTTAATCAAATCGCGTTTTTTATTTGATTGGGTCACACCAACAAACAAACCGATAATCCCAAGAACAATTGAAGAGATGGCGAACACGCTCACATCTTGTTGCTTGTTGATGGCCGCGTACACAAACGCAATGCCAAAAAAGATTGCGCCAAAACTAAAGCCCGATAGCGCGGCAAAAACACCGAAGCTCGCCAGCTCCTTAAAGTTATCCATAACACTTCCCTGTTTAAATATACGTAATATCGAATAAAACAATTACCGGAATATCTGACGTGAGTGGCGATGCTTTTGCGAATTCCACAGCCAAATTGATACTCCAATAGAAAACCCTAACAACAACGTTTGCCATTGCAGTTGTCCACTGCTTTCCAATACGCCCAATCCATAGTGCGCATAAGAGTTAAAGCCTACGCTGCTCAACATAATCAATAACAGTAAAACCAGCCCAGTCCGGCGGTGCCTAATCAGCAAGTAAACGGCGAGTAAATCAAGGAGGCCAAGAGCGCTCCAATACATGTTTAACCAGCCTGGGGCAAAATCGTAAGGCAAAAAGCCATCGACAATATTGTCGTAAATGTGGATGACACCACCCACGGTCAGGCAAAGGCATAGGAGAAACAGTACGAATTTATCCATTATCGTTTCCTTTCCTTATCTGAATGAATGCGCAAAGCATATAGAAATCAGCTAAATAATTGTAATTTCGACGCCATTTTTGAGAGCGACAATGCCTTTAAACAGTACATGAGGGGTACGAAAGAATAACAATGGCATTTCTTCCTTATCAATTCGCTCCTGATAAAAGCATAGCGTTTTGCTCGGAAGTTCGCTGAGTTGTGAAAGTTCGGTCTCTCTGTAAGGCGTAAAATCCTCTTTTGATTCTTTCCAATCACCAAATTCTTGATTGAGCGACCAGAAAATCACAGTATTGGTTTTATCAAAACCGAGCTCTCTCACATCAAATCGAAGCCAACGACCTAGTGTTGTCGCCTCAAGGCCGCACTTTCTCAATCCCTCTAGTACCTTGCCCGGATGAATCGGCGTAAAGTGAAGCACGTCATTCCAATAGCAATCTAACCCATGAACACGACGCTGTAGAGCTTGCGGGCGATACTCGTATTTCTTGACATGTTGTTGATACAAGCTCGGGTGTGACGCTTTCAAGCAGTTAAGAGGTTTCAATCGGTCTCCCGTCAAATTGCTTGGTACGCGATGGTAAACGTAGGTCAAAGTTATCCCTCTTGTGGTGCTTTTAAATCAATGAACACAAACTTCATCGAAGGAGGAAAGATAAAGGTATCATCACACCGATACCCTCTTAGCCACACACCATCATCCCGCTTACGCAGATACAAACCTCTGGGATAAGTCTCTTCCTGAGCGAGAGGAGAAGAAACGAGCGTTATGTATTCGTCTTTTGTGAGCGAAATACCTTGAAGTAACAAGTATGGTGCCACGGCGAGCGGACAAGGCTCTAGCCCTTTCAGAGCTGCATGAGCAAGAAGTTCAGCCAACGTTGCTCCAAAAGGTGCCCCCAATTCCGAAGGCGTTGTTACCAATACAGACACTATCTGGCCACGCTGTTTGGTTTGTATCAATTGATCTTCAAACAGCTGTAAGGCAAACGGATTGAATTGAATGCGTTGATCTTTGAGTTCTTGAAGCAACTCTGCATTCGTGTGATTACCGATTTCAATTTTCACTTCATTGCCCCAATGCGGATAAACTCACGAACCTGCTCTAAAGCACGCTGAAAGACAGGGTGCGCATGGGAGGAAATGTCTTTCGCAACTTCATGCCAAAAGAATTCGAAATCATGTCCACCATCATCTTGAGTGTGGAAGACCCAATGTTCTGGCAACGCTTCACATTCACACAAAACGAAATGCCAACGTTGCTCTTGAAATCCACTGTCCCAAGTCCCTAAGTAGGTTGGTTGATTGACCAGTTCAATCCCCGACTCTTCTGCCAATTCTCTTTTTGCCGCACTTAAGACGTCGCAATCGAAGAGTTCAACAGTGCCTTTCACCAACTGGACGCCCGCAAGAGGATGTTTGAAAAGAAGAATCTCGCGGTTTTGTTTTCGCAACAGCAGAGGACACACTTTATCGACCACAGAGTACCTCCTCGCTCTGAAGGCATATTTGTTTCGCTTCGACTGGAAAGAGAGGCAACATGGCTAGTTCAGTAAAACTCACCCTTCTCAAAATATATTGATTGGAAGCCGATTGCCTTTGTTGCTCGGGGCCATTACCTAGCGTTGAGGTAGCTGAGCCGATATGTGATAAGAAGTAATGATCCATTCTGCCTTGATTTTGAATCTGAAACACAGGTGTGAGCGATGTCAGCTCAATAGAGGTCTCCTCCAGTGCCTCGCGTTTCGCCGCTTCAGAAAGATTTTCTCCATCCTTCACACTACCGCCAGGAAACACCCAATAGTGTCTATCGCCCTTCACTCGTTCAATCAATAAAACCTCTCGCTGATCGTTTATTAGTATCAAACTTGCTCGCTCTGGCATTCATCTCACTCCCTTGATTTAGCGGAACATTCTAACAACCTTGAAGCGATAACAAAGAATTAACAAATGTTGGCAGCACATTTCTCTTGTGCCATTAATCAATTTGCGATTTGGGTCACTCACTCTTGGAGTCAAAAAATAAAAAGGCAGAGCGATTGCCCTGCCTTTGGCCGTATTGGAAGTTCTTTTGGTCTTACCTAATGCTGGATCAACTCACTTGATGCAGTTCGTATTTATGCAGCATCGCTTGTTGGTGGCCCGCGATGTCTGCGACTTGCTCCGAGCTTTCGACCATGGATTCTAATTGGAGTTTGGTGTGTTCACCTTGGTCAGAAATATGTGTAATGGATTGCGACACATCCGCCGTTGCTCGCTCTTGCTGTTCTGTCGCAACAGAGATCTGTTCGACACGCTGTTGGATATGCTGAACCGCTTCGTTAATGTCTGCGAATGCCGATTTCACTTCATCGCTCGACTGTAATGCGTAAGACATTTCCTCACGTGAGTCATTCACCGCTTTGCGTGATCGTTCTGCCGCTGCAACTAACTCATTCATCATTTCACGAATATTGGTGGTCTGTTGCGAAGTATCACTGGCTAACTTGCGAACCTCATCGGCGACTACCGCAAAACCTCGTCCTTGCTCTCCTGCACGCGCCGCTTCAATCGCCGCATTCAAAGCAAGTAAGTTGGTGTTATCAGCAATGCCACTGATCATATCCACCATCTCACGAATCTGTTTAACGCGTTGATCAAGCTCCATCATGGATTGTTCATTCATGTTGAGTGAGCTTTCTAGTGTCTCCAAACGCTGACGGTTTTGCTCCACCACAGCAACGCCCGTCACTGTGTGTTCCGTCGCTAAATGCGAATCTTCGGAAGAGGCATTCGTCACCGTCGCGATCTCTCTAATCGATGCCTCTAGTTGAGTAATGGTCGTCACCATGCTCGCCAGTGCTTCATTTTGAACCGTTAAGCTTTGATTTGTTTGTTCGGCCGCATCGTGGCTAATCTCAGCGGTTTGGTACAAGGTTTCGCAGTTACGCGTAACAGTGGAAATCGAATCGTGGGTTGAATCGATAACTTGGTTGAGTTTGCGTGCGACTTCTTTAAGTTCAAACGGGCCAATCTCTTGCGCTTTATCTCGGAAATCATGTTCCGTTAACGCGGAAAGACGAGTAAGGATGTTTTTCAATCCTCGATTAATCCAAGTGCGAAGGCCAAACCAAGTCACTAAAATGACGAGCGAGATAACGCCAGCGGCAGCAACAACCATCAAACTGACGTTTTGAATGGTACTGTGGACAATGGTTTCACGCTCATCAATCAGCGCAGAGGCGGAGTCAGATACTTGGTCGAGCAAATACATGGTTTCGTTTGAGAGCTGAGAGGCACGTTGAAACTCGACCTTTTGCTGTTCGCTCTGCTCAAGTTTCGCCAGAATCAAACGCAAAACCCCATCATCTTTGAAGCCTGCTTGTACCATCTCATAAGGCGCAGTTAGGCTGGCGAACTCTGTCACTTCCGGATGCCATTCTTTGAAGTCATCGTAAGCGAGGTTAATCCCAGCGATACGGTTTCGCATTTCTCTGTATTCTTGCTCCGCTTTCTCTAGCTCGGTTTGCATCATCATCACTAAGAAGGTGCTTTCCATCGAGCTTGCGGATGCAATGAAGCGATTTGCCGCATCACTCGATTCAGGGTTGTCATTGCTTAGAAACGAGCTGATACGGTTCATCTCTGGGCCAATCGAACTTAAGCCATATCGAAACCCGCCAACGGCCGAGTTAATGTCGCTTTGCATCTGAATCACTGCAGACTGTTTCGATAAAATGGAATTGGTGACTTGATGCAACTCAGCAACGTTTTCTTTGAGCATACTTGATAGGTGTTCAGCAACACCGGAAGTTTGCTCTATGAGCCCGTCACTTTGCTGCGCTAGCTCTTCAATTTGAGAAGTGATAAGAGGAAGTTCATTCGGATCGGTGATTTGCATTCCATAGTTCAGCAGTTTGACCTGCTCTAAAACGTTCCTTGTGAGTGTCGCATTTGCCATTGCCATGGGTAACGCTTTTTGAGACAACTCTTCAAATTGTTCGCCAATCTGTTCCATTCCTTTGAAACTTGAGACAGAAAGGGCTATAACAAGTGCGATGATAGTTAAAAATGTTGCACTGATAGTCTGAATCAGTGAAAGAGAAAGGCGTAAACGTTTGCGCTCTGTCATAATCAATTTATGTTCTTTCTTGGTTTTGAATCAACTTTCCGTTTATTCGTCACATAAGTGAGACAAAAACGTGATTTTCAGCCCATAGTAGGCATTGGTTATGACACTAATATTTCAGTTTTAAGTCATGGAGATGACCTGTGTACAAAGTACGTCGTATATTTTTCCCTTTAATAATCAGTACGCTACTTAGTGCGTGTTCTTCTGGCCCAGACCCAGAAACGCAAGTAAACGCCTCCCTTCCCGTCAACCAACTTCTGTCCGACAATCAGGACCTGTTTCAGTTTTTTAATGAATGGGAAGGCACGCCCTATCGTTTAGGCGGTACAAAAAAATCAGGCATAGACTGCTCCGCGTTTGTACAAAAAGCCTTTGTCGAGGCATACCAAATGTCATTGCCGCGAACAACGCGCCAACAGTCTAAGCAAGGTGTTGAGATGAGTTGGTCTGATGCGCAGCAAGGCGACTTGGTATTTTTTAAAACCAGAAGAAGCACATACCACGTGGGTATCTACTTGGGAAATAAGCAGTTTATGCACGCTTCCACATCGAAAGGTGTGATCATTTCAAGAATAGACAACCCGTATTGGGCATCGAAATTTTGGCAAGTAAGAAGAGTTACAATGTAACTCTTCTTTGAATAGGAATGACGAGAGATTGGAATCAGTCGTAGGTCGCGACAGCGGTATCAAACAAGTTCTTCACTAACGCGATGTATTCATCTAAAAAAGCGATCTGTTCATTGGTCGCTTTTTTCGTCCACACACCCGCTAGCACTTCACCCAAATCTTCTACTACCGCATCAGCTTCTTTTAGCAACTTAAAGCGCACACTTGAATGCAATTCTGGGTTTTGTTCGAATATCGCCATGATGTTCGACGCAACCATGTCAGTCACGACATCTTCAATGCTTTCTGATCCTGTGTCACCGATTTCAGACGTGAAAATATCTAAGTTAAGTGACAAGTGCTCGATTAGAGCGAGATATCCATCGGTTTCTACAACCACTGTTTTTCTCCGTTTAGTGCAAGCCTTCGAAGCTGAAAGCGAAATAGTTTCAATAGTAAGACATGCCGAGAAAATTTCATTAACTTATTTCATATTAATAAGCATTGATGCGTTAACTGAATGGTTTTCAACCAATTAGGTTAGTCATCTTCATGACAACAGGTTTGGTTTCGTCCATTTTCTTTAGCGCGATATAACGCAGCATCGGCACTCTTAAGCCATTGTGTGTGACTCTCAAAGTACGATTTATACTCGCAAACGCCGATACTTATCGTGTAGTTAATCAAAAAGTCTTCAACTTTCACGATTTCTTGCTCGATTCGCTTTCTTAAACGCTCTGCAAAATAGCTCGCCTGTTCTTGATTGGTGTGTGGCAGTAAAACAGTAAACTCTTCCCCACCGAAACGCCCGCAAATATCACTGCTGCGTGCTGTTTTGCGCAATAGGCTGGATGTACGACGAATCACTTCATCGCCAGTATGGTGGCCATAGGTGTCGTTGACCTTTTTAAAGTGGTCAATATCAAAGATTACCAACGAACTTGCCCCTTCAATGACTTTGAGTTGAGCAAACTCTTCTTTCAATGACTGCTCCCAGTACGCACGGTTAAACAATCCTGTGAGGCCATCTTTGCGACTGATTTCAGAAAGGTGCTGGTTAGTTTCTCTCAAATGAATACGGTTTCGCGCGGTTTCTGAGACATCGTTGATTTGAATCGCAATGTGGCTCACTTCACCTGAGAGGGAGCGCAATGGCGTGATCACAATGTCTTGGAACATCAAGTTGCTGCTGTTTGAAACCGGTGAGAAGTTGTTGAACTTAAAAAGATATGGTCGGTTTTCCCAGCTAGAGAATGAACGCGTCTCTAAATCCGCCGACGTTTTCAGCTTGGTCTCTAACCATGTTCGGGGGAGATCTTCAAAGTGATCAAATAAGCATTCACCCAAGATGTTTTGCGACAGGATACCGCTGTACGACTGCATGAAACTGTTCCACACACAGACTTTATACTCTTGGTCGAGTACGATAAGTCCAGAGTCCATGGTATCCAGAATTTGGGTAACCCAGTGAAAGTCTGCTATGTCCAGCGTGATTTCGGACATTAGATTAACTCCATGATTTCATAGATGATTTCTACGGATGATTTATCTATCAAAAACAGAACTTCACACTCAAAGTCGAGTGCCTCTGCCATGTAGGTGTATTCGATGGTAAAGAGTTGGCCAGCTTCGCCCTTTTCTTCACTGAAAGGCGTAATGGTTTCAATGATACCTGGCTGACGCAGAGAGAATTGCTTATCCAGTTGGTTACCTAAAGACGTTAGGAAAGAAGAAACCAACAAGTTAGACACGTTTAAGATGATTTCATTGTGTGGCGTAAACTCTAATAAGTACCCCAACCGCTCACCGATTTGGTTGATGTCTTTACCGCGCAAACAAACCAGTGCTTCACCGTGGATACCACCACCAACAAATCGCTGGGCAACCGCCACAGAACTCTCACGCCCAATCACATCCACCAGCGTCATATGAAGCTCGCCATAAGAAAGCGGCCCAACATGAGGCACAGGAAGTTGAATAAATTCTCGCAAATGATCCGCCATGATTGCCGCGCCTTTACCTAGCGCAATATTGGCCACCTCACGGAACTTAGACAACGGGGTAATTTCTATGTTTGGCGTTGGTTCAATTTCAACACTAGAACTGAAGGCGTAATGCAACCCCAGACTTTCATACAAAGGAACGACTTGTTCTTCAGAGAGTGGTTTTGCAATAAAGTCTATTGCACCAAGATCTAAACAACGTTGTTTGGCTTCTTGCTGGACGTCACCCGAAACGATGACAATCTTGGTTTGATGTTGGCTAACAGGCAGAGACTCTAGTACCTCGAATCCGTCCATTATTGGCATCGTCAAATCGAGAAACAAAACGTCAATATTTTGTTCCGCTAGGATTTTCAGCGCCTCGTGACCATCTTGGGCTTCGAGAAGGTGCAATGATGTATCTTGTACGATGGATCGGGAAATCAACTTTCGTGCGACTGCCGAATCATCACAAATCAGTATTTTCATGCCACCAATGGAACTAAAGTCAAAAAAATTATAATACTCGTTGTATCTCAATAGCTCCATATGTTAAGTCGATAAATCATAGAGTTATAGGCGACATGATTCACACTTATGCACATTTTTCACTATGACCGACGTATTTATTGTCGAAGTTTGCTCAAGTGCGCGTCAATCTTCCGCCGTTTATCCTAAACTATTGTTGGTCAAATAGATGAGCGAGGTTTTGTATGTGGCAAGCAATATCGCAACAGCTTTCTGATACCTTAATGTTTGAATATCAAATCACCGAGAAAGTGAAACTTTCAGGCGGCGACATTAGCGAAAGCTATATGATCAATGACGGAGAGCAACGCTATTTCGTCAAACTTAATGATCGGGATTTCTTAGCCAAGTTTGAAGTAGAAGCGGAAAGCCTTCACCTTTTGCGTGAAACCTCTACTCTATTTGTCCCTGAAGTCGTTTTAGTCGGTAAAACTAAAACGCACTCCTTTATTATTCTTAATTACCTCCCAACCAAACCGCTTGAAGATGCCAGCAATAGCTTTAAGTTTGGCCAACAATTGGCTCGCCTTCACTTATGGGGTGAACAAAAAGAGTTCGGTTTCGACAGCGATAATTATATCGGGTCGACACTTCAGCCAAATCAATGGCACAAGAAATGGTGCGTCTTCTTCGCTGAGCAGCGCATCGGATGGCAATTACAATTGCTGAAAGAAAAAGGCGTATCTTTGGTTGATATCGATGACTTTATTGACGTCGTGAAACAGCTTTTAGCAAATCACTCACCTCAGCCTTCTCTTTTGCATGGTGACCTTTGGAATGGAAACGTTGCACTGACCCCAGCAGGGCCTATTAGTTTTGACCCAGCCTGTTACTGGGGAGACCGAGAATGTGACCTAGCTATGACCGAGTTATTTGGAGGCTTCCAACCTGATTTTTATCAAGGATATGAATCAGTTGCACCACTTTTGGTTGGCTATGAAGAACGTAAAGATATCTATAACCTCTATCATGTTCTTAACCATTGCAACCTGTTTGGCGGACATTATCTGGAGCAAGCGCAATCGATAATTAAGAAGATAATTTCTTATTGATTTGGAAGGAAAAGATCATTGCTGAGTGTAAATTTTCGACGCATATCACTCTAGAGAAAGACCCCAAGCCCAACGTTGGGTTTGGGGTCAACTTTTGTACTTATTTCGACTCAATTAGCAACAAGAGCACCTAATATTCTAAGTAACTCGGCTTACGTTGTATCTCTAACCCTAAGAGACAAGCGAGTAAATAAGGGCTGTATTTTCTCTACAATAAAGTATTAAAAGCCCTGCAATACTAGGAGTTTTTGTATGCAAAATTACACTGAAAGACATGTGAAATGTCCCCACTGTGGGCACTCAATCGGCATCACTCTCGATGCAAGTAATGGTAACCAAGAGTTCTATGATGACTGTCCGGCTTGTTGTCATGCGATTCACCTCAACATGAAAGTTGATGAGTTGCAGCAAAAGGTCGAATTGTTCATCGACGACAACTACGAGTAGGAACTCACATCCCCCCCTAAAAACAGAAGAAACAAAAAAGGAGCCCCAAGTGCTCCTTTATTATTTTTACCCTGTTACTTTTGCCTAGTTAAACGGAGTTAGCTATTCCTTGCAGAACTACAGCTGCTTCGCTGCCAATACACGTTCTACCGTATCAACGATGGCTTGTGTTTGTGGATCGAATTCTACGTTGATTTTTTCACCCACTTGGCGACGACCAAATAAGGTTCTTTCGAGCGTTTCCGGAATTAAGTGTACTGAGAAACGGTTGTCTTCGACTTCACCAATGGTCAGTGAGCATCCATCTAAGCCAATGTAGCCTTTAGCAAGCACGTACTTCATCGACTCTTCTGGCAGCGTAAACCAAATGGTGCGATTGTTTGGCGTATCAATGACTTCTGCAATTTCTGCCATCAAGCTAATGTGACCAGACATGCTGTGGCCGCCAATCTCATCTCCGAATTTTGCTGCGCGTTCAATGTTGACGCTGTCGCCTTCTACCAATTCGCCTAGGTTGGTCAGCGCAAGTGTCGCTTGCATTAGGTCAAAGCTGATTTGCGATCCTTCGATTTTCGTTACGGTGAGGCAACAACCGTTGTGCGCGACAGACGCACCAATTTCAAGACCTTCACTTAATGCGCCTTCCAGTTCAACAACGTGAGTTTGAAAGCGATCTTTCTTGTCGATATGAACGACTTTAGCCGTACCCTGAACGATTCCTGTAAACATTCTTTTTACCTATTTGTTAGAAGCGACTGATAGCCAAGCTAAACGTCCGCTGAGTGTTTTTACAATCGTCTATCAATTAACCAGAAATCCACATCTTGTGGGTATGGTATCTGAGCATACAATTGTTTATCATCTGCGCGGAGTTCCACCGAGGCATTTTTTCACCTTATAGTGACTAAAATCAACCATCAGATCAGTTCATCACATCTTTTGTCCTCGAGCACTCTCTTTCGATTCAAATTATTTCTTTTACAATATATTGTTCCGCTCTGGAGTATTTCGTGCATCGCTATAAAGAAGAAGCATCGAGTCTTATTAAATTAGCTACCCCTGTGTTGATCGCTTCTGTCGCGCAAACGGGGATGGGCTTTGTCGATACCGTAATGGCAGGTGGCGTCAGCGCGACCGACATGGCGGCGGTATCTGTGGCTGCAAGTATCTGGCTTCCATCAATTCTATTTGGTGTGGGTTTATTGATGGCGCTTGTACCAGTGGTTGCTCAGCTCAACGGTTCAGGTCGCCGCGTTAAAATCCCATTCGAGATCCAACAAGGCATTGTGCTTGCCCTACTGATCAGCATTCCAATCATCGGAGTGTTATTCCAAACCCAGTTCATTCTTGGGTTAATGGATGTCGAGGCAGCAATGACAGAGAAAACCATTGGCTATATCCATGCGGTTATTTTTGCTGTACCAGCATTCTTGTTATTCCAAACTTTACGCAGCTTTACTGATGGTATGTCGCTAACGAAACCTGCGATGTTCATCGGCTTTATCGGCTTGATGCTCAACATCCCACTTAACTGGATTTTCGTTTACGGTAAATTCGGCGCACCTGCACTAGGCGGTGTGGGCTGTGGTGTTGCAACCGCGATCGTCTACTGGGTGATGTTTGGCTTACTGCTTCTTTACGTAACCACTTCTGCACGACTAAAAAGCATCAACCTGTTTGGCGAGTTCCACAAGCCTCAACTTAAGGCTCAAATTCGTCTATTCAAACTAGGCTTCCCTGTCGCTGCAGCGTTGTTCTTTGAAGTGACGTTGTTCGCAGTGGTTGCGCTTTTGGTCTCTCCACTTGGTTCGATCATTGTTGCCGCGCACCAAGTTGCAATTAACTTCTCTTCACTTGTTTTCATGCTACCAATGAGTGTGGGTGCGGCAGTGAGTATCCGCGTTGGTCACCGTTTGGGTGAAGAAAACGTTGATGGCGCACGTGTTGCTTCTCGCGTAGGTGTGATGGTTGGTCTTGCTCTTGCGATGATGACGGCAATTCTAACTGTTGTGTTCCGTGAGCAAATTGCCCTGCTTTACACCAATAACCCTGAAGTTATCGAACTGGCAATGGTGCTACTGCTGTTTGCAGCAATTTACCAATGTACCGATGCGGTACAAGTTATTGCGGCAGGTGCTCTGCGCGGTTACAAAGACATGCGCGCGATCTTCAACCGTACCTTTATTGCGTACTGGTTACTTGGTCTGCCAATCGGCTACGTATTAGGTCGTACAGACTGGATTGTTGAGCCTATGGGCGCACAAGGCTTCTGGCTAGGCTTCATCATTGGTCTATCGTCGGCAGCGTTCCTACTAGGTATTCGCTTGCGTTGGATGCACCGCCAAGACCCTGAAGTGCAGTTGAATTTCTCTCAGCAGTAATTCAAACTTCGACTACCAAATTTTAAAGCCAGCGAACGCTGGCTTTTTTGATCTCTCTTGCGTGTCACAAAGTATACTTATCTAAGTGATTAAAAAGGAAATGCTGTGAGAAGTTCACTTGTTGCTACGGCGCTTTTATTATCGACAAGCTTACTCACTGGGTGTAACGAATGGTTTAACCCAGAGAAAGCGGTATTCGAAAAATACAATCAGCGCTTGGCTAACGTGTTAGACACATCAGAATCTGATCTAGAGGCTTCTCCTGCTGTCACTGTTCCTGAGAAAAGAGAACTTTTTCAAGAGCTCCCTCGCCTGTCACTTGGCCTACTAGAAAGCTATCAATTGCGTCAATGTGGTCTATTCAACTTGCTCGCAGAAAAGAACTCGCAACTAGGTAAGGTTCAAGACGCCTTTTACGATTTCGACTATCAAACCAATCTGCTCAGAACGCTGAATGGATGCTTGAGCGATTACCCATTGAGTGACGAAGAAAGCACAAAACTTAACGGATTGTACGATCAGAAATGGCATCATCTAAGCGTACATCTCGACAATATGTTGCTGACTAGCGATGCCATGCGCAAGCAATTAACCGGGTCTGAATGGTTGCCGATGGAGAGCAAAGACCAAGTCGCCCACGTACGAGACGCTTTCCTTGCTTTAGATGAAATATACCAAACGCCCTATCGCACCCTTTCTCGCTTACCCGACGTAACCATAGTGAACTATCAAGAAGAGATTGAAAAAACACGTCTCGTTGGACGACTGTATTACACCTTGATTGATGCGACCCATTGGCTAGAACAAACCACACAAATGCTCGAAGCAAACCAAGACAAAATTATTTGTGGTGCTAACCGAGACACCACGCAGTTTCGCTATTTGAGAAACGTATTTCAGTCGATTTATGTCGGCGAGGTACAACCTTACATGGCGTTTGTCGACAGTACTTATCAGCAGCTCGATGGCGGGATTAACTTAGTCGAACAAAGAATGGCCGCACATGGTGCAAATTACGGTATTGAAAAAGCACATGACCAATTTCGACAAAAGACATTGGAGCATGTGCAATTCTGGAAAGACTTATTTAAGCGCTGCGGTGTGAGTGTTGGCAATCAGTAGCTTCGATTTATTGAGGAACTCGCTCTCTTAAGAATCGGGCAAATCGTGGTTTTCCATTATGGGTATAGCCATTAAAGCGAAACGTGATTGTTGAGCCGATTCGTGGCGGAGACTTTCTTACATCATCGGTAAAGCCACTGCCAATGTAAAACTCTGTGCCATTGCTCAAACGCACCAGCAGCGCTCCCATCATTCCCAGTAAACGTCCCGTCCCGGGTTTGTAACCGACCACTAAGGCTTCTGCATCTTCAAAACGTTTGAGCTTGAGTAAATCACTGCCTCTTCCTGCCTGATAACGGCTTGATACCTTTCTCAACATGACACCTTCACCGTCAGATTGCGAAATTTGGTCGAGTTGTTCGAACAAATGTTTCTCATCTTGAATTGCACGATGCTCAACGTACTTAATGTGAGGCGCGTCAATCGCAAACACTAGGTCCTGAATGTTGTAGTACCGTTTTCTGTAATCACCCGCCGAATAAGGCATATCAAACAGCATGAAGTCGATTCTTTGCCAAGCACTGTCTACCGGTGTTCTGTCTAAAACCGTCTGCTGAACAAGATGGAAGTTACCTCGCCCTGCCCACAATTCGCCATCTAAAGGATAATCAGGTAACACTCGGATAAACCAATCTGGCGCGTAGATGCGATTTCCATTTCGCGTCACTAGATGTTGTCCCGTCCAGTACGCCCGAATGCCATCAAGCTTTTC
Organism: Vibrio sp. B172a; assembly: GCF_030248355.1. Lineage (NCBI taxonomy): Bacteria > Pseudomonadati > Pseudomonadota > Gammaproteobacteria > Vibrionales > Vibrionaceae > Vibrio > Vibrio sp. B172a. Next base: position 387,015 of record NZ_JAHGAC010000003.1, on the reverse strand, counting down.
GCTATACCAGTATTGGGATACGTCTATTCCGTCTTGATAGGAATCGGCAAGTGAAACAGGTGGTAGTAAGTTGGGATCAGCTTGAGGCTGGGCGGAAGCTATTACAGCGAGGGCAATCAATGTCATTCTTAATGGCATGCGGGAACCTTGTACGAAAAAGCACCTCTATTGAACCGTACCTCTCTGTAAACGCCTAACCCACATTTTACGTTCTACGACTCAACGCAATACTCATAAGCAAATAAGTGCAACTGCATACATAAAGATCAGATCAGATTAGCATTTATAAACCCCTAAAACGATTCACTTTTTTGATTCTCATATTGAGAAAAACCAGATTCTCAATATGAAACATCGCTCTACACTTATTTAATGCTATGTAATTAAAGGATTTTTTATTTGGCACGTTCCCTGCTCTATCCAAATCAGGAAATCGAATAAATGGAGAAAGCATCATGGAACTACGTAAACTTGAAACTACCCCAAACACGCTAACTATCGAATTTTTTGGTGACCTAGATGCAAAAGGCTGCCGTCAAGCACAACATCAAATTGATGAGGTGATTCACAGTGACGATCACAAGGAAGTAGAAATCAATCTGCAACACGTCCAATTTCTTGATTCTTCAGGGATTGGTGCCATTGTTTATCTATATAAGCGCCTAGTTGAACGTGAGCGTAGCATGATTATTGAAAACGTATCGGGACAGCCATTGGAGATCATGAGCCTGTTACGCATCAATCACGCTATCCCGGTCAATTCAAAAGGTCATTAAAAAAATACCGGTTAATACGGAGGTTGGCATGGTGAATCTTTTACGACAAAATGTGTTTTGTAGTCTCGTTGTCGGCATGTTTGGTTGCTCAACGTTTAACTACCCTGATCATGGTAAGGGTGGCATGGCTGAAAGCTACCAAGATATTTCTATCGAGAATTATCAGTTTTCACCAGTGATGCCCGACGAGCCTCTTGGCCCTGAGCATGGTTTACGTTTCGATTGGCAGTTAACCAAGCTGCACTTGGATGCTTTGATTCAAGAAGGCGCGCGCTGGTGTTTTCCTGCTGCTGTTGTGCAGGCACTTGAGAAACAAAACCGTATCGCTCGTGAGTTGGAAGGTGGACTACTTCTTGATGCAGCTAACGACATCGTGATTCAACGCCGACGCCTTAACCAGCTTGAGCAACAACTCGATTACGTATTATCGCAAACTACGTGTAAACCACCGCAAGACATAGAAGCATTGCGCAGTGACCTAAACATCGTTGCGGACATCTATGACCTTCTGAATGTAGACAACCAATTCGCCGTCGACTCTGCGGAGATCAACCCAAAGTACATGGGACATCTTGCTGAGGCGGCTTATATCCTTCGTGACCATCCATCTTTATCTCTGGTCGTAACCGGACATGCAGACGCAACGGGCACACCGGAATACAACCAAAAATTAGCTCAAGACCGAGCTGAGCAAGTTAAGCGTTACTTGAACGTATTCGGCATCACCTCTGACCGCGTGCAAACCAAATCTGTGGGGGAAACACTGCCTCTTTACGAAGGGCAAACACCAGCGGTTCGTTTGACCAATCGCCGCGTGAGCATCGAAGTCCTCAACGCTAATTCAGACACAAGCACAGAAATGGGAGGCGCACTATGAGAATCCTCAAAGCTATCACCACCCTACTTATGCTGTGCTTAATCACCATCAATACGGCATGGGCAGCGGAAGATGATGTGGTTAAAGTCGGCGACTTGGTACAAATCAACCTACCCGGTGAAGCATCTCTGAATAAAGGTTTCCAAGTTGATAAACGTGGTCGCATCAATCTGCCAGAAATCGGTCCGGTTTTTGTTGCGGGTTACAACGAGGCTCAGCTTCAAAATGTCATCACCGATAACCTTAAAACTGTGTTCCGCGATGTAAGTAACGCTCGAGTGTTCATCAAACAACAACAACTTTTGATTTCAGTACAGGGTTACGTAGTCAAGCCGGGCGAATATACACTTCCATCTGGCTCTAATATTCAGATGTTTCTTTACGAAGCTGGCGGCCTACGTGCTGGTGCTCAGCTTGATAAGATCATCGTAAAGCGTGGCAACAAGAACATTGAGTTCGACTACAAACGCTTTCTCGATACCGGTGACGACTCAAAACTGCCAACTCTAGAATCATTGGACGTTCTTTTCGTCCCTGCTTCACCATTGGTCGGTAATATTGAACAAGAATTCGATGCAGCAAAACTGGCAAACTCGGGCGACAGTGCCGATTCTGTCCGCGCAATTAAAGTGTTTGGTGAAGTAAACGCACCGGGCTCATTTACCTACAAACCCAACACGACACTTGTCGATGTGGTCATGCGCGCTGGCGGTGTTACCCGTTACGCTAGTGTGGAACAAATCCGCGTTATCACCAACAACACACCGATTATGTTTAACCTTAAGCGCTACCTAGATACAGGTGACCAGAGCTTGCTGCCTGAGATCCTACCGGGTGCAACCATCTTTGTGCCAAAGCAGGAAGAAGAAATTAAAGCGGGCGCGAACGTGGTTTACGTGATGGGTGAAGTGGCTCACCCTGGTGCCTACGAAGGCAAAAAAGGTGCGAGCTTTATGGACATTCTTGCTAACGCAGGTGGTCCAACGCGTTTCGCAGAATCTCGCCAAATCCGCGTTATCAAAGCGGATGGTGGTGTCATCAATTTCGACTTAACCGCTCACACTGAAGGACTGTCTAAACAAAAAGTACCGACGGTTGGCCCGGGTGACGCTATCTTCGTCCCTGAAAAAACCGACATGAATGAAAAGTCATGGTTGAAGGTTGCACCAAGTCGTGCGGTCGCTGTAATGGGTGAAGTCGTTCGCCCGGGTCGTATCGAATGGTCAGACGAAATGGACTTGATCGATTTGATTGCTCATGTGGGCGGCCCTACTCGCCGTGCGGACACCAGTAAGATTGAAATCTCCAACAACGGTAAAGTCACCAAGTTTGATTTGGATAAATACATCCTACAAGGCTCACCACATTCTAAGTTGCCAAGGGTTTCCGCTGGCACAGTGGTTCGTGTTCATGCGCTACCAGACGATCCATCAGACAACAAATCACAGTGGGTCAGCCAAAGCTCTGATGCATCAATTTATGTGTTCGGTCAGATCAACGCGCCGGGTCGTTACCGCTTTACTAAAGAGATGCATTTCCTAGATATCTTGTCTGCGGCTGATGGCCCAACCAAAGATGCTGATATTCATAACATCCGAGTGACGCATCGTGGTTTAGGTTACGCAAAAGTGAGCAAACTTAACCTGTCGCTTTACTTTGAAACTGGCGATGAATCGATTCTGCCAGATGTGCGCCCTGGCGATACCATTTACATTCCAGAAAAAGACAAGAACTGGCTTGATCGTTCTAAAGAATCCACAGTTCGCGTACTAGGTGAAGTACATGCACCGGGTCGCTATGTCTTCAATGACAACATGACCATCCTTGACCTGCTTGCTGAAGCTGGTGGACCGAGTGACAGTGCTTACGTTGAGAAGATCAGTGTGGTTAACATGTCTTGCTGCCAAGGTCAGGCGCGTGTGTTTAACTTGGTTGAATTCAGCAAAACCGCCAACATATACGACCTGCCCGTGATTCGTGCCGGTGATACGATTTATGTTCCGCATAAAGACGAAAGTTTTGCTGAGAAAGCCCGTGCTGGTTTACGTGACTTGCTACAAATCACCACCACCATAGTGTTAATAGGAGCGCTGTAATGACTATTCCTGCAACACATGCTGAGATTGAGCAGATCTATCTTCAAAGCGAACTCAAGGGCTACAGGTCAATTAGTGTCGTGGCTTGTCAGTCTGAAGATGGGGTTACGTCTGTGGCTTCTGCACTGGCAGAACGCTTGATTCTTGCAGGTCATAAGACACTTTATGTCGACCTGAACCTGTTCAAGCCCGCTTACAGCACGGTTCATGCTTTTGAAGAAGAACCGGAAGAAGTCGGACAATTGATATCTCGTGAGGAAGACCATCAAACGCTGGTCGGGTTAACCGTCCCTTCCCTTGCGAGCACACAACTTGCCTATCGCGACCCAACCATGTTGCGAAAGGCGGTCGATAAGTGGCTTGAGCAATACGACCGAGTGGTAATTGACACTTCACCGCTACTGAGCATGAACCGCAGCAACATTCCTGCCCAAGTCGTTGCAGGCGTTTGCGATACTTGCGTACTGGTTGCCAGCTACGGCTCAACCACCACAAGCCAAATCGACCAAGCTAAAAAGCTATTAGAAACCAGCAATGCCAATCTGCTAGGCGCTGTACTCAACATGAAGCACAACGCAGGTTTAAAAGACGAACTGATTCGTCAGGTGAAAAAACTGCGCTTTTTGCCAGAGAAGCTGAAAGCGAAAATATCGAAACAAATAAAGAACAGCGAATTATTTACCTTATAGGGAGCGCGCACTATGAATACTCAAGCAGATGTAACGTTGGAGCAAGAATTGGTCGACGAGTTGATTCTTCAGCAAATGATCAAAGACACTTGTGCGGAAATCATGCCTACCTTAATCGAGCACTATATTGAGGAATCTCGCGAGCGCGTCGAAAAGATTCAGCAGGCACTCAACAGCCAAGACAAAGAAGCGATGGAGTTTGAAGTCCACACGCTTGGTAGCTCTGCACTTGCCTTGGGTAATCGCACTCTATCGCGTCACGCTCGCACCATCGAGAAATACTGTGTTGAAGGTGATACAAAACAAGCTTTTGAGCTTTGCCAATCCTTACCAGAACTGGCAGAACAGTCTTTTACCGCGCTAAACCAAAGAAAAGAGCAAGGGTTTGAAGACTAACAACAAATTTCAGGGATTTAATTAACTAAAAAATAAAGAATTTTCTGCAATCCTCACAGCGTGTGCTAATACTTAAATATAAAGATTCTCAAAATGAGAATCGAAAAGAAGCCATCAGCTTGAGGCAAGAAAAACGAACTTATCATGACAGCATGAACCTCAAGCCGACTTAACGCATTAAAACAACGAATTGAAGAAAGTTGGGAAAGGATTATGAGACCAAGGGTGTTACTGGTAGAAGACTCTACTTCACTAGCCATACTTTATAAGCAGTACGTCAAGGATGAGCCTTACGACATCTTCCACGTAGAAACCGGACGTGAGGCGATTCAATTCATTGAGCGCAGCAAACCGCAACTTATCATTCTCGACCTTAAACTTCCGGACATGTCGGGCGAAGACGTGTTAGACTGGATCAATGAAAACGAGATCCCGACCTCCGTCATCATCGCAACGGCGCACGGCAGTGTCGATCTCGCGGTCAATCTTATCCAGAAAGGCGCGGAAGACTTCCTAGAAAAGCCCATCAATGCTGACCGTTTAAAAACCTCAGTAGCTCTTCACTTAAAACGCGCGAAATTAGAAAATCTCGTCGAAAACATTCAATCGACCTTCGATCGCCACAACTACCATGGTTTTATTGGCTCTAGCCTGCCGATGCAAGCAGTTTACAAGACCATTGATGCGGTTGCTCCAACCTCTGCAAGCGTATTTATCGTTGGTGAAAGTGGTACGGGTAAGGAAGTGTGTGCGGAAGCGGTTCACAGACAAAGTGACCGTCGAGACAAACCTTTTATTGCCATTAACTGTGGCGCTATCCCACGCGATTTGATGGAAAGTGAAATTTTCGGTCACGTTAAAGGCGCATTTACCGGTGCAACCACCGACCGTAAAGGTGCTGCAACGCTAGCCCACGGCGGCACACTATTCCTAGACGAACTGTGTGAAATGGAACTTGAGATGCAGAAAAAACTTCTACGTTTTCTGCAAACAGGAACTTACACCCCGCTTGGTGGCACCAAAGAGATGAAGGTGGATGTACGGATTATCTGTGCAACCAACCGAGATCCATTGACCGAAGTGGAAGAAGGTCGTTTCCGCGAAGACTTGTACTATCGTGTGCATGTTGTGCCAATCGATATGCCACCACTTCGCGAACGTGGTAGTGACATTGTCACGCTAGCTAAGCATTTCTTAACCACATACGCGAAGCAGGATAAGAAGAAGTTCAGTAATATCGATAGCGAAGCCCAACATGTGATTAAGCATTATGACTGGCCAGGCAATGTGCGTCAGTTGCAAAACATCATTCGCAACATTGTCGTGTTGAATGACGATGACAAAGTGACGCTGGCACACCTACCCGCTCAACTGACTCGCAAGCCGTCAAAAGCACGCACTGTCACTCCACCTCATGTTGAAAGTGCTCAAGTAGCCGCGGTAAATCCAGTCTCCACTACAATGCCAATGCAAGCACAACCATTAGAAAGTGCGCCTGTAGAAACATCTGCGCAACCAGAGTTCGCCTCAACTATGGTTACGAACGAAGCGCCTCCAGCAAGCCCTGCGGCGCAAGTGTCATCACCTTACTTCAATTCCGATGGCACCATTCGTCCAATGTGGAAAGTTGAGCGAGAGGCGATTCAAAACGCCATTGCGTATTGTGATGGTAATGTGCTTAACGCGGCGGTGATGTTGGAGCTTAGCCCTTCCACCGTGTATCGCAAAAAACAAGCGTGGGAAGCGGATGAAGCTAATCTCGAACAATCTTGAGATCCCAGTTGTTGGCGAAGTTTGGATACTGCTAGATAGCCGCATTTATGGTGGTATTGAAAGCCATGTAGTCGAACTCGCCACTGGGTTGCAGTCCTTTCATGTTAACGTACGAGTTGTGTTGGTGGTGGAATACGATCCACCAGCACCACTTATCGACAAATTAAACCAAGCTCAAATCCCTGTGAGCTATTTATGGCACCTGTGCCCAAAGTCAGAACGGTCAAAAACCATTCCAGTCAAACAAATCACTGGCGCGGTGGCTGAGCATCAACCCAGCGTTATTCACACCCATGGATACAAAGCGGCACTGTTAGCCAGAAGCGCAAAGCTATTCACTCGTACTTTTCCCCGCTTAATCTCCACCTACCACGCCGGTGAAACACCAACGGGCAAAGTTTGGGCGTATGACTGGCTCGACCGATATTCCGCGCGGCTCTCTGATCACAGCTTTGCGGTGAGTCAGGCCATCCAAGACAAGCTCCCTACTCAATCAGAATTGCTCAATAACTTTGTTACGATTCCCGAACAGCATTGTCGCTACAAAGAAATCGCATTTGTTGGCCGCCTAAGCCATGAGAAAGGCGCAGATCGCTTCATCGATATTGCCCGCCAAATTCCTGATATCGAGTTCTCTATTTATGGTGACGGACCAGAAAAACCGAGACTCGTAGAAAGTGCACCAACCAACGTGATATTTCACGGTCATCAAAATGACATGGATGCCGTTTGGCGTAATATCAGCGTTCTCGTCATTTCATCGCGCTATGAGGGCTTGCCAATGGCGGCGTTAGAGGCGATGGCGCGTGGTATCGTTGTGATAAGCCTTGACGTTGGTCGCCTTCCTGACTTAATCCAAGATGGTCAAAATGGATTCCTCGCTCACAATATTCCAGCGCTAACCGACAAGATCAATGGCTGGTTGGAAATGAGTCATAGCGAACAATACCCAATGCGCCACAAAGCGATTGAGACCATCAAAGCGCACTATTCCTCTCGCAGCATCATTCCTATTCTGATTGAACGCTACCAAATTGAGAATCACACTTGATGCATATCCATTCTCAATTTGAGAAGTTTCGTATCTGATTTTTACGACCACTACATTTCCCATTTAAAAACAGACGCTTAAATCAATGGCATATTTTGGCATCTCGGTTGCAATAGCTAATCCAAACAGATTGGCTAACCGAGGTAACGACTATGACTACTCCAAAACGCATTCTTTACGTTCATTATGGTGATAACTGGATTCGCGGCAGCGAAGTAGTACTGCTTGACCTCATCACAAATATTGACCGCGACCAGTACCAACCGTTTGTCTGGTCAAACTGCGAGCCTTTGATTGAGAAATGCCAATCCTTGGGCATCGAAGCAGAACATTCGAATTTCAGCCTTGTTGGCGGTTGGAACACGCCTCGCTGGGACATCAGCGGTTGGAACGATTTGATCAAACAAGGCACAGCGTTGATCGAAAAGCACAGCATTGACCTTGTCCACGTAAACAGTGGCGGCCCATGCCAATGGATGTGCCTAGCTGCTCGTATGAATCACATCCCTTTGGTGACGCAACTACACTGCCACTACACTTTGCGTGACCGCTTCTCATTGGGTCTGCACCTTTCTCCAAAATTGATTTGTGTGAGTAAAGATGTGGGTCACGAGATTCTCAAAGATGGCTACCCAGAAGAACACCTTCATGTCGTTCATAATGGCGTGTCATTGGAGAGTCACGATGCACCTATCGATGTCAAAGATCGTCTGGGCATTCCTCACCAAGCGTTCACCTTTATTTCGGTTGGATCTCTCATTAAACGCAAAGGCTTTGACCGCTTAATCCAAGCCATGCGTATGCACAACTACCATCAACAGAATCCACATTTGGTGATTGTTGGTGATGGTGAAGAACGTATCGCGTTGAGGCAGCTAGCCGTTGATTTGGGTGTGGAGGATCGTGTGCATTTTGTTGGGGAACAACACAACGCCGGAGATTGGATGAAAGGTAATGTAGATGCCTTTATCAGTGGTGCTTACGAAGAGGCATTTGGTCTTGTTCTTGGTGAGGCAGCACTCGCGAAGTTACCAATCATTGCACCAAAAACAGGTGGCATCCCAGAATTATTTGAGCACAACCACAGTGCCCTTTTGTTCGCTAATCACGGTATGGCAAGTCTGTTAAATGCGATTCAGCAAATGATTCAAGATGCGCCGCTACGAAATAAGCTAGCCGAGAATGCGCATCAACACGCGAATCAGCATCTGACGGTTTCTGCCTCAGTCAAAGCGATTGAAGACATTTACCGCGATGAACTGACGCAGAAAGAACTGACACCCATGCCTGTCAGCCACTGCATGAAACCAATTTCGCGCTGGTTAAACATCAACTAAGGAGCTCACCATGAAACGTGTATTGATGTTTGACGCCATCCCAATGCAAGGCGGCTCGAAAATTGCCAACGCTGAGTTGATTAAACAGTGTGACCAACGTGATGTGATTAGCTATGTCGCGACGACAAATCCAGAACACTGGACTGCCACATTCAACTCAAACCCTCGCGTACAGGTATTGAAAATCAAGCGTTCTCCAATCACGTCTCATCATGGTATCGCTTATTGGTTGATGAACTGTTTTTACCTGGTGCAACTGATTTTGGTCACGTTCAAACTACCAAAACTCGACTGGTTTATGGGTTTGTCTTCACCAAACAACGACATGCCTTTGTACCTGCTTCGTCTGTTCAATCGCAAACCTATCGTGCAAATGGTGCATGGTCCAGTCGGCGTGTCTCGCTCATCTGGCTACTGCTTAGTAAAAGCGTCTGCGATTCATTATTTATCGAACACTCGTGCTTCCATGATTGATGCGCTTGCTGCCTATTTAAAAATGCCAAAACCGGCGGTAGAACGCTTTTGGACAACCTTAAACACCTCTTCGTTTGTGAACGGCTTGTCTTCAGAACGCGCACCAAAGCAAGCGAACCCGATTTCTAATCGAGTGTTCTGGGCTGCCAGCCTCTTGAAATGGAAGAACGTTGATCTGTTGCTCGACGCGATGAAGTTGGATGAGTCAGCGAACCTAAACGCGACCATCTGTTACATCAAACCTAACATTGAAGGCGTTGAATGTTCAAAGCCAGATTTCACTCAAGCAAACGTTGAATGGCACGAGTCACCAGACAACCTTGACGAGCTACGAGCACAGTGTGGTGTGTTTGTGTCGACCAGTGAGAACGAACCGTTTGGGTTATCAATTTTAGAGGCGTTAGCCGCTGGTATGTGTGTCGTGATTCCACATGACGACAGCTATTGGGATCGAGTGTTAACCCATGGAAAGAACTGCATTAAATACACACCGAAAGACGCGGCTTCTCTTCACAATGCCATTCGACTTTTAAACGAAGCGCCTTGGCTAAAAGTCACCATGGGGATGGAGGCACTGAACGTTGCGAGTTTATACACCGCAGAACGTTGTTACTTCGATATTACCCAACAGCTTTGTACTGACCCGACTAATAAAGCTCAAGACAGCGCAAAGAAGCGCGACAACGTCAAAGGATATGACCATGTCTAAAGCCATGACCAATATGTCACTGTTCGCCATTGCGTTGGTGATCAACAAAAGCATCAGCTTAATCATGCTGCCAGTGCTTCCTCAGTTTCTCTCACCTGAGCAAATGGGCAAACTTGAGTTACTAACCTCTTTTGGTGTTGTAACAGCCCTACTTGCGAGCATGGCAATGCACGAGGCGCTGTACCGCTTTGTTGGTGTAGAGAAAGATGGCGATAAGAAAGTGACCATGCTCAATCAAATCTACTCGCTTTCTGTCTGGATCGCAGCAGCGATTGGCTTGGTTCTGCTGTTTGCAATTATCGTTGCTCCGATTCCTAGTCCGTTTTCTCAGTTTGAATTTATCGTACTGATGTTAGCAATTATCTTGGAAGGCGCGATTGGTATCGGTACTGCTTGGCTGCGCATGCAAGATGATAAAGCGAAAACCCTGCTTAGCGTGATGGTGACCACCACCGTGCTTCAAGTTGTATTTATTGTCGCCGCTTTGATGTTTTACCCACACGTCATTTCTGTCTTGCTTGGTGGTCTACTGGCTGCCGTTATCCAATTTACCTGGCTACACATTATCAATAAATACAGAGTTGTCATGCCTGACATGGCGATCGCAAAGCAACATCTGCATTACTGCATCCCTGTCATGATGTCTGCGCTAGTCGCTTTTTGCTTGAACGGTGCCGAGCGTTGGTTCATTGGTGCGAACGCTTCACTAGCAACACTTGGTGTTTACGCGATTGCGGTGAAGTTTGCCATTGGCATGTGTATTTTGGTTCAACCATTCGGTATGTGGTGGATGCCACGTCGATTTGCGTATCTAGAGCGTAATCGTGGTAAAGAAGCCGTTAGAATTTCTCACTTCGGCATGATTTATATTGCAGCACTTACTGTCCTAGTCGCGACCCTGGCCTTCATTATGATCAGCCAGTTTTTACCAGAAACGTATCAAGAAGCCGCGCTTTACACATTGTTCCTTCTGCCAATCGCTATGATCAAAGAATGGAGCGAACTGCTGAACATCGCGATTCTTTACAAACGTCGCACTCGCTGGTTGCTGGGAATCAATGTCGTTGCCGCTGGCGTCGCAATTACTCTTCTATTTTCGCTTTCTTCTCTTGGTATTTATGGCGTATTCATCGCACTTTACTACGCGCAACTAGCCAAACTAGCGATGACGTTCGTGATTGGACAACAGTGCATGCAGCTTCCTTTCCACCTAAGTTTGATGGTCGCATTACAAATCATCTCAGGAGTGGCACTGTTCCTGCTTTACTCTACTCAATCCATCGGAAGCGCGATTGTGATTTGCATTTTGACATGCACACTGCTTGCAGGCATCGCCTTCCGATACATGTCTAAGGAAACACGTAGCAATCTTGTGATGAGATTAAGAACGGAAGCGAAAAGAGTGACGTTATGAATGCCACGGATGTGAGACCAACCCAAATCATCGCTGCGATAACCATTACTGTGGTTATCGCTTTAGCGTGGTTGGTGATGCCGCATCCGATTTTGATTGTCGCAATTTGTTTTGCTCCGCTTGCCATCTTGTTTGTGCTCAACCAAACCTTTTGGCTTGTGACTCTGTTCGTCATCTTCTCTTTCTTTCGAATTCACGAAGCGTTTCCCGTTATCTACAACTTCAAAATCCCATTATTGTTGTCTTTGGGCGCACTTGGAGCGCTGTCTTTTCATCTATTGATCAGTCGTCAGCTATCGGTCTTCTGGCACCCTTCTTTAAAGTGGCTGTTCATCTTCTGGGCGTTAGTCATCATCGGTATTGTGTTCGCCTCGGCACGCGACATCGCGATTACCGTGTTCAAGAATACGTATTGGAAGATCATTGTGATGACACTGGCGATCACTTGGCTTATCACCACCCCCAAACAACTCGCACAAATGTCAAAAGCGATTATCGTTGCTGGGTTGTTGGTCGGACTCGTTGCACTTTATAACGCCACTAACGGCATTGATATTGTTGAAGGAACGCGTGTGTCGATTGGTCGTTCATTCGGCTCGGTATTAGGCGACCCCAATGACTTGGCGCTGGTTTTGATGTTCCCCCTCGCCTTTACGGTGAGCCAATTGGTCGAGAAACGGTCGTCCATGTGGCTGCGAGGGTTCGCGCTGCTCACTTGTATCATTCTGTTTATGTCTATCCTTGAGACACAAAGCCGCGGTGGTCTATTAGGAGCGCTTTCAGTTTTCGCGTATTTCGCGTTCAAACACATCAAGAGTAAGGCATTGGTTGTCTTCCTGGGCTTAGTCGCGGCTTTGATTCTTTATGCTGTAGCTGGGATCTCTGGGCGAGCATCGGGCGGCGCAGCAGAAGCCGGTATTGATGCCTCTGCAATGGGACGTTTGTACGCTTGGGAAGCGGCTTTCAAAATGGCACTCGACAACCCAATAACTGGCGTTGGTTTAGAGAACTTCTACTACAACTATTTCTTCTATAGCCCGCATTGGGATGGCATTAACCACGCAGTGCACAGTACATGGTTTGGTGTATTGGCTGAAACCGGTTTTGTTGGTTTAGCGGTTTTCATTACTCTGATTGTATCTCTGGTAAAAACGTCATTGCGTTCCATTTCACTTCTGACTGAAAAATCCCACTTCACCCTATCTGTAGGTGCAAACGCCGTATTGAGCGGACTTATCGGCACCATAGTCTCGGGGACCTTCCTCACTCAAGGCTTCACTTGGCCGATTTACATACTTGCCGCACTAACCATAGTGATAAATCGCATCGTTCAAACTGATTGTCAAAATGAGAAATCTTCACCTTCTCAAATTAAGAAATAAGCTAACCCCTTGTTTTAATGAAACTTAGCCCCTTGGCACACATCGTGATACGTCTCTGAGTAACAACAACGAATCAATTGGCTCAAGGAGAGAACGATGACAGATATCGTAGTATTTGGAGAAGACTTCGGCGGCTTGCCATCTTCCACTCAACATCTGATAAAGCACCTAGCGAACAACCATCGTATTCTTTGGGTCAATTCTATTGGCTTAAGGCAGCCAAAATTTACGCCGAAAGACGCTAAACGCCTCGTCACTAAACTGACTGGTTCGGTCAAACAACAAGACAAGATCCAAACGCCTTTCGGTCGTGAAGAAGACGCAAACATCCACACCATTACTCTGTTGACGATTCCTGCTCCCAAATCGAAATTGGCACGTAGCGTCGCGACAAAAATGATGAAATATCAACTGAGCAAAAAGCTGAATGAGCTCGGCTTTCAACATGCCGTTTTTTGGACATCACTGCCCACCGCTGTGGATATTTGCCGAGAAATGAGCACCAAAGGCATTGTTTATTACTGTGGTGATGACTTTGGCGCACTAGCAGGTGTGGACCACCAAACCGTTTTGGAACATGAAGCAGACCTGATTGACAGCGCAGACCTGATTCTGGCTGCAAGCGACAAAATTGCCGCTGAGTTTCCACAAGAGAAAACCGTTACCCTACCGCATGGGGTGGATTTCAGTTTGTTCTCAGAGCCAGCAGCCAAAGCGCAAGATATGCCAAACAATGGTCGAAAGGTACTGGGGTTTTACGGCAGCCTATCAGAATGGTTAGATTACCGTTTGATAGAGCAAGTGGCCGATCAAGCGCAGGATTGGGACTTGGTCTTTATTGGTCCAAATGAATTTCCTCACACCCCGTTGCCACAACGAAGCAACGTCCATTACCTAGGACCACGAGCACATCAAGATTTACCTAGCTACTCACAGCATTGGGACGCAAGTTGGCTGCCATTCGTCGATAACGCGCAAATTCAAGCCTGTAATCCACTTAAACTGTTGGAATACCTCGCAACGGGTACACCAGTCATCAGTACGGCTTTCCCAGCACTTAAGCCTTACCAACATATGTTGCATGTTGTGGCGGACGTGGATGATGTTTGTGCAAGCCTCAATCACTTACTCCCACCACCAGAAGGATCACTCTCGATCATCCAACAACAAAGTTGGCAATCAAGAGCACGTCAAGTTGAGCAATTAGTGAGGGCGTTATGAACGATTTAAGAGACAACATCACCCTATTACTGCACGGTGCGTGGCGACGTCGTTACCTGATTGTCATTCCTATGTTGGTGTTACCAATCTTGGGGTTTGTCGTCAGTAAAATGATGCCAACGAAATATGTAGCGCACACGAGCATGCTGATTCAAGAAACAGCCAAAATGAACCCGTTCCTTGAGGACCTTGCCGTCTCGACGATGTTGAAAGACCGCTTGAGCGCATTAAGCACCTTACTAAAAAGCCGTCATGTGCTGTATTCGGTTGCTCAGGAGCAAGGTTTGATTGACGACACCATGGGTCCGAAAGAGCAAGAGTTCATCATTAAAGATCTTGCCAATCGCCTCACGGTTCAACAGCTTGGCAAAGACTTCATTCAAATCCAGTTAACCAGTGGTAAATCTGAAGGCATGGAAGAAGTGCTTGGTTCCGTCAGTGATCATTTTGTTGAGCAGTTGCTTGCGCCAGAGCGCTCTTCAATTAAAGACTCAAGCCACTTTCTTACCATTCACATCGATAAACGCCGCGAAGAATTGGATAAAGCCGAGCAAGCTTTTGCGGAGTACAAAAACGCCTACTCGCACGCTACACCAGAGATGCAAGCGCAAAGCCTGACTCGTTTAGCGAGCCTAAAGCAGACATTGGCAGAGAAAGAAGCGGAACTAGCAGGTGTAAAACGAAGCTTGGGTAGCTTGGACCAACAGCTTTCAAAGACCAACCCAGTGATTGGTAAGATTGAGGAACAAATCATCGAGATCCGCAGTGAATTAACCCTACTTCGCGCCAAGTACACAGAAGCACACAGCATGGTTCAAGGTAAGCTGCGCGAACTAAATCGCCTAGAGCAAGAGCGTTCGGTTCTACTCAACTCAAAACAACCTGAAATGAACAGCAATCAGCTTTGGGATATCGCCAGTACAGCAACGGTAAGCAATATTGGTGATGCGCAACCTCTGCTTGTTTCTCAGCTTCATCAATTGCAAATCATGCGCGGGCGATACGAGTCGCTTCAGGAAGAAACCATTAGCCTGCAAAGTATGATTCAGGAACTAGAAGTCAATGCAAACCGTTTTGGTAGTACCGCAACTGAAATCAACCGTCTCGCTCGCGACGTGACAGTAAAACGCGAGTTGTATGACGAACTGGTTGAACGTTACGAAATGGCACAGCTCACCGGGTCTTTAGGTGTGTTTGAGGAAAACAAACGTGTGAAAGTCATTGATGAACCTTACACTCCAACGATTCCTGCCAACCTGCCAGCGTTTGTATTTGTCATTTTAGGATTCATTGGCGGAGCAGGTTTAGGGATCGGTTTGGCATCCATTGTTGAACTGGCTGACAATTCGATTCGCTCGCGTAAAACACTCGAGAAACACCTTGGGGTGCCAGTGATTACGACCATTCCAAAAATAGCCTTTTAGACCGAATACTTGATTGCTCCTTGGTGCGATGGTGTTACTCCATTCGCACCAAGCTGAGCAAGGTGTAGGTTTCAACACTTGCGTTCACCTTAAGCAAACGCATCAATACGACGTCTTGCCCAATACAGTGATGATTCAACACAATGAGCTTAGGTTTCGACAACAAAACACGTGCAATCAAAATCTGGTTATACAGCGTTTTGTCTAAATGGCGTCCGAACTCAGCAACTGCACAATCCAAGCGCTCTGGACTGATGCCGACAAACAAACACACACTGCTAACCTCCTCATCCGAGGCTCGTCGATTGCCATATCGAATGTTGGTCAAAACCGTGCCTCGAAACAGCTGACATTGGTCATCGATGATATAAACATACCTACGTAATGAAGAATTGTTGATGGTTCGAATGTCCATTTTCTCCAGCGCCACGTCCCCCATGTAATCGGTCACGATCCCACTCAATACAGTGCAAATCGCGGTTTTGTTGATTGGGTCGATACTCGACAGATCAATCGAACGCCCTTTGAAGATATTGACCGATAAGTTTTCACCGGAGAACGGAACGGAGAAGTTCTTAATGCACAAACACAAAGCAAGATCAGTATCGATTTGATGAATTTGACGCTTGTAATTACCCCGCGTGCGACTCATCGCCAACTCCAATCGCTCTTTGGCGACATAGTAAGTGACGGCATAGCCCCAACTGATGGTGATGTCTCTTAGCGCGTTAAATAACAAACCGATGATCAGCATCAAAGTGCCAAAGTTTTGCCCCACCGGATGCTCTTGCCAAACTTGGTGAGTGAACAATAACGCAAGAAGAATACAGAACCACATTGCCGTTTGCTGGGTGAGAACAGCTTGGAAAACGCTATTTTGCTTTGATGTATCCCCCAACATCTCGCTGCAGCGATTAAGGCGTCGCCCTTCACGTTTAATCTGACGAAACTGATTCACACTTTGGTAGCCCATGATGCGCTCGCATAAATGCCCGCTCAAGCGACCTCGGTCAGTACGCAGTGTTAAAGCAAGCTCGGTTAAGCGTGGCGTCAGCGCCAAAGACAACGAGAAAAGCCCAGCAACCACCCAAGACACTTGCCAACTGAAACTCGGCCACAAGCAGAAGATAAGCACGAGATAGCCAATAAACGAAAATCCGCTGGTGACTAACGTCGCCGCCCCTAAACTCGCCCAGTTTTTGATGTTGTTACTGTCGGTGATCATTCGACTCATCGACACACCAAGCCTTCTTGGAGGTTGCTCGTTCTTAGGCGACATCAACTCGGTATAGAGTTGATGTCGTATTTCTTTTAAGTAATGCTGACCAAGCTTCTCACCCAAATAGCTTTCGACTATCGTCAGCAAGTACGCCCCAATTCCCAACAGCAAGAAAAGCACTAAGTTGTTAAACTCCGCATCATGCCAAAGCGTATCGAGCACCAAAACATTCCCGACGTTGAGTGCGGAGATGATCAATCCTAGTATCACTAACTGAACCAGCCAGCGCTTTCTCACGCCGGAAAAAAGGGCGTGCAACTTCATGCGAGTTCGAGCTCCGGAGTCATGCTTGGAAAGTGCAGTAAAGACTTCGAAATACTGGGCTCAATAAGCAAATCTAAGCCATAAACCGGAGTGTCTATCTGTTGTGTAATCTCACGGGTAGACAAGGGTGACGCACACACAATACCGCTGACAGCGGAGACGGAATAACCTTGATTACTCAACCACTGGACACCCGCCGTTGCACCTAATGACTCTCTCGCCGCAAAAACGACGTTTGGGAAGCGGGCTTTAAACTCTCGATTCTCAAGTAATTCTCTGGTTTCTTTCTGGAAGATCCCATCGGCGATCTCAACCACAATGGCGTTACACCCAAATCGAATCAACTCTTGAGACAGGCGATCGACAATATTCATCAGGTCAAAACTGTTTACTTTAAAGGTGGTGGCGTGACCTGCATCTGTGAAATCAAGCGCAATATAAGCACCGGAGTCTTTCATTAACCAAAGGTCGCCGCCTGCCCCAGTTCCCGTCACTTTCATCGCGCCAACACGATAACCGGCCTTGTTCAGACCTCTGATGATGTGCGCGGCAGAAGTCGTTTTGCCTGCGTTCATAGAAGTACCAACTACCGCTACGCTCGGGACGAGATCAACCAAGTTCGAATCATCCACAGCGAAATCGGACACATTAATGATTTTGCCCGAGTAGTCCGCAATAAGACCGACAGGTTGAATGACCGTTGGCGATTTGGTCTTCGAATGCCAAGAGATCGCTTGAGCAGCAATCCCACCCGCGGCCACCATATGGCACTCTTCGAGTGAACCTGGTACAACAGCTTCAAACTGATCCGGCGCATAGCGATGCCCATACGCCAAGATGATCTCGTCTCCTTCAAACAACGCGGCGCGTCGTCCGTCCGTTCTCTCTCCAAATTTGTGATGACCAACCTGCACAATTTTCGCCAATACAAGATCACCAGATTTTGGCTTGCTTACCCCATTCCCTCCAACAAGAGATTGCATAAGCTCAAGGGGAACACGACGGGTTACAAAAGTTCGCTTAGCCGAAGCAATACGGTAAGCCTGACTCAACATAATCATAAGAATTCTCCATTTCTACCATCTGTAGAGATGCGTTTTTTCAACTCAATTTCCGACTTAGTGGTATCAACGCCCTGCGTATTTGGTCAGGTTTTGCGCTGACAGAAAGCACTGTAGAAAACCAAATGTGAAGCAGTTGTGAAGAACTGATGGTTTGAAATAAAAGATTCACAAAACTTATTAGTCAAATTCCAAATAGCTGTTAACCAATTGAATTCTCGCTCCTCTTGATATGACGAAATTTGAATCTCAATTTGAGAATCTACCCTTCTCGTTTTGACTCACTTTGAAAGACAAGATTTAAACCACTGAATTTTAATAGGTTTATTTCTGGCATACAGACTGCAATGAACTGGATAAGCAAAATTAAGGGAAATGCGTCGAGGGCTCAGGAATGAAAAACTCAGAGACTAAAAACTCAAGCAATAATGGCAACGTGATCGTTCACATCGTTCAGCATCTTGCTCCAGGCGGTTTGGAAACTTTGGTGCTTGAGATGCTTCGCTTTGCCAAAGCCGAAGACTCCGTTTTTGTTATCAGCCTAGAGGGAAACAAACAAACTGCGCTAAATCATTGGGAAAAGTTGGCGGACTTTGAAGACCAACTCCACTTTCTAAACAAGCCGTCTGGTTTGCATCTATCAACCTTCAAGGTTTTGAAAGCAAAATTAAAACAACTGAATGCAAACGTCGTCCATACACATCACATTGGGCCTTTGCTGTACGGTGGCACCGCAGCTCGTTTGAATGGTATCAAAACCTTGATCCACACTGAGCATGATGCGTGGCATTTAAACAATAAAAAAGCCGCGAGACTGCAATCGACGCTTCTTAAAGTGCTTCGCCCTCAAGTCGTGGCGGATGCTGACTTTGTCGCTGACCAAATCACGAATAAGTTGGGATATCAGCGCGTAAGCACCATCCATAATGGAATCGATTGTGAAAAGTTTACCGATGGTAATCCACAAAAAGCGCGTGAGTTTTTCGCTCTTCCTACAGACAAATTCATTGTAGGTACAGCGGGTCGCTTAGAAACGGTGAAAGGACAAGAGATCCTCATCAAAGCCTTTTCTCACCTGCCCAAAAACACCCACCTTGCGATTGCTGGTTGTGGCAGCCAAAGAGGCATTCTAGAAGCACAAGTTCGCACACTCGGGTTAGAAGACCGAGTGACTTTCCTCGGATTAGTAAGCGACATGCCTTGTTTTTATCAGAGTCTAAACGTGTTTTGCCTGCCTTCACTTCAAGAAGGTTTCCCTCTATCCACATTAGAAGCACAGGCTTGTGGTGTCCCTTGCATTGCAAGCGATGTTGGCGCGGTAAAAGAAACACTGTGCCCACAAATTGGAGCGCTCGTTGAACCGAACAAAGTGCCAATGTTGGCAGATGCGCTATCGCAGCAATTATCACAAACACCCCAATCACCGAGAGCACACATTCTTAAGCATTTTGACATTCGCAATATGGTGAACCGCTACGCGACATTGGCTCAGGGAGAGAACGCATGATTGATCTACTATGGACGGCTGGTTTTGTTTTGTCTGCGCTACTGATTATCTATCATCACGTCGGTTATCCTTTGGTTTTGAATTGGTTATCAGCACGCAGAGAACAACGAAAAGCGAAAAAGAATGCAAGAAAACAAAAAGCAAAAGAGCGCTGCTACAAAGCTTCAAAGCGCGACTGCACACTGCCAAGTGTCACGGTGATCGTTCCTGCTTACAATGAGGAACAATGGATAGCAGAAAAAATCCGTAACCTAGCAAGCCTAGACTACCCGAGAGATAAACTGGCCGTCGTCATTGCTTGCGATGGCTGTACAGATAACACCGCAGCGATTGCACAGGATACGATTCAAGAAGCCATCTGCGCAGACACTCTGTTCATTGTTCACGACCATGAGGTAAACCGCGGTAAAGTCGGATTAATCAACGTGGAAATGGAGAGCGTCACTTCAGATATTACTGCATTAAGCGATGTGTCTGCCCTCGTCTCTTGCGATTCGCTTTTGTTAGCCAGTCAGCATTATCAAAATGAGAAAGTGGGAGTGGTGAACGCAACCTATCAAATCATGGCGACACAGAACCAAGGCGAAGCAGCTTACTGGCAATATCAATCGAACGTGAAATACAAAGAGTCATTGATCGGCTCAACCATTGGTTCTCACGGCGCATTCTATACCTTCAGAACCAAACTGTTTTCACCATTAGAGCTTGAGATCATTAACGATGACTTCATTTTGCCAATGCGCATTGTGCTTCAAGGTTATGACTCCGTTTATGAACCAAAAATGTTAGCCATCGAACTGGAAGAAAGCTCAAACAGTTCAGACTTCAAACGTCGCCTACGTATCTCGGCGGGTAACATGCAGCAGTTCTTGAAACTGAAAAAACTGTTATTACCTCGCTATCGTGGCACTGCATTTGCATTTTTATCGGGAAAGGTACTGCGTCTTGCGACTCCTTACCTAATGATTATGTGTTTGGTGAGTTCATTACTGCTGATTCACTACCCAGCGTTTCAATTTCTGATGCTGGCACAACTGGCAGTCTACTCAGTTGCTCTCATCACTTACTTAGTACCAGTATTAAATTTGTTTAAGCCATTTAAGTTAATCAATTACTTAGTGGTTGGACACATAGCTAACTTCGCAGGCGGGCTACGCTACCTACTTGGAATGGAAAACGGACGCTGGAAGCGCGTTAATCAATAAGGAAAGCATCATGAAAACTTCACGCTACGACTCAAATATTCATCTAGCAAAACGCGCTTTCGATGTAGTTGTTTCACTGCTCATCTTGCTCGTCACCATGCCGATTATGCCTTTGATTGCGTTAGCAATTGTGATGAACTCAAAAGGCCCTGTGATTTATCGTCAGCTTCGTGTTGGACGCTGCACACCGGAAAAAATGGACCTGTTTGAAATTATGAAGTTTCGAACCATGTATGTAGATGCAGAGCAACGCTCTGGTGCGGTATGGGCTTCTGAGAACGACCCACGTATCACTCCGGTTGGACGCTTCCTACGCAAGACTCGCTTGGATGAGCTTCCACAACTGTTCAATGTGCTGAAAGGTGAAATGTCTTTGATTGGACCTCGTCCAGAACGCCCTGCTTTCTACCAAAAGCTGGAAGACGAAATCCCTTATTTTGTTGAACGCACATACGGTGTGCTACCTGGCATCACAGGTCTAGCGCAAGTAAACCAAGGTTATGATTCTTGTATTGAAGACGTTCGTCGTAAGGTAGGTTTTGACCACAGTTACGCACTGAGCTTGAGTTCTTTCTACTCGTGGATATCCATGGATATTGCCATCATGAGCAAAACGCTAGTGGTGATGATCGACGGGCGCGGTCAGTAATCGATAAAAGTTTACCTAATTAGAAAGAATGAAGAACCGTTACTCTTGCCATTGGCGACGCATATTCTCTATCGTCACTGATGGCACACCATGAATGTTCTCATACTCACCTCGGCAAACCTGCACTTCCACTTCAATCTGCTTTTTCTCACAGTGCTTCAAATACCGTTTCATCTCCCAATGGCGCACAAACGTATTACTGACAATCACAGTCTTTCCTTTGCTTAGCCATTTGCGGGTTTGTTGAAAGCACCACTCGTGCGCATCAGCCAGCTTTGTGCCATCAAAATGGTATTCGCCAATTTCATTCTCAAAATACATGTCAGCTTCAAAATGTTTTGCTTTGAGCTGTTTGGACAATTTCTTGGCAAGTGTCGTCTTACCAGAGCCCGGTAAACCACGGATTAGAAGAAGTTTCGCGTTAGACATAATGGGATGATTTCAGTGAAAAACCAGCAAACTGTACGCTATTTTTATAGAAAAGAAAGCGAAAGCAACCACAAGGTTTTGCCATTCTCGGAATCCTGCTCCCATTTGTGTAAATAATCGCGATGCGCCATTAATTTTTGTTCCCTCCTGCCGCATTTGAAACTAGAATGCGCGCGCATTTATTGAGCCCTAAAAAGTCACTAAAAGTTAGGCACTTATAAATCAAAACTCAATATCTGTGAGCTTTTAGATAAAGTTAATCTCAACCAACTCGCCATCCAGACGACGATGGCATTTCATAAGGGTTTAGTCTTTGAAAAGAAGTCTTCTTTCAATCCTTGTCGCTTCGCTGCTGTTTGGCTGCGGAGGCGATGAAAACAAACACTCAACAAGTACAACACCTCCAACGGTCGAACCAGATTTACCGCCTGATCAACCCGATATTGGCGTGACTACCTACCAAGGTAAGCTGTTCATTAACGGCAAACAGATCACTGGCGATATTCAGTGTGATGGACAAGACATCAGTGAGTCTGGCTACTTCACCTACGCTGCTTCAGAAGGTCAGTTTGATTGTCAATTTGGTGGTGTGACTTTAGGTGAGTTCAGTTACCAGATCCCTGAGCAAACTCGTATGGGTTCACAGCCAGCTGAATTAACGCAAGCCTATGACCTAAAAGACGTACTCGGCCAACACGCAAACAACGCCATTAAGCTGTTAAACAAGATCGACACGTGCCCTACTCAGGACGCACAAGTGTGTTTGGATGAAATCAACAGTTATGACATCCAAGACTTATACGAAAGCGACGATCAAACTGCGATTGATGAGTTCCTCAATCCAAGTGTCGCAAACGAAGGTGAACAACCAAGCGCGCACGTTGACCCAGAACTTCAACCAGAAATCACTCCAGGCGCAAGCAACAACTTAACGGGATCGTTTGTGTCTGCCAATGCAGAGGCGACTTACGAATACAAACCAAGTGCTTCCAACAAACCGTTGACCAAAAGCCGTTTGACCGACTCGCAAGGAAATGCGCTTGCTGGCGTCGAGTTCTTTAGCCAATCCGCACGCGGTATCACGGATGCCAATGGTGAATTTGAATACCTTTGGGGTGAGAACCTGATCTTTGGTATCGATACCTTTACTCTAGGCCAAGTGAAAGGCAATAAGGTCAATTACCAACTTGCAGATTTAAGCGACAACCCATTGGTGAAACAGAACCTTGATGCGTTCGTTCATCGTTATGGTGTGTCTTCTGGCAACCACATTGAGATCAGCGATACCGTTCGTCAGGTGTTTGCACAATACCCGAACGTTATTAACGAGCTGATCAATCTGAGCCTGCCTAACGGCGCAAAAATTGAAGGCACGAACTTCACCACGCCAAATGAGTTCGAAGCGCAATTCAGCCAAGGTTTAACACAAATCATTGATGGACAACTAAAACAAACGCCTCAATGGTCGGGCTTTGCTGCACCTATGCTACGTACGGTTCGTGCTTCTGGCAGTAATTATGTCACGCAGTCTCTGCATCAGATTTATGCTGGGGTGGATAGCGTGCACGTCTTCCATGATAACCATGGTTGGGGTGGCTCTGGTTACACACGTGCGATGCGCAACTTCAACCTAACTAACGAAGCCTTCCCTGTTCTGATGCCACGCAACGACAACAGCTACTGGCTCCCGTTTGGTGAAGAAGCGGCATGGACTCGTGGTTCTGGCAAAGATCAAAAAGCCTACATTGTGGATGCCACAACCATTGATGAAAACTCAACGGTGGTTATGCAGCGCCCAGAAGTAATTTCCAAACAAACCGCGACCTTTAATCTACCAACCATGACGGCAGGTATGATTGGCTCGGGTAAAGTGGTGTTCTTGGGTAACGCGATGTACACCTCTATCTTCTCTTGTCCAGAAAACTACTGGGCAGGCGCAGATCTGGGCATCGACAGCGAAGCGCAGCAATGTCGTTATAGCACTCCTCACAACCAAGAAGCGCAAGATGCGGATACTCGTACCGATCGCGGCAGCATGCATATCATGTTCAGCAACTTGATCGATTGGTTAGTGCCGAATGCAACGCAAGAATCTGTCACGATTGCTACCAACATCAACAAGGGTCACGCATTCCGTTGGGATCGCAAAGAAGGTCAAATCTACGATTTCTTTGTCAATCCAAGTTATAAATTGGGTGAAATGGACATATTAAGCAGCGGCCAGTTTGATTCATTAGATCCAACCTCTACACCACTGCTTTTGCTTCAGTCTTACGAAATCAAAACTGATGGCTACGCGACAAAATCCGTCGTGTCTGACATCAACCAACCTAAGTTGGACGCAGAGGACGTTACAGCGCTGATCGAATACGTAAACAGCGGCGGTAGCATCATCTTCTTTGATGCTTTGGAAGAAAGTAACCCAGAGCCAATTGCTCGTTTAGCGGATGCGGCAGGCGTTTCTGTTGGCGGAGCGAACGTTGCCAAGACATTCCAATCTCTGTGTACTGACAGCTATTGGTGTCACAGCACATCAGGCCCGAACGTACCTAACTTGCATACCGTCGCAGAACACGATCTCGTGGTTTATGAACGTTATGCCGACACGACTAAGATTGAGATCAATGACAACGGTACGGTGACATGGCCGGGCAATATCGACATGCCTACCCTTGAGATACCGCTATACAAAGTCTCCATTGATGGACAAGAGCATCAACGTTATGCATTCCACATGGTGAAGTCGGAACAAGAGAAACAAGCAGCAATCGCAGAGCTTCAACGCGAGTTTCCTGGCGTTCCGGTTTGTAAAGACAATTACCAATACGAAGTAAACTGTATTGAAGTGCGAGAAGGCCATGGCATTCCGAGCCGTGGTAACCACCATCGCCCAGACTTTACTCGTTACGAAATGAGCCCTGAAGTCGTGGATAGCATGGTAAAAGCGGCGAACTTAGGTGCCAACATTGATCGTCTACTTTCTCACGAGCTTTACTACCGCAGTAAAGGAGAAATTGGTGAACGCTTGTCGCAAGCTGAGCTAACTTCAACCTACGATAACCTATCCGTTTGGCTTTGGAATGACGAGCAGTACGAATTCAATCCAAACGTACAAGATGAGCTTGGCTTCGAACGTGCGGTCGAAATGCTGAACTGTTACACGAGCAACGCACATCAAGGCGGTAATGTTTGTGGTCAAGAGACGCGAGAGCAACTTGCTAAATGGTCAATGATTACCGAATCAGGCGAGCTGAACCCGTCTTACCCTCTGAACTGGATGGAGAAGCCATTAACACGCATGATGTTGGGTCGCTCTTACTGGGATTTAGAGATCAGTGTCGATACGACGGGCTACCCAGGTCGCCCAGTTCAATCAGGCAGTACAGCGAGCGTTGCGATTCATACCGACAACAAAACCGTGATTGGTACGGCAGGCAGCATGCAATCGACAGGCTTATGGGCGCCACAACTTGAAGAAGTCACCATCTCTGGTGGTGTAAAAGCGTCTATCAATGTTGCATTGGTTGATGACTTAACAGGCCGTGCAAACCACGAACTGAGCTTGAAACGCCCACCACGCGTGCAAAAGACCTTCCAATATGATGGTTCGTCTTTGAGCTTCAAAGTACCTTACGGTGGTTTGATTTACATTCAACCGTTAGAAGTGGATTCTCGTGACGTTGTGACGTTTAACTTCACTGGTGTGCTTCGTGCGTCTTGGTGGAAGGACGGTGCTTGGTTAAACCCAATCAACACTGACGTCCCATTGGCAGAAATCGATTCTGGTCATTTCGTCTACACGACGCCAGTGAAAAACGTACTGGACACAGACGTACCTAAGTTTGCCGATGAACTGAACGTATTCGCGAACCATGCGAGTGATTTTTACGGACGTGATCAAGTCGCGGCAGAAGGGAAACACCGTCGATTTACTTATGATGCCCTGCTCGCCAACCGACATCGCTTCGTGAATGATGTGCAAATCTCGATTGGTGCGGCGCACTCAGGCTACCCAGTTCAAAGCAACAGCTACTGGCCAACATGGACTGTCGTTCCATCAAACCCAACCAATGACTGGTTGCTATGGCATGAAGTCGGACACAACCTTGCTTCAGCGCCGTTCATGATGGCAGGCTCTACCGAGGTAACCAACAACATTCTTGCCCTTTACATGCAAGAACAACGCGAATCAAAGCCATACATGGACCGCATTGCGAGTGATCTATCCAAGTCACCTTTATGGCTTGATCGCTTCGAAGGCCATGCTTGGAGTGAGGCGGATGTCGGCATGCGCTTAGCGATGTTCGGCCAATTAAAGCTTTGGGCAGAAGACCATTTCAATATCGATGATTGGTATGCGAATCAAGCAGAGAAGCCGAGCATCTTTGGTGAAGACCAAGGTTGGAACTTCTTCAAACTCGCACACCGTAAAGCACGTGGTGACAGTATTGGCGACCAAGGCATTAACTACTGTTCTGCACAAAGCAGCCAGTTAAGCCAAGGTGATCTCATGATGGCATGTACCTCATACCTGACCGGATACGATCTGACAGATTACTTCCGTATGTGGAACCCATCAGAAACCAAAGCCAACCTGCCAAATGGGACTGTTGATTACTCTGGTGGTTTAACGCCTGCCGGTTTCAACGCGGTTGCGTCGATGGATTTACCGAAACCAGATAAGTCTCCTTCTGAGTATTTGTCTGTTAAGTAACCCGTAAGACGATAAAAGCCGACAGAATTCGATTCTGTCGGCTTTTTTTGTATCACTCTGTTTGCTTTGGCGAAATACCGAAGAGGTAATCTACAGGGCCATGAGCTCTCGCTTAGTTTGCTTATCCAGCTTTTCTATCGCATATCGAAACGCCGTCCTCGGCATCTTGCTATGGTGACGTTTCAAGTAGTTCACCACTCGCTCTGGTTCTTTTTGCGCCAACACTTTGAGCATCCAGCCATAACCCTTTTGCACTAAGTAATGATCATCTTGGAGCAACAAATCCGCTATGTGAAAAGGCTCAGTCCCTTTATACAGACCTTTATTGATCGGATAGATAAGCGTCACAGCGGCTGCTCGCCTCACGGCAAAGTTATCACTCTTAACCCACTCCAATGTGCGAATAAACAGGCTGTTGTCCTGAGCAATAAGCGCACCGAATGCGTGGGTGCAAAAATCATCACAATCATTCCAATCGGTAATGTAATGATAAAGCCAAGATTCGAATCGATCGTACGTGGCGGCGTCATAATGCTTTTTCACTCTGAACGCCCAATCAAATGCAATCACACTCAAAGCCCAATCACGCTCTGCCAGCAACGTTTCACACTGCTCAAAAACGAAGTCTGCTTGCTTACTGTCTAAACTTCGAAAACCATCGGCAGAGATCGCCCTCACCAAGCCCGTACGCACTCGCTTCTCTGGGTATCCAATCTCACTTAACTGTTGAGTTAACGTTTCTACAATACTCATTGTTTTTCGTTCTGTTCTTCCATTTCGATACGTTTAGCGTGAATCAACCACCAAGGTCGTCCATCAAACAAACGAGGTCCAACTTGTTCAACTTCCAACATCAACCCATCAACAACTTCTTGTGGTAATACTTTTCTTAATTGAACTTCATGACCCACCCATTCTTGATAGACGGCATGCCAAAATTCGGAAATCCCCTCTCTTTCAGTGGCCTCAATTAATTCAAATCCGTTTTTTTCGAGCGCTAAACGCCATGCGCTTCCGAGCTTATTTAATTTAGGCGATCCTTCTAATGGCTCTCGTGTCGTGAAGATCAGTTGCCCATCTTTGTTAAGTAAACGATGGATATCCGATAGCACTTGGTACTCATCTCTTGCAAATGGCAGTGCATCAATGCTGATCACACTGTCAAACTTTGCTGAAAGACTGGATAAATTCTCAAACTCTAATTTGAAAAACTCGATGCTTGAGCCTTTCAGTGTATGTTGTTGAGCATACTCAATCGCAAATTCAGAACGATCGACACCTAAAACGTGACAGTTTAATGTCTGGTTCAGCCAGCGACTAAAACCACCAGATCCACAACCTAGGTCTAATACAGTCTCGGGGTTGCCTGCATTGAGTTTAACTTGGAGCTGTTCGAGTAACTGGACAATGCAACTGCTGTAAGGCTGCAGTTCAGAGGGATACTTCTCGCCTGCCGCTTTGGTCCATAACGAATTAAAGAGAGCATTGTTTAAACGGTATTGATAGCTATCCATAACATTACTTTGCTTGCTGCCTGCGTAACCACTCTTGTGCGGCCTCACCCATGCTTGTTCCTTCTGCGTCGTTCATCCACTGCATAAAGCTGCGATCAAACTTGAAATCGTCTCCACATTTGGATTTGAAGTAACAACGTACATTTTGAGTGCTCTTGTAGGAAGACGTTATTAACGTATTGTCTTCAATATGGTTTTTATGCCAATCCACTTTGCTCACATGTCTCTCCTTTTTGTGCTTTGCAGCGACTCCTCGCTCAAAAGAAAGAGTGACATCTTCTATGAGCTACATCCACCTTGAGCCTGCGAATACTTCATTTTTGCCAATTCAGTCATATTTCCGTGGCTTATGTGTTGTGCTGACAAGAATCCAAATTGGAACGAGACACGAATATTTACATATCTCGTTGTAATCAGTTTAAGAAACAGTCGGTCTGCCATAAGGAACCTTCACTACTCAATAAAGGAATGAAAATGAAAGAAACGCTCCAACCAAAGCTTCAACGTCAGTTGGGATTAGGGCTGTTAGCATTGCGCTTAAGTATCGCGTTGGTATTTATCATGTGGGCGCTAGACAAAGTGCTGGTACCAGAGCATGCAATGAAAGTGTTCTCTGGCTTCTATGGTTTAGATATTTCGAGTGGATTTTCTGTCGCGTTAGGTATTGCCCAGTTGGTGTTCATTGGGATTTTTGTGGCTGGACTTTGGAAGAACCTGACTTATCTTGCAATTCTGGTATTGCACGCAGGCTCGACTTTCTCTTCGTTCGCGAAGTACCTAGACCCGTTCAACAACCTATTATTCTTCGCGGCGTGGCCGATGCTTGCTGCGTGTTTCGCTCTCTACCTATTGCGAGATCATGACATCTATGTGTTGAGAAAACAGCCTCAAGCAGTTACGGCTTAACTCACCACTAGCGACTGAGACACAATAAAAAAGGGAGGCTGAACACCTCCCTTTTGCTAACTGAATATCGGCACTTCGACCATCGAAGTATGATAAAACGCGTAACGCCCTTTACCCAACTGCTTCGCTCGGTACACCGCCATATCGGAACAGTGCAGCAGAATATCAATATCGCGCCCCACGCCCTCTGTGAGAACAACCCCAATTGACGCAGTTAAACTGATATCAATGCCTAAACGATCCGCCGTGCTTTGTAATTTAGCGAGGAATTTGTCTAGCTTGAGCTCTAATTCACGCTTAGTTCGAAACTCTTGCGTTAACACCACAAACTCATCACCACCAAATCGACCTATGATGTCGCGCTTGTGGCCAAAACTCTCTCTCAACACCGCTACAAACAGAGCGATAACTTTATCGCCCGCTAAGTGACCGTATGTATCGTTGATGTACTTGAGGTTATCCATATCAAAGAAGATACAAGCTTTGGGCGTATTACTAAGAGACAACGACTTTTCTGCCCCTCGCAAGAAATACTCCCTCGTGAGCAACCCACTGCGTGAACAAAACACGCCATTACGGCTGGCTTGAAGAACTTGTTCAAAGTGCTCTTTTAGCTCCATCGAACTGTCGTTGAACACTACTTTGCTCTCTTCTAAGAATCGGTCAAGCGGTTGAGTCAAACCAACCACCTGCTTACCCATCAAACGTGCGATGACGACGTAAATCGCGACAATCAACATCACGTTCGCACCAAACATCAAAGTTCCATCGCCCAGCAAGGTACTGAACTTAGCTTTTGAAAGCAGAATCCAAGGCGTGCCTTCTATCTTGGTGAATTCAACGTAAGACAAATCAAGCGGTGTACTATAAGTAAAGAAACCACCGCTCCTTCCTTCAGTTAACGCTTTTAGGTTGTCTTCTCGATGAAAAAGCTTTTCGTAGCCGTAGTTAAATAAGTTGATACCGACATAATGCGTGTCTTTGGAATGACTGATGATGTTGAGATTTTCATCTAACAAGACGCTGTAGATGTCATGTTCATTGTCGGTCTGAAGTGCAGTTTGAATTTCACTGAAATGAATAGACGCCGAGATGGTGCCCATCAAGTCACCGAGTTCGTCAAACATAGGACGACACAGCACATAAACAGTTTTGCCATTTGAGACATCGGTGAGAACGTCTGTCATCACCGCTTTCTTACTGCGGATCACTTGATGAAAATAATCCCGATGAGCGATGGAATGCACTTTGCTGTTATGTGTACTGACCATGTTCCCCACACCGTCGCTGAATCCAATGCCTGCCAGTTCAAAGGCTTGCTTATATGGAACCGCACGTTGCGCACGCTCTTGCAATGTGATGTCTGATTCGATGAAGTGTTCATCTTTACTCATTGCGCGTAGCAGATCACGGTAACCATCAACGATAGTACCAAGGTTGAGCTCTGCAGATTTAACATGGTATCGGGCTAGGTTTTTCGCTTCGTCGACCTGCTGGTATGCCCAGTAGGTGAAGTTAGTGAAAAGCGCGATCAAGACAATCGGGACAGTGTAACGCAGAGTGACCGATTGAAGACTTCGAGATACGTTCATGATTTAGTTATTGTTATTTGTTGTCGTATGGAGGTTAACTTTTTATGTAAGCCTTTTTCCCACTAACCTTTGCATCGTTTGAAGTACAACTCTGGGAAATCACAAGCACATATTTCACAAAGTCTCATTAGCAAGAAAATCCGACGATTATACCCACCCCTGTATATCGACACAGCCACTTTATGACCTTTTACGACAAAACATTTTACTCACTCGACAAATGATTTTTGTTTATAAATATCATTGCGTTGAATAATTCTCACTAAGTGAGAAACCCTGTTTTTATTGATAGATTAGAAGATTTATCTCTTTCAAACACCGACCTTTTGTAACGAGCATCACAATTTTTATATGGCGAAAGTGTGAATTTTTCTGCTCGATTTCTAACAATTGAGATAGTTAGCCTACACTTTTCATATCAACTTATTGGATATGGACGTGCACAGTGGTCGGATCGTTTTCATGGAATAACCTATCTGTTAAGCACAAGCTGTTTAGCTTAGTTTTTTTACCCATCGTTTTACTCCTCTTTCTTGCGGGGCAACAAGTTCACAGGCTTTCCACTCAGGCTCAAGATCTGGAGAAAGCACAACTGTTTTCCGACTATATGGATAGCGTCTCTTATCTGTATAACTTGCCGAATAACAGCGAAGTGTCAGACAAAGAGTCGGAGATCAAAACCGTCACGCAGTCGCTCAATAATGAAGCCAAGAATATCTTTGCCGACAATGGCGTAGAAATGGCGGACCTGCTCGCGAGTCTGGAAGAAGCCAGTCTTTCTCTCGCAACAACAACGGACATGGATGAGCGCTTAGACGTTGCAGAGTGGCGTGCAGACACCTACAAACAGATTCTATTGGCGTTAGAGAAAGTCCCTTTTAATGATGCTACATTCGAAATCCAAGCCCACCTCTCTGCCCTTATGCAGATTGAATGGTTGATGTTTTGGTCCAAAGAAGAAAACCGCCTGAGCCAATATCTGATTTACTCCGTTGAGCAAAACCAATTTTATGACGCTGACATCAGCAGCGAGATTGAATCGCTCGTCAAAAACCAACAATTGTTCCTTGAACGCTTCGTCACACTTAATGCCAACCAACAACAAGTTGAACTGTTGATCGAAACATTCACCAATGAAGTGTTCGTCCTTAGCCAAGAGTTCAGAAGCTTTCTGTTCAACGAAGAAGCACTCAGCACTCTGCCAGAAGGTGAAGTTGCCGCAGGTTTAACTGCATTAAACGGACGCTTAGCGTTGCTTAAAAACGTCGACAACAAAATGACCGAGCAATTGAAAGCCGACGTGGATCATGCAATTACGACTGCAAACCAACAGCGCTTGATGTTCATCGGTATCATGTCTGTCATTACCATTTTGGTGATTAGCTTGGCGTTACGTCTGGTTCGTAAAGTGACGAGTAATCTTCAGTTGGTTTTGGAATTTCTTCGTCGTGATAGCTACAGTGAGGAATCGCCGCTTGAAGAGCTCGTTAAAGGTAAAGATGAGTTAAGCAAGTTTGCTCAAGAAGTGGAAAGACTGAGTTATGAGCGTGAACAAGCCAACATCAAACTGACACAAGCAAAGGAAGACGCTGAGCGCGCCAAAGACGATGCGATCAAAGCCAGCAAAGCAAAAAGTAGCTTCCTCGCTAACATGTCGCATGAAATACGAACGCCACTTAACGGTGTTATCGGTATATCAGAAGTGTTGTCTGATACCTCCCTCACTGCCACACAACGCGACTATGTGGATACTATCGAGACTTCATCGCAACTACTGTTGAGCTTGATTAACGACATTCTAGACTTCTCAAAAATTGAATCCGGCATGCTACTTATCAGCCCGCATTCAACTTGTGTTCGCGAATCTATTTACGACATCGCTTCTATCGTGTCGCCTAAAGCCAAAGAGAAAGGCATCGATCTTCAAGTGAGCATCAGTCGTAACACACCTTTCCGTTTGATGATTGATGATCACCGCTTACGCCAAGTAGTGATGAACTTTATGTCTAACGCGGTTAAATTCACGGAAAAAGGCACGGTGCTTCTTTCTGTTACCACTCATAGTGTTTCTGGCTCTAACGCGGTCATGGAGTTCTCTGTTCGAGATTCAGGTATCGGTATCGACGAACAACAACAGAAGAAAATCTTCGAACCATTTGCACAAGAAGACGACTCTACAACACGCCAGTTTGGTGGTACCGGTCTTGGCTTAGCAATCAGTACTCAGCTTGTTGAGTTAATGGGCGGCAAGATTCAATTGGAATCCGAAAAAGGCCAAGGCAGTCGCTTTTTCTTCCAACTGTCCCCTTCTGTTGTTCAGCTAGACTTTGATGCCAAACATGCCGCGGCTAACAGCCAAATTTGGTTGGTTTGTGAAGATGCCGCAATGGAGAGCACACTACGTGATGAACTGAACTTTTATCGCATTGCGGTTCATCAATCCGTGACGAGCTTAGACGCTCTTCCAACTTGGATTAACGACAAAGAACACGTCATCGTCATCTATGCCGAAACGCGACCAAATGCGGCAATGGAAAGCGAAGATGCCTTCCACCGATTGGAGACTCAAAATGTACGCGTTTGCCTAATCAAACATCTACAAAGCGACCAATTTGACTTCGGCGAAAGCGTCAGCGCAATGATCACGCAACCTCTGCTTGGCCAACGTTTGGTGAAAGCGCTTGAAAACTGTGAGGCCAAATTTAGCCAAGCGGCACAACGAGTGACAGCAAGTGCGACGGCCAATACCAAAAACAAAATCTTGGTGGTCGATGACAACACAGTAAACCAAAAAATTGCGGGCTTACATGTGACAAAAGCCGGCTTCACGTTCGACCTCGCCGCCAACGGGCAAGAAGCGGTCGACATGTTCAAGAAGAACCAATACGCCTTGATTTTAATGGACTGCATGATGCCCGTTATGGATGGGTTTGAAGCAACAGAGAAAATCCGCCAAGTCGAAAAAGAAGAGAACCGCAGTTACCGCATTCCAATCATTGCGCTAACCGCAAGTGTGGTCGATGACGACATCCAGAAGTGTTTTGATGTCGGCATGGATGACTATGTACCCAAACCATTCAAAGCTAACATCCTTAAAGAAAAACTGGCAAAAGCCGTTGATTTTCCAGAAGTGGACACATCAACAGTTGTGCCAACCCCAATCAGCGCCGCAGCAAAAACACGCCCGGCAGACAAGCCTGAAGAGCCTGCAATGAACACCTTGCCAAGCCGCTCAGAACGCATCTTGTTGGTCGAAGACAATACCGTTAACCAGAAGGTTGCGTCATTGCTGCTGAGCAAAGCGGGCTATCAATTTGAGATCGCCGAAAATGGTCAAATTGCCGTGGACATGTTCCAACAAGATAACAGCTTCGACATCATCTTGATGGATTGCATGATGCCAGTGATGGATGGGTTTCAGGCGACAAAAGAAATTCGCGCTTATGAACGAGTTTCTGGTCTGCCTAAAACCCCGATCATTGCACTGACGGCAAGTGTGGTGGACGACGATATTCAGCGCTGTTACGACTCAGGTATGGATGCCTATGTGCCAAAGCCGGTGAGAAAAGAAAAACTTCTTCACCAAATTGAAAGTGTGATTTAACGGATAAGGTAATGGTCATGGATACCCATTTCTTAGTGAACAAAAACAAAGTGTTGAGATCACTCTCTACTGCAATGATCGCCTTTGCCCTGTTGATGTCTTTTGATAGCGAAGCATTGGCGGCAGACCAGTATGCGATTTTCTCTCTCGACTCAGGCTTTGATGAGCTCAGTATAACCAAAGCAAGAAAGCTTTATCGTGGTAAGACTAAGCGCTTGCAAGGTAAGCGTATTGAGCTGTCTGATTGGCCTGATACTTCCTCTGAACGATCAGAGTTTTATCGCTATTTACTCAACAAAAACATCGCGCAAATGAACGCGCACTGGGCGAGCTTGTCGTTCTCTGGCAAAGCACGTCCACCAAAAGTTATCGACAATTCCAACATGGATGCCCTATTAGCCTGGATGAAAGAAAAGCCGAATCGCATTGGCTATGCACCGGTGAGTAGCCTCCCTTCTGATGCACAAATCCTCTACGTTGTAAGTTCGGAGAAATAATATGAAGAAAACACTCATCGCATCAATGACAGCAGCAGCGCTTAGCAGTGTGGCCTTTCCGAGCTTGGCGGCGATAGAATTAACGGACAACTTATCATTGAGCGGCTTTGGCTCGACGTCTTGGGCAACCACCGACAATGAAACGCCTGTCTTAGTAAACCGATTTATCGACGACGAAAACTGTTACGACTGTGATACCACGTTCGGCGTTCAGCTCGACTTCTACTACGATGCCTTTAAAGCTTCCGCACAAGTGGTGAAAAGACCGCAAGATCACTGGAGCGATCCACAACTTGAATGGGCTTATCTCGCTTACACCTACGGTAATGTTGAATTTCGTGGTGGTCGTTTAAGAATGCCGGTGTTCTTGGCCTCCGAGTATTACTATGTAGGTCACGCCTTTACGCCAGCGCGCCCACCAAATGAGGTTTACGACAGTATCTTGGGGATTACCGCCTTTAATGGCATTTCATTCTTGTGGAACTACGAGCTCAACGACAGCATGACGTTAACCACAACGCCTTTTATTGGCTTTCGTGATGAAAGCACCGTCGACTTTAACGCCAATACTGAGCTAACGTTTAAAACCAATGAAATGTACGGTGTGAACTTTATCTTGAGTGGGGATTACTACCGTTGGAACTTTACGTATTTAGACTCAAATTACGATCAAGAGACCAAGCTACGTAACCTGACCACCAATATTCCTGGTGTGGGTATCGTTCAGATTCCGGATCAAACCATCAAAGCGAAAGACCAAAACATTCAGCTATTCTCACTTGGTGCTGAGTACGAGTTTGATGCGCTGACGTTAACCGTGGAAGGACAAACCAACGACATTGCTTCCGCATGGTATGTGCAAGGTACCTACAACTTAAACAAGTTCACACCTTATGCGACCTATGGTCAGCAGTTTGATGATCATGAACATCGAGTTGGCGATAGCTACCTCTTCGGTGTGAGATACGATCTTCACTACAATGTGTCACTCAATGCAGAGTGGCAACACTTCAAGGCTTATCGTGACGCCTCTGGCGCGTTCGTCTCTAACCCTTCCGATGACGACGCTAATATGTACACCATTATGCTTAACTTTGTGTTCTAACCCTTTGGCAGGTCGACACTCATCGACCTGCCTTTTCCTCTATAAACATTATCCATCTATAAACATCACAACTTACTTCATCCTTTGCCGTTGTACCGATTTATGATTTGAATCGGTTGATCATCACGACCGAGACAATGGTTAGCACCATCCCTAAAGCGTGAAACCAAGTAAATGCTTCGTCCAATATGAAAATTGCACACAACGCCGTCATTGCTGGGCCGATGTTACTCACTAAACTCAAATGCGCAGGGTTCAGCCGTGCCATGGCGGCAGCAATCAGATAAGAAGGAATGACGGTACAAAAGATGCCTAGCAACACACCAATAGTAATGAGTTCATTGTTCATCGAGCTCAACTGTAACGAGCTAAACGATAAATGAATAAGAATGGCGACACCGGCACTACCCATGCCGATGCTGGTAAACATGGTACTCCCTAGCTTCGCGATGCTGGCTTTGCTCAACACCAAATACACGGCAAACACAAATGCAGAAAGAATCGCCAACCCGCCGCCAAGCAAGATCTGCTCACCATAGTGAGAAAGGTCATGCGCCACAATCAGCCCCACTCCCAAATACCCGACCAACACGGCTGACAGCACCTGACGGTTAGGTGATTGTCCCTCTTTAAACCACATAATTAACACGACAAAAGTCGGGAACAAGAACAACAATAAACGTTCAAGTTGAGCAGAAATGTAGTTAAGTGCGGTGATATCGAGATAGCTTGCTAAGTAATATCCAAGCACACCAATCGCGGCGGCTTTGATTCCGTGGTGTTTCACTTTCGCTCGGTTCTCGGAGCCGCGTAGCATCCAAAAGAGAATACAAAGGTAAAGAGGCAGTGAACTCATTGCTCGAAGCGTCATGATGCTCACCGCATCACCGCCATACTGATACGCGAGTTTGACGAACACAGGTTTAATCGAAAATAACAGCGTACCAGCGAGTGCAAACATGACGCCAACAGTCATTGCACTGGCATGCTTCTTTTGGGGTTGATGTTCTGAACTAGGGCTGGAATCGGATGCCGTATTCATTTTCTCTCCTTGATGATTGATAACATTCAAACAAGGCTACGAGATAGAATACGATTCTGGCTGCATCTACTCGCAGCCAGGCACAACTCAACCTACCGACTGCTTGGCATTGGAAGGAGGAGCCACCAGAGGTTGGTTGTGCGGATGATCATTTTACTTTCCTATTCGGGTAGAAGGTTCAGACTAACCATTGAACATATTTTGTTCAAGCTTACGGCCTTTAAAATAGTACTCTTTATCGTGTTGTCCGACCTCTCTAAGCACTCGACAAGGGTTGCCAACGGCCACTACATTGGCAGGAATATCCTTAGTTACGATACTGCCCGCGCCAATCACCGAGTGTTCTCCGATCGTTACACCCGGTAATACCACCGAGTTCGCACCAATCCATACGTTATCTCCGATTCGAACCGGCATGTTGAACTGCGCGACGTCTCGTCTCAAATCGGGATCAATCGGGTGCCCTGCCGTTGCGATGGTCACATTAGGTCCAATCATCACGCTATTCCCAATGTAAATGTAAGTATCGTCGACCAAAGTGAGATTGAAGTTTGCGTAAACATTGTCGCCAAGGTAAGTGTGACAACCCCAGTTCGCCCTTAAAGGCGGTTCGATATAGCAGTTTTCACCAACAGACGCGAGCAGACGACCGAGTATCTCGCCTCGCTTTTCTGATTCCGAAGGACGTGTGTGGTTGTAATCGTATAAGATCTCAAGACATTCGGTTTGCATTGCCGCCAATTCTTCATCATTACAGAAGTACACTTTTTGGCTGTGCAACATGGTTTTCTTATCCATTATTATTCCTGTTGAGGGGATGTTCTTGGTTGGAATTTAGCAGAGTCAGAATAAGAAAGGCTTGCCAAAAGTCATGAAATTCGCGTCTTACTTTGTAAGCAAGGTGAAGTAATGAACCCAAGGCTCGTTTTCACCGATGATGTGCTGTTTCTGCACAGACAAAAATGCGACGCTTATTCCTTGGACGCGTTAGGTAGATGCCGAGACAAAGCATCCATGAGATCCTTTTTGATGAGTGGTTTGGCAAGAACCTCATCGGCACCCGCATCGATAAAAGATTGTGTCGATTGTTGCATCACATCCGCAGTCCAACCGAAGATCACGACATCATCCAGCCCTTGTTCGCGGATTCGCTTAACGACCTCAATACCACTCATTTCTGGCATATGGTTATCAATAATGATGAGATTGAAAGACTGCTCGTTCAACAAGTTCAGCGCTTCTTGTCCACTGCTGCATATGTGACTTTTCGCCCCTAACTTATCTAAAAAGACTTTGGCGATGATTTGATTCATCCGATTGTCATCGGTAATCAGCGCGTGAACGGACGAGAGATCTTCAACCTTCACATCCTCTGTTTTCTCTTCAATGGCCTCGCCTGAAGCACTCGGTAAGCTAATCACAAAGCGGAATTGGCTTCCCTTTCCTAACTCACTCTCAACACTGATTTGGCCATTCATAAGAGTCACTAATTTTTGACAAATCGCCAAGCCCAACCCAGTGCCACCATACTGCCGAGTCGTTGACACTTCCGCTTGTTCAAATTCATTAAAAATAGAATCCATACGATCTTGAGGAATACCGATACCGGAGTCTTCTACACAAAACTCTACGAAGGGCGACTCTAGCGCTTTGATGGAAACGTTTATATGACCAGCCTTAGTAAACTTAAGTGCATTCCCGACAAGATTGAGCAAGACCTGCCGAATACGCACAGAATCACCACTATATTGGCACTCATCACAGCATTGGTTATCCACGCTGAACACAATGCCTTTCTCTGAGCACAAGCTTTGGTAAGTCACTTCTACTGGTGTAATGATGTCCGCCATTTTGAAAGGATGAATATCGAGTGCAAGCGCATCACTTTCGACCTTGGCTAGATCTAAGATATCATTGAGAATCGAGATCAAGTGTTCACCCGAGTTCAATGCGAGTCGCAGCACTTTCCTTTGTTCCGGGTCTCGGATGTCATCGATCAGTATTTGTAGCATTCCCAATAGCCCATTAAGCGGCGTTCTGATTTCATGACTCATCGTCGCTAAAAAGGCCGATTTCGCTTCGTTGGCGTGCCTTGCCTTTAATGCCTCGGTTTCAAGGTCACTCTCTAAGCGTTTCACTTCTGTGATATCACGTTCAATGGCAATAAACCGCTCAACAACACCTTGCTCATTCCTCAATGGGATAATATCGATATCAATCCAATAGGGTTGTTTGTTCCTCGTATAGTTGAGTATCTCCGTCCTAACTTGCTCACCCTGTCGAATCGCGTTTCCTATGTCTGAAATCGTCTCTGGTGAAGTATCGGCCCCTTGCAAGAAAGCACCCGGCGCTAACCCTTTGATGCCATCGAGTTGATAACCCGTCATGGATTCAAACGCCTTGTTTACCCACTCAACCTTTCCGTGGTGGTCCGTGATAACAACGGCATCTCGCGCGGCTTTAACAACGGTCGCAAGTAACTCGCTCTCCTTCTCTTTTTCTTTCAATTGAAGGTTAGATTCTTCTAGCTCCTGCTTGGATTTTTCGAGTTCACGGTGTGGGTTAACAAATAGCCTTTTTCCTATGACTGTCACGATAATCGAACTCACGATTAACACGCCAATTAAGCCCTTTAGCAAACTGCTTTGAAGGTTCGTTAATTGTTCATCCAAGAAGGATTTACTGACACCTTGAGTCAAAAGCAAATTACCTCGACTCAAGGGTTCTTTATTGATGATCCATCGGTCGATTTCGCTTGCTGTTGGAACATGCTCATGGCTATGGGATAGATGGTCTTGCGCCTGTGTTTCGGTTAGGTGAGCCAGTTCAGGAAGTGGTGGTACGGTTTGACTGAGTTCATACCAACGCTCTCTTCCTGTTACGAACGAACCAAAAAAGTCATCGTAATCGACAGCGGTTTCACCATATAACACTCCGACAAAATCACCGTTATTCACAAGGGGCATAAAAAGCTTTAAGCAGATGTGATTAGTATCATCGTGCAGCAGATACACGATGCGCTCATTTAATCGAGACTCGGAAAGCGCATTAAAAATCGCGACTTCTTGTTCAGATGCAGGGTGACGAAAAGTGTCTTCGAACAATAAATCGCCGTTAACATCTCTTGCTGCAAATTGCATCGTTTGATGTTGGCCTTTAAAACGCTCCAGCTGAAACGCTAACCCTTCAACATCATTGTCGACCACGGCATCAATAACCCCACGGTATTGGGATGCGAGTACGATTCGATCTTCCGCTACCTCTAAGTACTTCTCCATGAAGATCTTGGCCGACTCTAGCTCAAACCGACCATTCCCCTTTTGGAGTTGTTTTATTGTCGCCTGACTTTCTTGAGATAACACAAATAGTGAAATGACTCCGTAAATGAGCGCAGTCATCCCAATAAAAATGAGTAATAGAGCTTTCGGACTAAACCTAGAGAGCTTTTTTGCCATGAGCACATGCTTCCTTGCGCGAATTCACCGCTTTCACATCAATAAGTGTAGGATACGCAACCGGTTAATTCTCATACTCATTTAGGGTTAACCTTTGGGAACCAACTCCATCAATACAAATCACACATAAATCTAATGAACAGAAAACGGTGAACTGGCGAGATCAAAAATGCCGCAAAGTTCGAATCTTGCGGCATCTTTCTAAACTGGCTTGTTTGTTTTTTTGCGACTTTCCAAGCGCGCTTTAAATTTCTTATTTCGGCGCTTTAAGGCTCGGAAGAACTTCGACTCTTCGTGATACCAACCAATAACGCTAATGGGGAATCCCACCAGCATCATGATGAAGACATCGGCAGGAAACTGCTCTGTAATATCCCTTACCGTTTGCAGCTCACCAAAGATAAACAAGCCTATAACCTTGCCAACCAACAACGCACAGCAAATCATCAAGAAAGACTTCATTATGTAGTGCCATTTGCCTTTCTTGCGCTCTTCTCGCCAATACACATATTTGTGCTCGCGGTTGTACATTTCCCCCTCCGTTTAAGTGACATTGTCACCATCAGTCTGCGAAATGGAATGGTGATGCGAGACGGCAAGCTCGCACTACTTTAATCATAGTGCGATTGGAGGGAGTTGCTTGTCAGACCAATAAGAAATGACGGGGATTTTACTGAGCGGTCCACATTTGTTTGTATGAGCGCAATTCTCGGTTGGACTCATCCAAACCAAACATGCCTGCTAGAGCCTCTAGTTTTTGCTTGTAACATCCTAATGCGCTTTCATCATCAGTCATGATCGCGAATTCTGCGAAATAACCAATGCCTTCAAGGTGATCGAGCGTGATATGGAATTCACCGACAAAGTAGATGCTGCGAACCTTCTTAGTATGAAGAATCACCTCATACCCCATGTTCTCCAACATGCTTTTGGCTGCGTGGGACTTGGTGATGTCTGTCGCTTCGCAACGATCTTCTTCCGGTCCTTTCACAATCCAAAGCTTAATCCCAGACGGTTCAATCTCACGAATCACCAAGCTTTTGTTTTCGTTGGTTAGTTTGCGATCAGGCGTATCGTAAAACCAATCTGATTCTTGGTTGTCTTCGAACATCACCTCGTGTTGTAAGCTGCTTAGCGCGGTTAAAAACGCTCGCTTGTCTTTCACTCGGTATTTCAATTCAACTTCAAACTGACCTTGAAAATGATCTTGTGCACTCACGCGACTACCTCTCTACAACTGTTCGCTTGGACTTTTTATTCTGCTCTTCACAAGGTGAAAGGGCTTTTATATTGGCGAAAGATTAGCATGAGTTCCACTGCTGGTCTGAAACACAAGATAACTTTGTGCAAAACGTGGCACAAAACTTAAAACGCGAGAGAAAGCATATAGACACAGCTTGCAATGCCAGTTATGACGACCAAAGTCCTGCCGATGGCAATATCCGCAATGTACATAACGGGATGAGCCATTCGGGTAAAAGCAAACACAATTGCAGGCATGGAGAGATCAGACCATGGAACACCACTCAAACTGACCGCAAGAATGGTTGCGCTATAAAATGCCAACGCTTCCCAAGCATTCGACTGCGCCGCAATGGTTCTTGCGGCTCGACCACTGAGTTTTCTCTCTTGTAAACGCGGATGATGGTTATCTAAATGGCCGAGTTGCTGGACTTTGGCATAGCCCCCAAGGCCGGCTAACACGTAAGGAATAAAACTGACAAAGACTAAGACAAACAGTGCGGTAGGCATAACAGGGATTCGTGATAATGATTCATAAGTTAAGTTTAGCAATTTCTAATTTGCTCGACTGCTTACTTGTCTCATTCATGCTTACGAAACACCCAAATTGGCCCGATTAAAAGGAACTGAACATCTTCAAAAAACGATGGTTTCTTCCCTTCGATTTTGTGCCCGATGAACTGGAAAATCCAAAGCACACCAAACAGCAGCATCGAAATCTGTAATACTGGCCAACCGAGTATGTCCATCGACCAGATCAAGCCGATACACGCAACGGTGTAACCAATCATCATCATGAATACGCTAAGAGACAACCGGAAGTAGAAGATCCAAGCGGGTAAAGCAACAACCCATACCCAGTTGAGATTGAATCCAAACAAAGGAATTTGCGGAATAGACCAAATCAACCCAACCACGGATAAAAAGATACCCGGCACCGCCACTTTATGAATCTTTTGATTGATTGGGTTTTGATGGCTTTCACCGTAGGCTTCTAACCATTCAGAGAGTTCACGCATAACTTCACCTTTAACATCGCTATAACATTTATATAGTCGGTGCGAGTTAAAGGTGCGAGTTTTTGCCCGAAGATATTGATAATAAACAAAGTATTTGTGAGCAAACACAAACTATGTTACTGATTTTAAGATGCAATATTTTGGGATAAACAATCGCTTATAAAGACTCTACAACCCAATATAATTTCTCTAAGAAATAACACCATGGTTTCCTATAGATTTCAGATAAGACGAATTTCATTTTTCCCAATATAGGCGCGACGCATTTATAATTTGATTTTATATATATAAAACACATTAGAAATTACCAATCCATTGATCTAGAATCTGCACTCAATTTTCACGCCACTAGATTAAGGTTATATTTTGAACAAAAACAAAATGTTATTGAGCGCTACCTTAAGCGCTTTGTTGTTAACAGGCTGTGGTTCTATCATCAACGGTACAACTCAAAACATGACAGTTAAAGCGACACCTTCGTCAGCTGACATCAAACTGCTCTCCTCAAACGGCTCCATTATTGCACAGTCAAAAGGCTCTCTTTTCTACAATCTAGAACGCTCTGATGGTTTCTTCGACGGAGCGAATTACAACCTTGAAGTTTCTTCTGCTGGCTACGAGAATCAAATAATCCCATTAACTTCTTCTGCAAGTGGTTGGTACATTGGTGGCAATATTCTTTTGGGTGGCCTGATCGGCTGGTTGATTGTTGACCCTGCAACAGGCGGAATGTGGGCAATCGAAGCCAAGAATGGACAAGATATTGAGAACTTGAATGTTGTACTTCTAGAAAATGCGACAGACAAAATGATGGCAGATGCAGTTAAGGTTAAATAGTTCTGCTGTTCAAGACCTTAGTTGCTTGTTTCACTAATACTATTTAGCCCCTCCTCAGGGGCTAAATTATCCGAACGTCAGCTTACTCATACTGCGGTAATAGAAGCTTTAACGCCTGATTAACCTGCCCTTTTTCTGCACTATTTAAAGAGCCCATCAGCTCATGTTGCGCTTGAAGGTGTTGCTCTATCAGTGAATCAATCAGCTCAAACCCTTTTTCTGTGAGTTCGACAGTGACGCTGCGGCGATCTTCTTTACTGTGCTCACGTGCAATCAGACCTTTCTTCTCTAGCTTATCAAGCCTATTTGTCATGGCACCGGACGTCAGCATCATGGATGAAATCAGCTCCGATGGCGTTAAACGATATGGCTGACCACTGCGTCGCAGCGTTGCTAAGACATCAAACTCGCCCATTTTGAGGTCGTAACGTTTGTGCAGCTCGGCAACGTGGTTCTCCATGTGCTTTGCGATTCTCATCAAACGCCCCA
Source organism: Vibrio sp. B172a (assembly GCF_030248355.1). Lineage (NCBI taxonomy): Bacteria > Pseudomonadati > Pseudomonadota > Gammaproteobacteria > Vibrionales > Vibrionaceae > Vibrio > Vibrio sp. B172a. Next base: position 342,986 of record NZ_JAHGAC010000003.1, on the reverse strand, counting down.
TGATCGCCATCGGTTCGGTATCGAGCTCCGGCTTTTCCTTAGCCCACTGGCTTACCACTCTGTCAATTGCGTCCATTACCCTTTCATCTCCAAAGACATTTAGATTTACGATTTTATTTTAACATAAAGATACTTTACAAAAAGCCATCACGAGCGTACCTTTACAATAAATTATCTCAACGTAAAGATATTTAACATGAACATTTTACTCGCGATGATTCCGGCGTTCTTTTGGGGCACCACTTACGCCGTGACACAATTTACTCTACCAGACTGGCCGCCAGTGCTGCTTGGCGCACTGCGAGCTTTGCCGGCTGGCCTTTTGTTGCTTGCTATCAAACCATCACTACCAAAGAAACAAGATTGGAAGATCTTACTGGTACTCGGCACAATCAATATCGCCCTCTTCTTCGGACTCATCTTTGTTATGGCGTTGACCTTGCCTTCTGCAATTTCTGGCGTCGGTATGATTTCTGTCCCTGTGTTCGCGATGCTGTTTGGCTGGGTTGTGTACAAGCGACAACCGAGTTTGATTCAAGGGATAAGTGGCGCAGCGCTGATTGCATTGGCGTGGTTCCTGTTTGATCCTAGCTCGATCACACTTAACCCCATTGGCTTAATCGCAATGCTCTCGGCAATCATGTGTATCGTTATTGGCAGTAGCGTTACTAAGTCTCTTGGAGCAAGAATGCACTGGTGGACGGTGCTAACATGGCAGCTCATCTTAGGCGGTATCATTCTTTCTATCGCCGCAGCCATCTTTGCGAGCTTTAATCCAGAGCCGTATGTGAGTGCCCTACAAAACGCATCATTTAGAAACGTCGCTGGTTTATTGTGGGTCATCGTCCTTAACACCGCACTTGGTTACGGCATGTACGTGTGGCTATTGCAACGCATGTCTGTGGTGGACTTTACCTTCGGTGGTATCGCAAACCCAGTAGCTGGCATTGTTTCTGGCTTAGTATTGATGGGCGAAAGCTTCACTCCCGTTCAATACAGCTTGATGCTTGGCATGATCCTGATGTCACTCGTTCCGCAGCTGGTGATGTCGTTTAAACAAAAACGCAGCATCAATCACGCAAAGCCTTGTGAGTCATAACGCTCTGCAACGTGGAAAACAAAAGCCCGAGTTTATGCTCGGGCTTTTTGGTTCTGCATTCTTCACTTCACCGTTATCGGCTTATCTTTCACACCAGCGTAAAACACCAAAATCTCTACCGGCTCATCACCCGTATTTGCGCCAAAGTGCCATTGGTCGACGACTTCTGCAATTGCATCTCCGGCTTTCAGTACGATCTTTTCTTCATCCTTTTTCGTGACTGTGATTTCCCCTTTCAGCACAATGCCTGCATTAATGACAGGGTGTTGGTGCATGGGAAGCTGCACGCCCTTCGGGACGGTAATTTTCAAAATGGTGACTTCCGGTTGGCCTTTTGGGTATTCTGGCAGCGCAGTGCCATCCCAGCTGGTTGTCGTCTTTAGGACTACGTCAGCCTCTACTGAATCTGGCAAATGGGTGTCTGCCCATACAGAGCTAAACACCAATGAAAGTGCAATCACTGCGGTTTGAATAGGTCTCAAAATCCTCTCCTTGTTTATTGATAACCTTTGTTTAAACAGTAAGAGAGGATGGAAGATGATGACGAGTGGAAGAGAAGAAGTGTGAGCGAAACAGCGAAGCCTATTATCATGATGCAACAGCCGACTCTGTTGATGAGCCGAGCATCACTCTTCTACTAGGCTGATTTCGATGCGCTCTTTGCCTTTGCCGATGTTCTTTCGTTTCAGTTGAATGCGCCCAACTTCCGATGTGTTCTTTAAATGAGTGCCGCCACACGGAACTTGCGCAAAACCCTCAACTTTCCAGTAGCGACGCTGTTCGCTGGTATCAGAAAAGTCACTGATGATGCCAGCATGAGAATCGATCACACTTTGAGCTTGTTGTTGCAGCTCTGGCAGCAGTGGTTTAACGCTCTCATGCCACTCAAAATCAATCCGGCTTTTGTCGGCAGAAATGTGTGCACCGACTTTGGTCATCTCAGGAAAACGGTGAGTCACGACTTCAAGAATCACTTCCGCGGCGAAATGCAGTTTCATCAAAGCATAACGACGCGCCCAATCAATCTGCGTGGTCACGACTGCGCCAGCTTGAAAGTTTGGCTCATGTTCCAGTGTATAAACAATCGATAGACCTTGCTTCTCTGCCTTTATCACTTGGATGCCACCAATGGTGCCTGCATCGCTTTCTTGACCACCAGACTCGGCGTAAAAGATGGTTTCTTCTAACTCGATACAAGGCCCGTCTACGCGAGAAACGGTAGATTCCAACTCAACTTGATACGGGTCATCCCAAAATACTTTGTGCGTCATTGCCTTCCCTGCAATTTATCGTGGTGATGCCCTACTTTAGTTGAGTTTTATATCAATGCATAGCGTATCTTTGTGATTCTCTGCCCGATTTCATCCATAAAAAATGCCCACCGAATCGGCAGGCATTTTCTATTTCACAAAGTTTTAGCGCTAAATAGCGTCTTTATTGGGAGATCTTTTTCATTTGTAAGCCCATAAAGATGAAGCTGATGCCTTCAATCAGTAGCGAGATGCCCACAAACGTGCCCAATAGCGTGGTTGAGAATGCAGGATCATCAAGCAGCATGAAGAAGTAACCACCGATCAGCACTGAAATTACGCCACTGAATACAATAACGTTACTGCTTGGTAGGCTACGGTTACTCAAACCAAAGAAGATTCGAGTCAAACCGTTTAAGATCATCACAATCACCATCAACATGGTAATCGTGACAAGACCCGCCAGTGGTTTGAACAAGATAAACAGACCACCCACGATATACAGTACTGCACTTAATACGTACCAAAGCTTCTCTTTCCAAACATTGATGGAAAACGTGTGGTAAGCCTGAACCAGACCACTGAACAAGAGTACTGCACCCACGATGGTTGAGATCGTCACGCCTGCCAGTACAGGTAAACTCATGGCACCAATGCCCATTAGTGCGATGATAACGCCAACGATAACGAAGTATTTCCAGCCTTTAGATAGGAATGTAGGCTGTTGTGATTGATTAGAATTTTCCATTGAATGCCTCTTGAATTAAACGCGAGCCGCCTTTTCAGTCTAGTCTAATAAAATATAGAGAGTTCACAGACTTAACAGAAATACGTGTCCCGTTTGCATAAATGGATGTTAAACCCGTATCACATCATCGCCTATACGCTATTTTTGAATAATAAGTTTCAAGATTGCTGGATTAAACCAGTGCAAAACAAGGAGATGGAGAGTAGGATTAGCGGCTTTTCTAACGCCAGTTGCCTGACTTTTCTTTAGACGTTCCCACTCCTTTCATTCAGGCTACTTTTTTGAGGATGACATTTTGCTCGATCATCATATTCGCACCTTCATTTCTGAAAAGCTCAGCTCAGTAGGTATCAACAGCGACCCTTATGGTATTGAACTCACCTCTGTTTTTATTTTGGCGAGCCTTACTGCGGCCGCTCTCAGCTATTTGATAGTGCATCACCTGATTGTTAGAACGGCTAACAACGTTCTGATGAAAACCAACAAACCACTCGCTGAGAGTTTGACCAAGTATGACGTACTAGAGAAGCTGTCGCTGCTCATTCCCATTATGGTGCTCGATGTCTTCATTCCACTTGCTGTCGGTCATTACGATTGGTTGGCGACCATCTTCGATAGAATTTTAAGCATTTCTATCTTGGTCATCTTTGTGTGGATGATCTTCGCCCTACTCGATGCTATGAATGACATTGCGACGTTTAAAGGCATAACCAAAAGAATGCCGATCAAGAGCTTTGTTCAGTTGATTAAACTGTTCACCTTCTTTGTCGGCGTCGTGGTGTCCATGTCGATTCTCGCCAACGAATCCCCAGTCATTTTCTTGTCTGGCTTAGGTGTCGCAACGGGTTTTGTTATGCTGGTGTTTAAGGACACGATATTGGGCTTTGTTGCTGGCATTCAGCTTTCTGCTAACCGCATGATCAGCTTAAACGATTGGATTCAGATGGACGCCTATGGCGCAAATGGCACGGTAGAAGAAATCTCGCTGACGACGGTGAAAGTCCGAAACTTCGATAACACCGTAAGCATGCTGCCCGCCTATGCGCTAGTTCAGAACGCGTTTATCAACTGGCAAGGCATGTCTGATTCTGGTGGTCGTCGTATTAAGCGCTCCGTTAATGTCGACGTCACGTCGATTCGTTTCTTGTCTGATGAAGAAATTGAAAAGCTGAAAAGCATTCGAATTTTACGCCAATATATTTATGAAAAGTCGCGTGATATTAACGAATACAATGAAGAGATGAGCGACGAACCGGCGTTTGGCAACCTTCGTCAGATGACAAACTTAGGCATGTTCCGCGCTTATATTAATGCGTACCTAAAAGCGAACAAAGATATTCACCAATATATGCTTATCATGGTTAGGCAATTAGAACCCACACCGGAAGGTATTCCGCTTCAAGTTTATGCCTTTACCAATAATACCGACTGGGCGTATTACGAAGGCGTTCAGGCGGACTTGTTCGATCACATCTACTCTATTATGCCTTTATTTGGCTTACGTCCTTACCAAATGCTAACCAGTAACGACGCTAAACAAATTGCATTGGAAAATACCACCAGCAAAAACACTCAGTAAAATAACAATGAGGGTGAAGCCTATGCTTCACTCTCTAAACTGGGAGTGAGGCCTTTGCGATTGTAGCGATGCTCCGCTAGCACACCATCTTGCACCTTGTAACGCAAACCGTATTTACCAATACAGCCTCGCAACCTTGAGCGCGTCAAATCCGATAAATCAGATGCGGTACTTGCCTTGTCTACAAGCTGCACCCAATACGTTTCCATTTTGTCTTTCACTATGATCCCCCGACCAACATTTATAGATTTACCGAGAATTCTTGCAAATACCGATAGTGGTCTGGATAGCATACGACAGAACTTTTCTGACAGAATGCCTACGAGAATCGCAGATTTCTCGTTCAAAGCGGTATTAATACGTTGAAAATAAAGCTTTCCGTCTAATTTTTGGCTTGATTTAAAATGGAATCAAATTCCATAAAAAATGATAAATTATCGGTAATATATGCACTTGTGAAGGCAAACAATGGGGCATCTTACCTCTAAGTGCCCCCTTAAACCTAAGCAAGCGTCAGTTGTTAATCCATATTGAATGTTTGAACTTACAGCTTCCTCTTCGTTTTTCACGCCGTTGGCATGAGTAATTCAACCACATGTTTACGCAGCAAGGACAAGTACCTACACAGCGTCATTGTGATCTTCAGCTTTTCTGTTTTAGTGAACAATCATCGACAAAATTTACGGAGCTAATTTGAAGCTGTTGACTATTACACTCATTACAATGATTTACGTCAGATTGGACATATTTTTAGCCACGTTCTCTGCCCCCCGTTGTATTTCATCAATGACTGAGGAGACAAGTAGTAGTTGCTCATCGGTCTCAATAGAAGATTGACGAATAGAATGCATTGACGCTGATATCTGACTAGTAAGCGCAAGATTGTCCGAAACTACTTTACTTATTTCATTTGTCGAGCTCGATGTTTTCGACGCAAGAACACGAACTTCATCCGCGACGACAGCAAAGCCTCGCCCATGGTCTCCTGCTCTCGCAGCCTCAATTGCTGCATTTAATGCAAGCAAATTAGTTTGGTCTGCAATACTGCCAATGACTTGAACTATATTTTCTATACTCGCGGAAAGCTCATTGAGCCTATCAATCAAGGCAACTGAGCTCTCCACTTGCTCAACAACCGCAGATGATTGCTTTTGAGCTTGATAGATAGAGTTTTTACCGTCCGTCGCAACTTGTTCCGTCTCAACAGACGTACTACAAGCAATTGACAGCGCATCTTTTGAGTCGTTTTCTCTCATCACTTCTGAGGTGATATTCGTAGCAAACTTAACAACCTTATACATCTCATTTTTCTCATTAAAAATTGGGTTGTAAGATGCTTGAATCCAAATCTTCTCTCCGATAGATGACTTTCTCAAAAAACGACCGCTAAACGCTCTTCCATTTTGTAAGTCTTTCCAAAAGTCTGGGTTTTCTTTGTAAAACTCATCAAAGCAAAACATTTGGTGGTGTTTGAAAATCACCTGCTCTCTGGAATAACCTAAAGTATCTAGAAATGCCTTGTTGGCATCCAATACCTCCCCGGTCGGACTAAAGGAGATCACTGCAAAGGTCTTATCTAATGCAGTTAAGAGGTCTTGGTTATTCATACTAATTGCATGCGCTGTTGTAATATCTGAAGCTATTTTGGCAACTCTATCAACCCGACCTTGAGAAAAGATAGGAAAGTATGTGGCCTCAATAAACACCTCGTTTCCTCTTTTACTCCTTCGAGAGAATACGCCACTTTTCTCTTTTCCTGCCCTTAAATCATCCCAAAAATTAGAGTATGTTTGGGATGAAACTAATTCTTGAGAACAAAACACTGAGTGATGCTGACCGAGCACCTCTGTTCTTTCATATCCCATGCATGATAAGAAAGAGTCGCTTACGTCCAGAACATGACCTTGAAGATCAAATTCAATGACAGCAGTCGATGAATACAACGACCTGACAAAGTCCATATTCAAATCGACAGTATTTATTTCTTCTTTCTTTTTAAAAAACATAGGAGATAGCTCGCTCAATGTAGTTGCAATGGTGAGTTAAAGAAACAGTCATCAGTACCGAAAGAGGTTCCCCCCTTTATAACAGAATATAATCACATCCTTGTTCGTTAACTCTTGCTACTTTATTTAACCTAGTCCGCTTTAAGAATCAGATGAGACGTAAAAAGCCATCAGTTATTTCTTACCTTGTTGGTTATTTGATTTATTTTCCAAATTTATTACTTAAAGCTACAAATTATCTTTCAGCCAAGTCGTAAATTACGCTAATTGAGTGCCAAAAGTTAGAGAAACAAGTCGATACCTCTGACTCCTTAAAATAGAAGCATTTGTTATCTACAAGCCCAAACAATGCTTAATATTCTCCTATAAAACAAAAAGGATGGTCATGAACAACCATCCTTAGTTTTATTAGAGCAACCGCTACTTAATTCACTATTGAAGAATCGCGTTTATCCACATCGATTGTTCGAATCTCCAACTTTTCGCCACACACCCCATGTGCCACCAGCACCCGGCTCGTTACCGACTGTCCACCACTGGTTTTCCCATTCACTCCCTTTCCAAGACACGCGTTCGCAAGGAGAAGCGTAAGTTTTGCTAGACTCCCATTGAACATCGTTGGGAGTGGTAGGTTGTGCTTTTTGCAACACTCTCACTTCTGTGGAATCAGAAGTCACGCCATCACTGACCGTTAATAAGAAGCGGTAAGTAATGTCGGCCCCATGTTCATCAAAGCCTACGTTCGTCTTCGAGGCGGAAGGTGATGCTAGAATCGCAAGAGGGCTTGAAGGGGCGAGTTGCTGCCATTGATACATCAATTGGTCGCCATCCGGATCGCTGGAAGCATCCCCGGTTAAACTTATCGTCCCAGCACCTGTCAGCTCGTATTGGTTGCTTGTTGCGACAGCTATTGGAGGTTGGTTGACGTCTGTACTGTCGTCACCCTTGACGTACAACAAACGATTTGGCGAACCGTCGCCTACGTTGTACAGAGCATTTGCCGTGCTATTTTCTATCAGCAAGCGTTTTAGCTCACTCGGCGATGCTTTAGGATTCACTTCTAGCAATCGTGCAACTTGACCGGCTACATGTGGTGTTGCCATTGAGGTACCGGACATTGATTGATAACCACCATGGTTGCGGGCGGAAATAATGTTGGCTCCTGGAGCAAACAGCGTGACACATTCCCCCCAGTTAGAGCTATACCAACGGTAATCGTCGTTAGTGGACGCCCCAACTGTTATTGAGTATTCAGAATGAGGTGTTTTGGTACAGGCATCGGTGTTATTGTTCGCAGCCGCGTGTACAAATGGCAGGTTGTATTCAGTAATAAGCCTATCAACCGCTTGGTCGAGTGGAGCCCAACGAGAACTTCGAGAAATACTGTAGTTGATGACAGCTGGCTGACCTTGTTGCTTAGCATGTTCAATGACCCAATCAAAAGACTTAAGAATCTGGCTTCCCCAACCTTTGTTCTCACAATTCAAGACTCTCACCGAATAGATGTCCGCCTCCGGTGCGATACCGTATTGACGACCAGCGGCTGTGCCCGCAACGTGAGTACCGTGGCCATGGCAATCAGAAGCATCGCTGTCGTTATCAACAAAGTCCCAACCGGATTGAGCACGGCCACCAAAGTCAGGATGAGAAAAATCGATACCTGAGTCGATAACATAGATTGATACGCCTTTTCCGGTGTATCGCCCTACTTCGTATTCTCCATCCAAAGGCAACTCACGTTGGTCAGAACGATCCAATCCCCAAGAAGCGACTCGTTGTGAATTCTGGCCATGTACACCATCCGCGCTAAAGATAACGTCTGGGTAAACACCTTTAACCTCCGCCATCTCTTTTAGCTTATCGGCTTGACCTGTCGATAGTTTTACAGAGAAGCTATTGAGGTTTTGGTAGATACTGTCAGCCAAAACGGGGGCATGAGTTCGGAACGAACGTATGTGAACCGATTCAGTCACGTTCGCCAAACGTTGCAATACTTGATTTGCTTTTTCTTTGACAGAATTAACCTGTGTACTTCGCGTCATTTTATTTGGTGAACTCGCATCATCTAGGAGGACGATGTAAGTTTCACTTTGAGATGCATTGGCTGGTAAATGCAGCGCAACCGGCAAGGCGCAAAGAAATAATCTCTTGTAATTATCCATGTTTTCACCCTTATGAGATTCCATGAAAAACGTAATTTGTGGCTAGTATTTCTAATTTAGGTTTCTTGCAACATTGCATTTAAGAACACTGATTGTTCGAAGTATTAACTTTTCGCCAAACACCCCATGTTCCATCCGAGCCCGGCTCCGTACCTTGAGTCCACCACTGATTTTCCCATTCATTCTCTTTCCAAGAAACGCGTTCACAAGGCGTTGCGTATGTTTTACCTGCGTCCCATTTTGGACTTGATTGAGTCGCCTCCGCTTTCTGCGTAATCACTGCTTCTGCAGAGTCCGAAAGCTCACCATCGCTGACGGTTAAGGTAAATCGATAAATGACTTCACTCGTACTGCCAACAAACCGTACTTGGGTGTTTGCTTCTTTAGGGGATTCAATAACTGCAAGTGGAGATTTAGGAGAAGTCTGCTGCCATTGATACACTAAACCGTCACCATCAGGATCATTAGACTTTTCACCGATTAACATCACGGAGCCTGAGCCTGTCAATTCACCTTGCGAGCGAGAAACAATAGCGTTAGGCGCTTGGTTTTCCTCACCTTTTGACTCAACCAACATCACCTTTTCTTCCGTATTCGGTGCAAACGAGCCGCTATCCACCGGTGACGCCCATTGTCCAACGGTATTACTCAAGTACAGTCTGTAATCTTTGGCCGTACCATTTACGTTGCCGTCTTGTCGCGGTAGATATTCAACTCGGGATAACGCGACGCTTTGACCTAAGTCGATGATGATTTCGTGTGGAGCTTTACCCACAGGAGATTGGCTCCAACGTGAATGCCAAAACGTATCAGGATCACCATCAATAGCATTGCTTGCCGGACGTGGATATTGAGTTTCTTGGCTAGAAACCGAGACAATTCTCATGTTATCCGGAGACACTGTGCTGCCAGTTTGGTCAATAAAAGTCAGTTCTGCCGCAGAAGCAAAGTCTTGTCCTTTAATCTCTGAATCAATAACAAAGCGTGCGTAACGATAACGGTTTTGGGGCTCTGGTTGAGGGTCATCAGCGACATTCAGTTGCCATTGACGTTCACTGATAAGACGGTTGCTTGGGTCACGTTTCACTTTTTCAGTCGTGTCTTTCACGACCACTTTTAGAACATGACTTCCAGAGTCGAGATTTGTCGGGTTTACCGTTATTGCAGCCTGATCACCTTCTAAAAGAACGTCTCCATTTAAGGACCATTGAATAGCCACTCTGTCAGTCGGAATAGGTGTCGATACACTGAAAACTCGTTCGCTTTCCAATGCGACCGTGCTCGAAAAAGGAGAAACTGAAGCAACTGGGTTGATCGTCTCATACATTTTAAGGATCAAGGCTTCGCTATTCACTGAGCCAAATTCAAGGTTTGTTCCTAAAGCACGCATCAAGGAGTTTTTGGTCGGACGATATTTTCCAGTCGCACAGTATTGCGCGCCTTCGAACAGACCAACCTCATGATCATGTGCCATCCAATGCGACCATTTCACATTGCTTGTTTGCATCGTGACATTTTTTGCAGAGGGTTCACCATTCAGATTACAGTTACCGTAGCTGTATTCGTCCGCAAGCTTGCCGAAGGTATGACCCACTTCATGTAAGGCAAGTCCAACCGCACTGCTGTGGGTCGACATGGTTGCGACATTTCCGTAACCTACTCCACCGTATTTTTCTGTATTGGAGACAACAAGGAAAATCTCGGTCGCGGATTCCGGCAAGACAGCCTTAGCTTCATTCAACGAAACAAAACGATCTTTGAGTAGCAACAATCGGCTTGAACTGTCAGGGAAATAGCTTTTAAACGCGCTGCCGTCGAGTGGAGAACCAATACCGATACCTGATTGCTGGCTAGCTTTTTCGATTAACCAAACGTTGAAATAGTCTCGGTAATCGCGATAAGGTGACTTAGCAAAAAAACCATCGGTAATCAGTTTTGCATCGCTTCGGAATTTTTCTTTCTCTCCAGCGGTATACCCGTCTCCCAACAAAACTAAATCGATTTTTTCATTCGGAGACCCATTATCAATAAATTTGTAGGCAGATGTGGAAACACTACGTGTTCTAAGGGAAGCCAAACGCTTTGGTTGCACCATGAGCAGTTCAATAACTTCGCCAGCCTTATTTAAACTGTAGAAGCGAACAGAACTTCCTTTCTCTAATGTCGCTTGCTGAGCATGATCTAAACTCACCATTCCCTGCTCAAACCACTTTTCATGGGCCGCGACAAATTCACCCGTTTGCTCTTCAAATTCTTCAAACTGCAAGTATAAAGGGCTTTCAATATGCAGTAGCCCAACACGCTGATGAGCATCGTCAAGGACTTCGATCGCGATGAGCGCGGGTGTATCTAACCCCAGTTCTTCTGCGGTATATGCCACCCTTGAGGCATCACTCATCACTTCGATCTGGAACTCTTTTCCGATATGAACATCAGCTAAAACGGCTTGCGGAACAGCACTGAAACACGATAGTGCTAAAGCAAGTAACTTCAATTTTGGTTTAATCATATTTTTCTCCTTGTTTCCTAGCGTTTGCCTGGCTGACAAGTACAACGTGCCTTTGCCCAAAGGCATTGGCCTCGGCAATTGAAAAGATCATTTATTGATAATGAGAAAGACAAATCGGGAGGCAGTTCTCCCGACAAATTAACGAAGGAAAAGCATCATGGACATGCTACGCCAGCATTCTTCCATACACTTGATGTATCCGGCTGATCACCACGCGTCCACCACTTCGCCTCATACTTAACGCCGTTGTACGTCACTTGATCACCGCCGGAGTAAGCTTTTTGAGTTGACCACGGCAAGGCTACATCGCTGACAAGCTCCCAGGCATCGCTGTTATCAGGTTGATTGTTCTGGCTCCAGTACTTTGCCTTCCAAACGAGCTGCTTGTAGCTGACAAGGTCACCGCCTGAGTACGATTTGCTCGCTGACCACACAGCGTAGTTCGCCGCATTTGGGTCACTGATGCTGCAGGAATTGTTGTTGGCTTTGACTTTCACAACCGTGCTTGAACTGGCACTTTCCCCTGTTGGATCAGAGACGACTACACGGATCGTAAATTGGCTATCTACTGTTACTTCTGGAACCGTCAGACGAATCGTGCCTACTGATACAGGCTGATAAACTAAGCCTGATGTATGCCATTGATATGAAAGCACATCACCATCTTGGTCCGATGCCGTAGCGGTAATCTCAATCACCTCTCCAGATTTTGCCTCCATGCTTTGCGGGAGAGACACTTGCGGCGCATGATTTTGGTTTGCTTGAGGCTGAGCACTAATCATCACCGTATCTTCAGAGCTTACTTTTCCATCGGAGACAGAGACGGAAAAAACGTACGACTCCGCTTTGTTCGACTCCGGCAAAATAACACTGGTGTTAGCTTTGTCGGTAGATTGAATGGTCGCAGTTAAACCCGAGATTTGCTTCCACACGTAGGTTAACTCATCACCATCGGCATCTGTCGACTGGCTTGCAGACAGCGTAATGGTAGCGCCTGACAGCACAGACTGATCTTTACCAGCATGGGCAACAGGTGCACTATTCTCCGTAGGAGTTGAGTCGGTTAAGGAATCAGACTGAACAATTGAGACTTTGAGATCTTGCTTTGGTTTCTCAATGTCTAACGAACTCAACACCGTGTTATCGCAAACAACTTCTGCTCTTGTCGGTGCATCCGTTTGCTTGAGGTTGATGTGGAACTTGTTCATTACGTTATCGTCATAACGGAATCCAGCCAATTGGTAGTTGTCCGTTTGGTAGTTTCTACCGTTATACACTCTGACATAACATCCATTTGCGTTTAGGCTCTCTGCCGGAGTCGGCTGATAAACAAAGCCATACGCACCATGTAATGCTGGGAAAATATAACTATTAAGTGTCTGCTGAGGGTCGTAGTAACCGACGAGCGTTGTTACAGCGACACCGCTATCCGTAGGGACACGTGTTGGGTTATTTTCCGCTACCTGATCTTCACTGGTTTCTTGCCAACCTTTACCGTCACTGACGTAAAACTTGCTGTCACCGCGATTCAAGTTCACCGATTGGCCATTAATATGAACCGTCACGCCATACCCAGAGTAACGCGCAACATTCACCACTTTACCCGCGACAACATTTGCAGCATTCGGCAAGTAAATATCGCGAATCCAACGACCGTCTCCTGTTTCTACTTTTGTGATATCAAAGTCATTGATGTAACCCAACAGCACTGAACCTGACGTGTCATCTTTGATCGTATTTAGTTGAGATTGCGAGGCGATAGATTTGCCCAACAAGAGCGCTGGTTGTTCATACTCTTGCATCGTTTTGGTTTCACCGTCCCATTTACTAAAGCCAGTCGACGATGCCGCATCAAATGCCGCCTTTTTCTCCATAAAGGTCTGAATCTTTTCGAGTACAAACGGAGTGTGCAGGGTGTACTTGGAAATCGGTGAAGTTGGCTCACCGCCCCCCATTGCATCTCTGTTGAACTTATAGCCTTCGAAAGCCGGGATTCCTATGCCGTCGGTACAACAAACCTGATCCTGACCATTGCGCTTGTTCCACATAAAGTTAGCAATAAAACGTTGTTGGAATTGATCCCAACCCCATGCAGAGTTTATGTCTGTAGATGGCCGATGCGTTGTGCCATCCGTACCACCTGGCCAGTGCCCGAGGCCAAAGTTATGCCCGACTTCGTGGCTCCATTCATTACCCAACGATGAGTCGATAGTCACCATACCGTTGCCACCACTGCCACCGTGAGCAACCACGCCATTTTGATAACGCCCTACTGCGGCAATCGCTGTAATTTGATTCGCCGTATATGGATGCGGTCTCTCTGAGATCGCTGTTGAAGAGTTGATGCCATAGTTTGCTAGGTTGATGCCGTGCGACATCAGAATCTTGGTTGTATACGCGCGCATATCCCCTTTGTGCCAAGTACCCGTGCTCGGATCTAACTCGGTTAACAAACGGCCATCTGGCAGCATCACTTCATTGAGTTTCACTGTTTCGTATGGGTTAACGATCAACTTGCTTACCGGAATTTTTTGGAAGTAGTCTCTATGCCTTTCAGGATTGTCTGCGAAGTAAAAACGCCCCCTTGGATTGGTTAGCATCCCTAAATCCATCGTGTTTATCAGCAATTCGTTCGGCGCACCAATATCCAAACCGGAGAGGATGCCTGACGTGCTTCCATTCAGGAGCTCTAGAGTAAGGCCAGGCTGTATCCAAGTCGCTGGCAGTGTCACTGACCACATATCTTGCGCATACGTAATGTCGAGGTTTGGACCATCGTGACTCGGAAGTTGATCTGGTGGGTTTAGTGAGAGCACACCTAATTGCTCACCTTTCGCATCGCGCCCAATCACTCTCACTTGCGTCGAGCCCAGTACGTGGTCAACAGGTTTAACAAGTAGCAAAGTATCACGCAATGCAGTGAGGTGCGGCCTAGGATCGCCTTTATCGTTGTGATGAGGAACCGTGATGTTTTGCGCATAAATGACCATCGCCTCAAAATCACCCTGTAAGTCATTAGTCGGCTGATTATTATTGAATGGAATCACCTGAGCGTGAGTAACGCTCGTGAATAATAATCCGCAAGCGACACTTAACCCTACACTGACCTTATTTATTTTCATACCTTTCCCTTATGTTTGTATTTCAACCACTTTGTTTATTACTTTTTTCCCAGAAATTGTAAAAATCAACTTCATGAAATAAGATTTTTTCTCCCGAGAAAGATCAGGTTAAGACCTTAAAATATTTCTTATCGAACAAGCACGAACAGAGCTTCCATTTCATGACTTTAGAAATTACTTAATTAGCTTTAGAGAATTTAAATCTCTAACCTGAGAATTAACACCGCTTTCAAAGCCATCAAGACAACAATGATAGAACCCAAAATCCAGGAAGAAAAAGATGCTAAATTTCAATACCTTAAATTAGATGAAATTATTGAAGTTATAAATTAATTAAATATTTAGCAGCATATTTCTGTAAATAAAAGTTAAATGAATAAGTTTTAAACCAACCTCTTGTTGTTGAAAAGATCAGACTTTTACTACAGCACTATTATTTTCATCCGACTGATAAATAAGAAGATTAAAAAATATTGAATAAAGTCTGTTTAATATGGAATCAGAGTCATAAAATTCATTAGCCAATAAATCATGCTTCATAACTTGCTGAATCAATACCTCAGTTTTCAAAACTCTATTTGAAATTCATGATGTTTCGGAAATAAAAAGCGGAGAAGGAAAACCTTCTCCGCTTTATGCGTTATTTATACGTTCGAGGGAAAACTAAGGTGTCACGTCTGTAAACGTAAAAGTCCCGTTATCCAATTCGCGTTTCACTTCTTGCTTTTTGTCAAAGTCAATCTTCGTCAGGTCAACTTTCTTGATTCGACTGTCGTGCATCGTAGTGTAGTACAGCGCCTTGTTACCTTGATCGATCACTGAGGTCCATTGCGTCGCACTCGGCAAATCAGGGATATGTTCACGATATTCAGGCCCAAATTCTGTACCAATCGGAATATCGAAGTTGTTCAGAATGTGGAATGCTTGTGACACCGCCTCTTCGCCCGTTTTTGATTCCGGAGCAGTGTTGACGAAAAACGCCGCACGAACAAATCGCGATGGTGGCGTAATGTCACCTGGCATACCCAAAAAGCCAGAGCCAATACCGAACGACTTCGCTTCAACACCACCAAACTTGGTTGGCGCACTAGTGCCCGGTTGCAAATGAATGTAGTTGTTTAAATTGGTCACTTGCCATGGGAACGTTGGTGAGTTTGTTAGTACACCTACTTCGTTGTCGTAGATGTGTACTTGGCCATGATCCATGATTTCAATGACGATGTTGTTACCCGCTTTGTCGGTAACACGCCAGTGCCCAGTTGGTGAAGGTTGTCCTTTCTCATCGATATAAACCGGAACAATATCGATGTTTTTCATCGCTGTTTTAACTTCATCGACGGTTTTGAACTGCGACAGCATCCAACGAACAAAGTCCATATCAGCGATGCTGTTTGCACGGTCTTTCGCGTCGTACGCTTTTAGCGAGCCGTAACCTTTGAAGTAAAACAAACCGGCAGTCAGTCCTTCTTCATTGATACCTTCACCAATGAAGCGATCGTCACTGACGGAGATCCCAACAAAGCCGTACTTACTCTTCCAACTCAAACCTTGTTTCTGGTCCGGCATAGTCGAGGTAAACGTGTAATCACGGGGAGCAACAATCAACTTGCTGTTGAGATCGTTTTCGCCCCACTCAATTGTGCGAGCATGAATATGGTCATTCGCCACAGTAGAAAGAGAGATGCCAGTACAAGCACTCGCCGGAACGATAATGCTCGCAGAAAGCGCCATAGCAAGGAGGGTTTTCTTTATCATTTTTAGATCCACCAAGGAGGGGTAACATTTCGCGATTGTAGTCCTTTCTAGGCAACTTACAATCGAAAAGATATCAAAATGGTGGAATATAAAATTACTGACGATTTGGATAACACCGCCACTTAGATTGCACCAAGTGGCGGACGTTAGCCTCTATAACAAACCGAGATTACCCTCGACCGTCACTTTGACTTTTGTAACACCTTGCCTAGGATCCTCTTCAATATGCTTCAGCATATATTCGTCTCCAGAAATATGTTGAAGTTTGAACACAACAAAAGTCTGATGCTCACGCAAAAATTCATTCAAGTTCAAAACTTGACCAGTAGAAAATTTATTCTGACTTAATTTAAACATGAACAAAGTGTTTAAAAAAGAAGCATAGTAACCAGAATTTACCACTTGTGTTTCTTTATCGTAGTTAGCATCAGAAATATACCTTCCATTTGAACCTACGATATGAACTGAACGTTCTGGAAACTTTCCTTTAATAACAAATTGACTTGTAAATGCATTCACCCAAGGCAAACTAAGAGACAACACAATAAGAGCGAATAAAATTGCGACTTTCCTTCTCATTTTTATCACCACCAATCTTTTCTCCCTGAAAAGATTATTTCATCCAAGTAGATTTCTTGATCCGCCTTTTGCATTTTTCCTACCCACCGACCTTCTTTCTCCAGTAGCTTAACGGGCGTCATTCCTGGAGAATATAATTCCATATCAATATCGACCACTTTTTCAGCAAAGTCAGGTTCGAGTCCATCTAAATAGCTCCCTCCTAAAGTCAGAAAATACATGGAAGTTCCAATCGTCGCATATATTCCTGAATCAACCTTATAAACCTTCCCTTCATAGATGTTAATCGCTTTATACATACCTGATTTCGCTGTCACTAGCACTTCAAGACCACTATCCTGGAAATGTGTGTAACTTGAGAAGTAAGTTCCTAATGATAGGTACCAAGGTATAGAAAGTACGGCAAACGTCGATAGACCAAGCTTTAGCGACAATCTTCTTACCTTATCCATAGAAGCCTCCATAACATTCAAAACACTCAAATGCCTCTCTATAAATAAAGAAAAAAGTGAGTGCTATGATCACTAATCCAATTGACAACTCCCAAAACATGGGGTCTTTAACAAATGATTTCATATGTGAGGTCATCGTTTTTCCACTGTTAGCGCCAATGTCAGACAAAGGTAAAGTATGAGGAATGATGGTAGTAGCTTGAGAATTTCTCGTATCATTTTTCCCTTCGTTGTCATTGTTTTGAACTAGTTCAATTGGTTCAGCAGTAACATTCGAATGGAATATTTCTATTTGCCTTGCATTTATAAAGACATACCCTTCTCCCGGTAGATTATTAATCTCAAACCCTTGCTTTAGACTATTGAGCTTCTTTCTCAGTTTCATTATTGCGACAGCAAGGGAGTTATCTCCAACAACTCTCCCTGGCCACCCTCTTTCAATGAGGGTTTGTTTATCTATTACCTCTCCGTGTGAATCACAGAACACTAAAAGTAAATTATATTCACTCCGGTTTAATTCTAGTGGCTGATTTTCTTTGCCCGATTCACTATCGATTAAAATTATCGTTCTTCTTACAGTATCAATAGAAAGTCGTTTGTACATTTTTAGTCCCGTTGTTTGTTAGTCCACTTACATTTACATAAAAAAACATAAAGCGCATAAATTCAAACAGTTAAACTTCAAAAAATGGCAATTAAATGTTTTTAACCACATTGACATCACTATTAAGAGCTTTTTAATTCACAGAGTTTGATCTTCTGCGCAAAATGCCCGCTTTTCCACACCAAAACGTTCGTTTCCTATTTATCTGGAAAAACGAACTTATTAATAAACATAGGTAATAAATATGAAAGTAAATGCATTTTTCACACTTGGCGCATCGGCATTAATTATGGCTTCAGGCGCAGTAAATGCAGAAACAACAGCCGTAGAGCAAGCAACAGCAGATGCGATTTGGACGGGTGTAATTGGGGGCTCAGTTCCAAGTTCAAACTTAATTATTACAGGTGAAGCTGGTGGTGACATAAAGCCGGGTACTTTATATGTAAACAGTGATGGTACTTTTACTTCTTCTGATGTTGTTCTGGAAGCTCGTGACTACACTCCGGCAACAGATGGCGCAATACCTACGGAAGAAGTTATCGGTGATCGTCAGCCGGCCGCAACTTGGACATACACAAACTCACAAGTAATGATTGGGGGTCAAGTTACAAAAGACGCAACTCTAGTCCTTTCTGACGCAATGTCGGGTACTGATTTAACAAAAGGCACATTAAACGAAGTCACTGGTGGTTACGTTCAGCTAACAGTTTCAAACGGCACAGAAATCACCGATGTGCCAGTAGAGGGTGAAGCACAAGTCATCGTACAGATGGCAGCAAGCTACGACGATTCACTTTAATTAAACTAGGGGGAAACGTGAAAGCATCAACACTCATTAAAGTCGCCTTCTTATTGCTAACGATGTTTAGCTTCGGAACTAAGGCAGAAACCTACATCTTTCGCCTAGTGAGTGAGATCGATAAAAGTAACTTCTTTTCTTACCAGATCAGGAAAGTCACGTTTTCCCCTGCCAACATAACACTGAGACCAAACACAGAAACCAATACGTTTCATGATGCGTTTACGCTTTTGACCGTTGATACCGATATTCCGAGTTCCGACGTATCAATGAAGTTCCAGTTGTTTATGAAAGGTAACACTGCACAGTGCTTTGATATCGAAGAGACGGCGTTAGTGACGCCGTCTGATTTTGCAAAAATTTTTATTGCTGAACAGCCACTGACCGAGCTCACGCCTGCTTTACTCGACTTTAACAAGACATCTGATGGACTAAAAAGTGGTGAGTATGACGTCAAGCTCACTTTTGGTGAGATTCCAAATGGCGCAAATATCTGCCGAGGAGAATTTTCTGTTCTAGCGGAGTTGTCTCTGTGAAAAAAACAAGGTTATTTACCACTGCTGCGTTAAGCACCATTACTCTCCCTCTGATTGCATCTGCATCTTCTGTTCCTGAAGGTTTCCAAGATTTCTTCCAACAACAGAAACGAGACGTAGAGATTAAAGGCATTGATGGCACGTTTTTTAGTGTTCCAATGCTTGTAACTTATGACTCTGTAAGACTGGAAGATCCTAAAGACGCTCGTGGCTTCATTACACATCTCGTTTTATCAGGTTTGAGCGAAGATGCCGCTCGTGAAATCGTAAGTACCTTACAGCATGGTCAATCCAACAGTGTTGATTGCATTGGGGATTTAAACCTCTGCTCTCTTGCACCACAAACCTTTGACACCTTTTACGATTATCACTCGAACAAGTTATACCTTTATGTAAATAAAGAGATGCTAGAGGACAATAAACCCAAAGCTATCCAGAAAAACTATGCCGCTACCTATAACGAAAATGCAGGGATAATCAATGATGCAAGCCTCTATACTTCTTCCGATTTATCAGATAACACGACCGTATCACTTAGTGACCAACTGATATGGGGTCTACCCTATGGGTCAATCCATATAGATTCTTACGTCAGTAATCAGGAAGACGCATCGGAGTTGAACTACGGATACTATAATCTCGAGTACAAAGCCGTACGAATGACCTCGGGCTATCACCAAGACCGCCTTGCATTAAATAGCACCTCATTCCTTTTAAATGGTACACAATATCACGATCTAAACGCGAGCTTGTCTTCTAGCAAAAACCTTAGTCGTACCAATAAAAAAGATGAACAATTTTTGTTCTACTACGCGCCGTCTCCCGGTGTCCTGAAAGTCTACAAAGATGATCAAATCATCGTTCAGCGCTCCGTTGGTGAAGGTCAAGGCAGCTTGCGTTATTCAGAGTTACCACATGGTGTTTATGATGTTGTCATAGAGATCTCAACCGGTAATCAAGTAGTCTCATCTGAATCAGCTCGAATCTACAACGCAAACACTGACACATTAAATACCGGAGAGTTTGACTACTTGCTGTCTGCTGGCCAATTTCAAGGTAACGAAACGACTCAACTTAACCCCAACAGCACAACAGAATTAGCTCAATCATTTGACGATACCCCCTATGTACAAGGGCTTGTAGCTTATAAGTGGTCAGACGCTCATACCGTCGCCATTGGTTCAACCATCACGGATAACTACGTGATGAATCAAATTGGATTCAAAGGCTACCTCCCTTTCGATAGCCGATATGAAGTGTCCTTGTCGAGTATCGATAGTGAAGCGTTCTATGTATCTGGATACTGGAACATCGATAGCATTGGCATTACTTATGAAAAACTGACAAACGACGAGCGAAATCTATTCGCTGAATATTTGTATGGCGCAACAAGCAAAGAACAACTGAGCATTTCGAGTAGCTTTGCATTAGGCGCCGATATTCGGGGCTATGGGTCGGTGAACTACTTGAACCAAATTGATTTTTACGAAAATGAGCTCACAAACTGGTTCATTTCATCAGGTCTGAGTATGCCTTTTATTCTGAATTCCAGCTTGGATTTAAACGTTAGTTTCAGCAATGAAGAATTGGTTTCAAATTGGGATCAAGGTGAAGCGACCATCGCATTAAATTGGTCAGTCCCACTGTCGTCAATTTTAAGAGGCAACGCCGGTGTAACTTTTGATGAAGACGGTTTTAGCCAATACACAAACAGTTTGGAAAGCCGTGATCTTGTTAAGCGCGATGATACTGACTTGCGGGTGACACTAAGCAATAGCTACTCACAGAACTCACCAGATACAACACTAAATAGCCTGACAACCTATGGCTCACAACACAACCGTCACTATCAAGCTGATGGCTTTGCCTATATCGCAGATAACGGCGAACGCTCTTTTAACGCTACGCTAAGCAGCACACAGGTAGTTGGCAAAAACAGCCTGAACTTCACTACACAACATAGTGATGCGTTTGTAGCTGTCGATACCAAAGACAATATACGCTTTGATAAAGACGAAGAACAAACAAAAGGCCTGTTGGTTATACGCTCTAACGATAAGTTTAACCGCAAGGAGTACATCAACAACGAGTCGGCACTCATTCCTTTAGGAGAATACCAAGCCAGTACCGTTGAACTCGATGTAGAAAGTGTCGCTTTACACAACAGCGGTCAGCAATCAGTCACCGCTTACACCCATCCAGGAACCGTTGTGGAGCTGAACTCTAACGTGAGTCGAGTCATTAGCTTTGTCAGTAAATTTAAAGACATCTTTGGAAACAATATCGAAGAAGTGAAATGTTCAGGCCCAGCCTGTTTGGAGATATCTAACATCACTTCTGGTATTCACAAAATAGATGTACAAGAGGGCCTGAGCTTCACTCTGACCAGTGACGGCCAACAGTGCTACTTACCTTCGGTTGATGATGCAAAGCAATTGAACTTTGGCACCAACTATTGTCAACCTGACCTATCGCCTATGGAGTCCATCGTTCTTGTAAAAAATAATCGAGAAATCAATGTTATGTACATTGGTGAATTTGATGACCTAGCAATGATCAAACCGCAACTCCAAGCCATGACAGATCAAGGCATGGAGATCCTAACCACGCAGCTGGGACGTAAGTCTTTCGTTTACCTAACTGGTGAAACAGGGCTTCAGCTGACCCAACAGCAACAACAAGATATTGAAAACGTTGCGCGATATGCCAGCTCCGAAACACCACGAGAGCAAGATTTTGTACTTAACAGACCAGAAGGAAATTGATGATGAGAACATTTCCCATTTTGATGACATCACTATTAGCTAACTCTGCATTCGCGATGAACATCGACACTATGCTGCTTATCGGTGATGAATACGGAAATGGCGTATTCACCATCTCAAATGAAGGAGAAACAACAGAGTTTATTCAATCGAATATTACTCAAATCGAAGTGAAAGAAGGCAACCTGATCCGTACTCCCTATACAGAGGACAACTTCGAAGATTGGCGAGTCACCCTAACTCACCCCAAAATGATCCTGGAAGCAGGTCGCCAAAAACAAGTTGGTGTCCGCTCCCTTTGTGGTAGCAAATGTGATTTCATTCAAGATCAATACTTCTTGGTGAGTTTTGAACCTTCTCCATACGATCCTGAAGGCAAATCAAAGTCCGCTGTTGTCATCAACTTTGGTTATCGTCCTCTTTTTGTCATTCCGGCAAAAAAACAAAACATCGACTACACGATCTCCCTAGAAAATGGGCAGTTATTTATTAACAACAAAGGAAACAGTTTTATACGTGCTTATATCGATGAATGCACTGATGACATCACGGAGGACTGCGAACTTACAGCGATGTCTCTTGCGGGTCGTGAACGTGCTTATGAACTACCAAAGAACATAAAGTCCACTAATTTAAACGTAACTATCGTTAATCACGATGAAAGCTACCGTGAAAAGCTCACCTTAAGGGAGAGCGAAGAATGAAGCGCGCTCTATGTTACTCTCTTATCTGCGCGTCACCATTGGCTTATTCGTCAACGTTGAACATTGATATTGAAGGCCAACAATTAAGATTTGAAAATGCACTCTCTTTAGGTGCATCTTCTTATACATTGAGTGATTGGACTGTAGCGAGTAGTCTAACGCCAACAAAACGATTTCTTCCCGGAGCTTATTTATCAAACAAGCCTGACAAAATCACATTATCCTCTGCTTCTGGTCAAAGCGTTGAAGCACCTATTTCAGTCAATGGGCTTCAGTACAACGTTTCATCCAACTCTTATACTCGTACCGATAACGCATTGGTAAGCCCTACTTGCACAATATCACAGGTGTCCGGAAATACCGTTCATTTAGAAGATGGTACAACGCAAACTTGCAACGCAGATTTCTCATTAGACTACACAGAATCAATCACACCTTTCTACTTCTATCGACCTACTTTTAATTTGGATACAGCCGCCTTGCTCGCAGCTTTTAATGGTAAGCCGAAAGGCGTTTATGCAGGTACAATCCAAGCAGATATCAAATATTATTATGAGTCATTAGGGGGAGCGCTAACCTATCGCGTGATTCCTGAGGTGTTTACTGTGAATGTCAACTATGTGCCAAATACGTTAGAGAGTATCGAAGTCTCCGGCGACGGCATCATGGAGCCCGTCTATGACACGGACAATCACACGGTCTCGGCTGATACGACATTTAACATTACCGCTTTAGGCCAGTTTAGTACCGGGCTTTATATCACTCTGCTTAGTCATGATTTTGAACTTAAGTCGAGCGTTGGGGAAACCACAATTCCATTTTCTGTCACTTGCCTGCAATCCAATTGTGAAGATCAGGTGTGGATTAAAGATGGTGTTAGCCAACTAGAGAGTGATGAAACTTCATATACGATTGACACACCAAGTAACGTCATCAACTTTGACCTTAAGGTTAGCTACCAAGATATCCCATCGACTGAGGTAGAGACCGGAGCCTACACAGGCAGCTTCACCGTTATGTTTGAGGAACTCTACTAATGAAACCATCTTTAATATGGATCAGCTTAGCATTGACCTACCCTAATCTCTCTATGGCTCAAGAGTCTAATTGGTACGTAGGTGCTGGCGTCAATCATACAGGTAAAATGGATTCAGATGTCTCTGACTCATCACTGGGTGGTCAAATTAATGTTGGTTACGAGTTCCACCCAAACTGGGCCATCGAAGCATCTACCGGTTACTACGGCAATTTGGATATGGTGATTCCTGGAGATTACCGAAATACAATTGAAGAAGAGACCCGCTACGGCTCAGATATATCGCTTCTTGGCTCCCTTTCATTATCACAGTATTACAATCTGTACGGTGGCTTAGGGGCTCAAGTAGAGGGTGGAGACATCTCTCCAATAGGTCAGTTAGGTATTCAATATGAATACAGCCCTTCATGGTCAATCAAGTTTGGCTACAAGTTTCTGTGGGCATCTAAATCCGAATACAATTTGCAAGTGTTAGGTTTAGGGCTTCAATACCACTTCGCACGTCCTGAAACTGATGTTGAACAAGAGCCAAGTTATGATGATATTAGTGCTATCGCCTCGACCAAAGTACCTACGTCAACCCCAGAGAAAACGGCGACTAAAACACGCTGCAGGACCGACACATACATAGTGAAGAAAGGTGACTGGTTAATTAAGATTGCCTATCAGCACAACTTATCGTTTAGTGAGTTTAAAGCGATAAACAACGACTTTAGACAGATTGAAGACCTGAACCTAATCTACCCGAATCAAGAAGTATTGGTTCCAATTGCAGGTTCTATTTGTCCTCAAGTTCAATAAATAACTTCTTCCGTTAGTGTTTTTTGTATAGCCCCGCACAGGGGCTTTTTTAGGTTTGAGCAATAGTCGTTCTTCAACCTTAAGTGCTAACCTTGTTATTTCATTGTCTCATACAAGCTCAAAAAAACCGATTGTATCCTATACATGTTATTTTCCCCTTTGATTTCCTGGCAATCAAAGGGGCAGTATTGATAATGATAGTTTGCGCATTAAGTATGCATAATAACTATCAGGATGAGAACTTGGTTTAGGACCAAAACTTTATATCCCTGATACCGTGATGTTCAAGGAGTGGATTAAAGCTCTAACTCCCGGATTACCATGAGCACCTCCAGAAAGGCCGAAGTAATAAAATTCTGAAGTGTCTATTCCATAACTCGATACATCTTTGGTTAAAGATAGCTGTTTATCAGACAGATCACTTTTTGTAGCTTGATAAATCGAGACCACCGTGCCGTCTATAACAATCTGATAATAGAGCTTACTTAAATGACTATTAGTCAGCTCCCCTTGAGCCAAAATACCACTTGCATTTTTTAAATAAATCTTAGGTGAACCATAGTAATCGAACAGAAAAGCAAACCAACGCTTATCATTTTGCGGGATTCCGGCTTCTTCTTTCTGCGAAGTAGACCAACTACAGTCCCCAAAAATCTCGATATCACAGCTACTATTGACATCTGGTGCCCTCGAACTTACCTGTTGAATGATGATATTTGTATTCCCTGCGCTCAGATTGTCAGTCGTTGTCCTATCTAAACCAAACTTAATATCTACGTTCGTCCCGATCAAAGGCTTCTTTGCTATAGAAGTAACATATTGAGACATCTGCCCTACAGCTACCTTCGTACCATTACTACTAATAATTGGCTCATAACTAGACAAAGGGGTTGAACCTTGGATTTTAGACACATTCCAATCATTTGGATTTGTTACATCAAACCCTCCTTCAGCGAAGGTCACTGTGGTGAAAGCGGCACTGTCATCATATTGTGCCATAATCTGATCCTCATATCCCTTTGTGAACTCGTAAATCGCAGTAGATACACCTGAAGCATCTGCTTGCTCAACTGTCTCCATCTCTGTGTTTGTTGCGCCAAAACCGCCTACATCTAGTCTTGTCCAAAACTTTATGTCTTGAAAAGGCGCTGGCTGGCCGTCGGGGTCTAACAAAGTTGAAGTAACATACCTTGTTGTACTCGTAGGTACTCCGAGATCATCACTTGTTACGTTATCAATGGAGAAATTCTTCGCGTTACCATCCAAATAAATACATGTAACATAGCTAGCAGAGCCTTTTGTATCACCAGAACTACTTTCTCCCGAGTTTAAGTTTACCGTCCTAGCGCTACTTTCTGACAACATATCTACTGCCCAATAGGCTAACTCAGAAGGCCAATTGTGTTCATTAAATGGATCCTCAAGTTGAAGAGCTTCAAGCTCACGGGTCATTGGTAGCCTTCCACCTCTAGTGGAACAATACTGTTTGGCTTGATACCAGTCCATAAGAACCATTTTCGCACCTTGGGGGCCAAACTCTCCACTTTCAACGAACTCTGTAATGTAATCAGCATTAATGTAATCAGCCATTGCTTTAGAAATAGGCGCGGTAAACGTAATATCAGCACCGATGGTAGGATCTGTAATAGTGATATCTTCCCAATCTTGGACAAGATCGAAATCAGGTTCAACCTCGATGTAAACTTGCCCTACATCATACCCACCTCGCCCGTCGGTAATTGTATAAGCGATCTCGTGCGGTCCTGACTGAGAAGACTTAAAAGTAAAAGTATGTTCCGTTTGGGAAGTAATATTTGCTTCGGCATTATAGGCGCGAACTGAATCCAACAGCACTGCATCTTCGGCATCTGATACATAGTCAGTCAGATCAATTGTGACTGACATATCCTTTGCTAGCTTACCTTCTAGAACCTTGTTTTCAGCCACTGGCGGTGTGTTCGCAGTATCCGATACAGCGATATCTATCGTACCCAGTTTAGTGTTAGAGCCATCACTCATTGAGTACATTACTCTATCGACACCGACCTCACTCGGTGTAAAAGTGATTTTGTTAGTAGTTGGCTCTGCCGTAGCTGAGCCAGTACCCAAAACACTAATATCACCTGAAACGACGTAAGACGATGTATCTAGATCTCCAGAAAGCTCTGTATTTAAATCTATCGTTATTTCAGTAAGTCGATCTGTCGTTTCAGAAAGGTTAGGAAGAGTATTATCGCTGGCTGTTTCAGACACTGATACCCGGGCTATAGCACTTGCCTTCCCCACAAACGCTTGTGTATCGCGGGGACCAACCGTGTATTCAAACTGGCACTCGCCAATGTGCTCTGCGCTCAACGAAAATGTCATCCCATCTATGTTATCGATTTCACATTTATAGGAATCAGAAGTTGGAATGACGGACGTAATTTCAAGCTCAACCTCAGATGATGTTGTCGCTTGAACCTTGATAATGCCTTCAGTTCCTAAAAGCGCTTTGTCTTGTAATGACTCAGCATTAATTAACACTTCTGTTGGAGTATCAGGCCGTGTCGGATTGGAATCCGAACCACTATTACATCCGAACAGAAAAAAAGATGTTGCGAATAGAGTTAGATATTTATACATGTGTGTTCCTATCTTTATAGGTAAGAAGCGAAATTTGCATTAACGATGTAAGCTTCAACATCTTCGAAGTTTGTAGCGCCACCAGCACCTACCCAATATGGCAGAGCAGGATCAATATTCCCCCAGTCAAAAGGCCCAACAAAGTCAGGGGCGTTTGGTCTTTCTGGTGTCGGAGATGAATAGTGATATAAGGTGTCACCTTTCTTTTGAAACCATAGGTAGCGATCTTCAAACCTCACCTTTGCATCAGTTGTTCCAATATAATTGTTAAAGCCAAGATAGAAATTAAACTCCTCTCGATAAAACTGAGTGACAATATTAAACGTGTCATCTGTTTGAGGGGCACCAGGTTGGTTGCGATCAGGGTCATTAGCTTGGTTATACCAAGAAGAATCAGGCATGTTTCCCTGCTGCTCAATAAAGAATGAGATCGCGCCATGAGAAAGGTCTCCCTTGTTCCTAATATGCAAAGCCATAACAAAGTCACTACCAGTAAAGCTTTCTTTATATACGGAACTGCTCCCCATACCTGTAGCCGAACTATCATCGTACAATACCGGAATACCATTAGCGCCTATTGCAGGTGGCGTATGACCAAATCGCGTATCAACATGATTCCATTTTGATCCATCTTGCGTTTCAAGTGATGAGGCATCTTCATCCGGAACGAAAGGATAAAGCTCATTTGTCGAACTCACTAACGTTGAGATAACAGACGAGTTAAACGCGGTATCGAAATAGGAGACAGACTGTTTTCCCGTCGAATCCGCAACGAGCTCTTGATGCGTGTCACCCGAACTAAACACACCATTTTCTTCTAACGCTTCTAGTTCAATATCCTGAAAGGCGCCAATGCCTCCATCGGGGTGATTAACGAGCAATTGATATAAGTATTCGTTGCCCGAAGCGGAGATCAAGCTAGGAGAGACAGAAAAATCTTTCACATTAGGGTTACTCATATCGACACACGTCGTGTATCCAACATCAGTGCCTGGCTGTTGTCCGGTAATCCCATCAAAAAGGCTCGCCGTTGCAGCATTGAGTTCACTTACCTTTTCCGCTGTCCAATAGCTCACTTCCGTTGGCCAGTTATGAGTGGTAAATGCACTAATTTCATTGGTAATAAGAGAGTCTAACTCGCGCTGTAGAGGTAAACGGCCACCTCGAGTTTTGCAATAAGCGCGCGCTTGTTTGAGCGTTTGCATAACCACTTCTGACCCTTTGGGTCCCTTTTCACCAGATTCGATATGAGTTGAGGTATAAGAAGCATTCACATAATCTGCATAAACTTTGCTCATTGGCGCAAACAATCGAATATCGGATCCGATCGCAGGATCGTGAGTAACAATATCCTCCCAATCTTGAATCAAAGAGAAGTCCGGTTCGACTTCTATCCGAGCAACTGACGTCGTATAACCACCTCTATGATCACTCACTGTATAAGCGACATCATGTGGCCCTGGCGTCGTCGATGAAAAAGTGAACTTGGTATTCGTCGTATCTGCAGCATCAAATAAAGCGGCCGTAGAGTTAAAATCCTCAATAGCAATGAGTTGAACGTCATCACCATCAACGTCACCCACATATCCTCCGACATCTACAACCACAGATTCTCCAAGCGCTAGCAGTTTGTCATAAGCAAAACTATATGCGCTAGGTGCCGTATTTGTACTTAACTGAGATACCGATACTGAAATTGTCCCGACCTTTAATGCTTCGGCACTTTGATAGCTGTAATGAATTTCACTTTGGCCTTTGCCAGAAGGGCTAAACCGGATCTGCTTAGAGTTGATATACTCAGCAGTACCACTTCCAACAACGACCATATCCTCTTGAAGCTCAAAAGAAGAATCTGGTACCGAAGAACCTAACTCAACTTCAAGGTCGATGGTAATGTCTGCACCTTCAGTCGTAGACGCAGTTATGCGTGGCAATGTGGAAGATGAGTAGGTAGAAGCGACAGCAACTCGAGCGTATGAGTATGACGTCGATTCGCCGTTTGCCGGAGCAACCTGATACCGAAAAATACAGTCTTGCGTATCATCAGAGACCACGTCAAAAGCCTCATCTGTAGTACCAGTAATTCGGCACTGCTCACCAGAAAGCGAAGCAACAGAAATGATACGGAAGCTGCTATTGTCACTAGTAGATACATGTGGCCCTAACTCTATTTCACTCGTAGAACCAGACAAAGCATTCTCTGCAATGTCTTCCGAGTAAATCGCAGTTTGGGGCTCAGGAGGAGGTAGCACAGAGCCTTCATCTTTATCATTACTGCCTTTGCACCCGGCAAGTAAACAAAGAGCAAAGGCACCAAATATGAACTTTAGAGGACGGTACCCTCTAGGCTGAAAACGGAGTAATTGCGTCATTTTTAATCTAGATAGTTAGAACAAAGTTACGCAATTTTCTTATTTAAGTGGTGACTCCACCACTAAACACACATGATTAGTCATTAAAAACTAAACCATTGTTTTAAATGACATTAATGGTAATTTTAATCACATTTAATTGTGACATTAATTCCAAAAAACTTCTAAAAAGCCTTAATATCTTCAATAGCCCGCAATAACAAACAAAAATCCATGCAGTCCTGAGTATTCTTAATATCGTAGTGCAAGGACCTCACCGCTAACTCAACGGTAATTTTTAGCTTACTTGTTCTTGGCTTGAAATGGATAGTGATACTGTCGCGTTTTAATCCTATTGTGAAGTGATCGTATCCAAGCTCTTTTGCAAACTCTACGATTGTATTTCGCCAAAGTGCGGTCTTCGAAATGGCTTTCATCATTTAGGGTGTACCTGTGAACTTACTAAAAACAACAGCAAGTTTGGTCTTTCCAACGCGGCTACACCAATAAATGATTGTGAAAACCGACAATTGACTGCCATTAAGAAGAGGTAGAGCTTTCTTTATCATTAACTATTGCTCAAACTCATCAACAAGTACCCGTAGGAGAAACATCAATTAGAGTTATTTAGATAAAATTATCTCTACAGATTATTTTGACAAAAGGTAACGACATCCATCGGTTATATGAGAACTCCGATTTCCCCAATAAACAAATTGATTAATAAACATTCAAGTCCATTTATTTAACTTGCGATTTCTTCTTACGCATACTTGCCTCGAATTTCAAAACACGAGCAAGAGTAACAGAATGAACATCGTTAATATCGACCACGTTTACAGCATCGCGCGTAACCACTCAAACTCAGATAAAGCACTGTTTCTACTGCAAGAAATGGCTGAATATTCGAGAGAGACTTTTATGCATGTCATGAACGTTTCTATCTATGCTTACTACTTTGGCGAGTACCTAGGTTTTTCAAAGCAAGAACTAGAACTGATTTTTGATGCTGCTCTTGTCCATGATCTTGGAAAGTTAAAAACACCACTGCATGTCCTACATAAACCTGAGCAGTTGTTACCGATTGAAAGACAAGTAATGAATGAGCACGTCAAAGAGTCATACAATCTCACAAAAGACTATCCTGAGCTAGAATCGGCTTCCATGCTGGGAGGTTTACATCATGAACGCTGGGACGGAAATGGTTATCCGTTTCGCCTGAAGGGTGATGAGATTCCTTATGGGGCACAGGTATTGGCGATTGTTGATGCTTGGGATGCTATGGTTTCTAACCGCTCATATCGAAGAGGAATGAACAGAGATCATGCTTTGAAGATACTTCTCGATGAAAGAGACAGTGGTCAGTTCAATCCAGAACTTGTCGATAAGTTTACCGCTTACATAGAAACCACTTATTAATCTCACTCAAACGGAAACGCCCAAAGTTATTAGCTTTGGGCGTTTCTTCTAACAAAACCTGATTGAGGCGGATGTACGACATATCGAGCGTTACAACGTCATGTGTAAAATTGGAAATGGTTTACCCATATCATCGAGTGGTGAGCGAGATTCGATTTTAAAGCCCATACGTTGGTAAAAACCGACGGCTTGTGGGTTTTGCTCATTCACATCGACTTTTACTGCGCCGAGATGTTTGATCGCGTGTTGCAGCAACATCTTACCTATGCCCTTTCCTCTTGCTTGGTCTAGAAGAAACAGCATCTCGATTTTTTCATCATGAACACCAACAAAACCTTGTATTGCACCTGTCGTGTCTTTCACACACTTTAAGGTGGCTGCGGGAAATGCTTGTTCAATGATAATGGGTTTAAAAAACTCAATATCTTCTTCTGTGATGAAGTCATGCGTCGCTCGGACTGAATTTTCCCAAACGGCTAGCAGCTCTGCATAGTGCTCAGGAAGCACATTTTCTACCGTCATAGATGTTCTCTCTTTAGGTGGACTGAAGTTCAATGTGCAGCCGCGAAGCGTGAGTCTAGCAACTTGGTGATGTCGTGTACATTGGAAGCTCCTGTTCATTGAGATCCACTGCCCATTGAATCGAAATGGCGAAGGTTTTGTCCTAGCGCAATTAACCACAATCTAAACATGGAAATATCACCTTCTTGATACAACACTTAATAAAAAGGAGGTCGATATGAAAAGATTTCAAAACATCTTATTCGTAAGCCAAGGATTAGAAGGGAAAAGTGATTCACTGGAACAAGCGATGAAACTCGCTAAGTTGCATGATGCACGATTATCGGGGTTGATAGTTTGCCCTGCAATGCCAACCAACATGATCGAGTATCAACACACTTATGAAAACTCTCTGATAGAAAGTTTGTTTTCTGATATCAAAGCAGCACAGGACCTTGATCCCTCTTCCGACATAGTAGAGCCCTTCCCTATTAATGTTGAAAGTGGCGCTCAGCCTAGCGTCTCCATTATCCAGTCTGTCTCTAAGCAACACTATGATCTCGTAATTAAAGATGCAGAACAGTTGGATGAAGGCAGCAAAGGGTTCAAAGCACTCGACATGAAGCTTCTAAGAAAATGTCCCTGCCCAGTTTGGTTAAACAGAAAACCCAAACACTCAATGGTGAAAAAACGCGTTGCCGTTGCTATCGATCCGATTATCTCTAGTAAAGAACAAGAAATCCTCACGGTTGAATTGCTGCAGCTTGCGCGTGCAATCGCCAACTCTTTCAATCGACAATTACACATCGTGTCGTGCTGGGAATATCAGATGGAAAGCTATTTGAGGCATCACGTGTGGATTCAAATCGAAGACGATGTGCTAGATCAGCAGATCAACGCGCACCGAACTGCACACCGTGAAGCACTCGATGCCATTATTGCTACCTCTGGTATCGCTGGCGATTCTGTTGTTCATCACCTTCATGGTTCTGCGGATGAGCAAATCCCTCGCTGGGTCACTAAGGAAGGAATCGATGTATTAGTAATGGGGACAATCGCGCGTACCGGAATACAAGGACTGGTCATTGGCAATACAGCAGAGAATGTCCTGCAATCAATCGACTGCTCGCTGGTTGCGTTAAAACCTGAAGGCTTTATCTCCCCCTTGGCGTAAAAATGAAAAAAGCTCGCCTCTCAAATCAAGAAGCGGGCCTGCATACGAAGCATTGATGCACAAATGTACTATCCACGATATAGAATGGTGAAAGTTAAAAGCGACATGCAGCGCTGTTAACGAGTCAGATAATACTGGCTTCGTTTAGTGAAAAAGAGGCAGTCTGAAGATGCGTTTTGAAATGTTTGCCTAGCCTAAATGCAAAAAAAAAAGCCCTCACTTCCATGGGGCTTCAAGCACTAATTTCGCATTATTGTCGTTATAAGGTGAGGTCTAACTATAGGAGGTGTTAGTTAACGCTCGAAAAGGATATTAGCGCATGAAATGCTTTAAGAATAAGCATCTTAGCACACCACTTTTTTCTACTTGCCAATTGTGCAACATCCACTTATCGACGGACCTCAACCTATATTTAGTTAATATGAAAAAGCCACCACCCTATTAACAAGAGCGATGGCTTTGATGCTTGCCTTAGCCAATTCCTTTTGGCTTTAACGAGTGAGATTAGTTAGCTGGACGCCAAACACCCCACTTGTCTTTTTGGTAAGTCGCTTGTGGATTGTCACCACCTTGAATCCACCACTGAGCTTTCCAGTTTTGGTCAGCGTAAGATACTACTTCACCACCTAGGTAAGTTTTCCCAGCGTCCCAAGTTCCATTATCATCTGGTTCTGGCTTAGGATCTGGGTCTGGCTCAGGTTTTGGTGGTGTGATTTCATCATCACCCACAATAACTTCAAACGTGAACGTCTCTGCTCGTGCGCTGTTTACTGCGTTAGCAACAAACGACAGTGTTTCATTTTGTTTGATTGCCTTTGTATCTACAACGATAGAAGCCGTGCCATTGTTCTGAATGCTAACTGTTGAACCTTGAGTTTGCGTTAGATTCGCTGCTTCGCTAGTCGCAATAACCACTTTGTCGCCAGCATTTACAACCTTGTCACTCTTAATCAATTCGTAGAGATCACCAGTCAGTGGCTCGATACCGCCTTCATCACCATCAATAACCGAAATCATGCCAGATGCGCGGCTATCTTTTGAGTTAAAGAAGTTACGTGATGGATCATTCTGGAAGTACATGTAATGTGACATTTCTTCATGCCAATCACCGATGAAGACTGCGCCGTCTTTGAACTCTGCGTGCCAACCGTTGATTTCTGAAGCAAGTAGACGCGCCCAATCATTTACGTTCGAAGCTTCAACCTTAATATCAAAACTACGTGCCACATCGCCGTTCTTGTTGATGATGTCATATTTAACTGTGTCACCGATTTCAGGATTTACAAACCCTTGAGGGATGTACAGGTCACCACGAACAAGATCAGCTTCAGGAGGAAGAGTATCACCACCTGCAATAGTGATGTCTGAACAGTTGTAGAAGCCTTCACCCGCAGCATCATCACGCTGCCAACGAACAAATAGAATCGCATCACCAGAACGGTCCGATGGAATCGTAACATCAATGCGGTATTTGCCACCATTTACAGGAACATTACCTACCGTTTGGATCAAATCTAAATCGCCCCATGCCAATGCTTTACTGAGATCGGCGCCTGGTTTGGTTAGGTAAAATTCCCAAAATGATGGGTTGTGAGGTGCAGTTGCGTTAAACACAAATTCGAATGTTCCTGTGTTTAGTTCCGTACGTGTCCAACCTGTATGCGGTGCGCCCATGCCCTTTTTCTGAGGGTCATTTGCGTAACACAACGTACCATCTGGAATCGCTGCTTTTACTGCCGCCATATTGTTGAAATCCGTAATGTTCTTAGCGTATTCATTACGCTGAACAAAAGGATAAGAACCAGAGATTTCCTTTGCTTGAGCACAAGCTGCATTTGGTGGGTTACCCGACCAAATTCCGCCTTGTTCATAACATGTATTTTGTCGAGCACTCGGAAACTCTGACCAACCGTGAGCATTTGCTGCTGTTGGTAGGCCAGATAGCATCGCCATACCCACTGCTGCTTTAAGAATGTTTTTATTTGCTTTCACTTTTTTCACTCTCTACCGTTTATAGTACAAATAAGATTCAACGAATGCTTTATAACCGTTGTTACTTATTTCATGTTTATAGTTTTAATCAGTAAACAGTTAAAAATAATATACGTAAGTTCTATCAATGAAAGTTTAACGATTATCGATATGAACAAACATCACAAATTTAAATAAAAAGACAATTTCAGAACATACTGACAAAAAACTAACAAATAACAATATTTACAAACACTTAAATGATTATCACAAAAGAAATTTAGCATAAGATTAGAGCAAATAGCTTAATAAAAAACAACATTTATAAATATTAAATATAATTGATTATTTTGTGACTCAGTTTCCAAGAATGATGATGTGAATAATTAGAGATTAATAAACAAACGAACGCTAATATTTTCTGTAAAAATACCAACCATTAATTCATCATAAATTTAATATAACATCAATATTAGCGCTGTCTATTTGAGCTACTTGCTTATTTAAACAGCAGGCACAGGGATAATTTTCAGATCTCCCATCGCTTTTTCGTCACGCAGTTTTCTCAGTGGTGCGTATTCAGGAGACTCATGCCACGCGTGTGCCGCTTCTAAAGATGGCCAGTGTTGAATGACACAAACATTTGCCCCACATCGCCATGTAATGTCGTTGGTGATTTGTTGATCGCAATCGTCTGACCACCATAGATTTGAGTGGTTTCAGAAACACGCTCAGCATATCACTGAAAGCTTCCATATCCTGAATCTTAAACTGTATATAAAGGTAAGTTGGTGTCATGTTGAATGCCTATTGGTTTGATTGAATCAGTAAATCTCACAATACGCCTTTCGAAACGCAAAAAAGGAGCTGACGCTCCTTTTTTGCTAGTTGTGGATGTGAACATCTCGTTGAGGGCACAATCCATTGACGCAATAATTCTCTCACTACAAAGTTTCATATTTAACTTCTGTGGGAGCAATATAGCTGACACGTAGTGCCCAGTAATAGATTCATTACGTTATTTGTAAAGAGTCGAATTACAATGACATCAAATATAGATTTTGAACCTCTTCTCGAGTTGGAGTCCTTGGATTTCCTGCTAAACAAGGGTCAGAAAGTGCTTTTTCTATCCAGTTATCGCAATCTTCCTTTTTGATGCCCAATGTAGAAAAACCAACAGGAATTCCAACTCGTTTTGATAAGTCTCGTATCAACGTAATTGCTAACTTAGCGCTTTGCTCTTTATCTAAGCTTGTAACATCCCCTCCCATTACATGTGCAATCTCACGAAACCTATCTGGAGAATGCTCAGCATTAAACTCGCAGACAATCGGTAACAAAATCGCGTTACACACGCCATGAGGAAGGTTATGCGTCGCCCCTGGTTGGTGAGCCATTGCGTGAACAAGCCCTAAGCCTGCACTATTAAATGCCATACCAGCCAAAAACTGCGCATTAGCCAATTGCTCACGAGCTTCAATGTTCTTACCATCATCTACAGCAACAGGAAGCCATTGCGCTATCAGTTTAATCGCTTCAAGCGCTGTCGGTTTCGTCAACGTATGAGCGCCCGGCGTGACATAAGCCTCGATGGCATGAGTCAGAGCATCCATACCAGTTGCTGCAGTGACATTTGCCGGTAAATTGACCATCAACAATGGGTCGTTAACCGCAACATCTGGGATCTGTTTAGCGTCGATTATTACCATTTTTACTTGGCGCACTTCATCAGTGATCACCGAATTCGAT
Source organism: Vibrio sp. B172a (assembly GCF_030248355.1). NCBI lineage: Bacteria > Pseudomonadati > Pseudomonadota > Gammaproteobacteria > Vibrionales > Vibrionaceae > Vibrio > Vibrio sp. B172a. The sequence goes on along the minus strand of NZ_JAHGAC010000003.1, from coordinate 306,690 downwards.
GTCATTTCCGCAGCGGTACCCGCAGTGGTATTTATAGCAATAAAGAAATCACCCGCTTGTTTAACTTTACCCACACCATCGTAATCGACAATATCGCCTGAGTTAGCAGCTACAATACGAATTGCCTTCGCACAGTCGACGGGACTTCCTCCACCGACCGCAATAAAACAATCACAGCCCGCCTCTAAATAAAGAGACAATCCTTCTCTAACTAATGTCGCCGTAGGGTTTGGCGTGACTTTATCAAACAATTCATAATCAATAGAGGCTTGGTCTAGTAAATCAAATAAATGATCAAGAAGACCAAGTTCAACCAAGTTTTTATCCGTTACGACTAACGCTCGCTTCACTGGTTGTTGACTCAGTGTCGCGATAGCATCATCTATAGCCCCAACACCAGAATAACTGAGCTTAGGAAGATTTAATGCAAAAGCCATGGTTTATCACTCCTTACTTCTCTATACGTAACCCATAAGATTTGAACTTTTCAAGCACCACTTCCATTGAGGCATCATCCAACACAGGCACATCAGTCGTAATAGCCAAAGTTTTGAGATAGAGATCTGCCAAAACTTCCACCTCATGAGCTAACCACAATGCTTTTTCTAAGTTTGCTTCGCCCGCAATCAAACCATGATGCTGCAGCAAAATTGCTTTGCTCTTAGAAATCCCGTCTTCAACGTATTGAGCAAGCTTAGCGCTACCAAATGTCGCATAAGGTACACAAGGAATCTCGGTAGTACCTGATGCCGCGACCATGTAATGAATGGCAGGAATTGGCTTATTCAAAATAGAAACCGCTGCGCAATGAATCGCGTGGTTATGAACAACTGCATTCACATCATCACGCTTTTTGTAGCAAGTTAGATGGAATAGCCACTCAGACGATGGCAGCTTTCCTTCTTCAAAACTCCCATCTTCGGCTACATACACAATGTGGTTTGGGGTGAGTTTTTCATAAGGGATTCCGGTTGGGGTAATCAACATACCGTTATCAAAACGTACACTCACATTTCCTGCTGTACCTTGGTTCAGACCTAGACGGGTCATTTCCAAGCAGGTATCGATAATTTGTTGGGAAAGTTCTACTCGATTCATTTTTATTCCTTAACCTTTTATTTCTTTAAAGAGTTGTGACACCTTTTTTGAGAATAATATTGCCGTATTTCGCAACCTCCCCAGTGAGTACCACTGCATAGCACTGCTTTGCTCGCTCATAAAAAGCAAAGCGCTCTACTCTTTCAATTTGTTCTTGGCTGACGTTAGAAGCTGTCATCGCTTCCAAGTATTTGTTCTCGACACTAGGGTCAAGTTCATCGCCCGGTACTGCCTGCATCATGCTCACGGGCTGATCGACATATTGATCCAGTTCGAACAACTCAACGACACCACCTAGTAAGGTGTCTACACCGACACCGTCACAGCGAATCACATTGTGATTAAAGGTATGCGCTGGAAAATGAGCGTCAGCAAAGAGAATTTCATCGCCATGTCCCATCTCAGACAGCGTGGCTAAAAGCTGAGGCGAAATCGCTGGATGAATACCTTTAAGCATGGCTGCGCTCCTTCTCTTTTTTTGTTGATACGCAAGAGGTTGGGTTAACCACCTGCAAACTTGGTTTCATTTGAGATTGTGCGGTTTGGATACTTGGGTAGAACCCCACGCCGAAGAAAGCAAACATGGCAGCGCCAAGCACCGTGGCTTCTGCTTGTTCAACAATATGCAGTGGTCTTTGTAAAGCATCAGCTTTCAACTGGTTCCAAAGGGCATTCTTGGTACCACCACCCACGACCACAATTGGTCCGTCATTGAGGTGACAAAGTTGATTCAAATAGTCGAATCGATGTTTAAGCTGACGACTTAGTCCTTCAAAGACTGCACGAACAATTTGTCCACGGGTGGTATGAATGGATAATCCTTCGATCGCACCTTCACCAATGCCATCCGCGTTGAGTGCAAACCGTGGTACGAAGACAACCCCTCCAGCCCCACTACCAGCTTCATTCGCTTCTTGAATCATGATGCTATACAAATCATCCGTGCTTTTTTCCGCAGAAAAAAACTGCGTCGCAACCCACTCAATCACGGCACTTGATAACCATTGCGTCGCTGGATTGTAGAACCCTTTAATGGAATCCAACTCGACCGTTACACCTTTTTCTAACGCTTCGGTATTAAGTTGAGGGCGCTGACTTCGAGCCATCAATATTTCCCAAGTGCCTGAACTTAAGAATGCTTGATTCTCTTCCGCACCAGAACCGATCAAAGCAAATTGCGTATCATGGCCTGCAGATATCACCGGAAGCCCGCTCTTAACACCAAAACATTCAGCAACAGATGAGGTCACGGTGCCAATAGTCTCTCCCGCGATCACGAGAGGAGGAAAATTCAACTCCGATAGCCCTAAATAGTCGAGTACTGATGTGTTCCAATTACAACTGTTTAAGTCGGTCATCATGGATGTACCTGCCATGGTGTAATCCGTCGATAAAGTGCTGGTTAATCGGTGCGTAATCATCGAAGAGATAAACACAAATTTATCCATCTTTTTGAATACAGCTGGTTCGTACTCTTTTAACCAACGAAGCTTATAGAGGGTATTGAAGCTGTAATCACCAATTCCGTTATTACGATAAAGATCAATACGGTCCAACTCTGTTTCAACTTGCTTCATTACACCGAGGGTTCGCGGGCATTTCCACGAAATAATCGGGTATATTTGATTGCCATTACGGTCGAATGGAGCGCCATCAACACCAAATGTCGTTACCGTAAAAGCGATGACATTTTTCGCACCAACTTCAGCTACAACACGTTGCCCACATTCAATCAACTTCTGCCAGATATCTTCGAAATCCCAAATATGAAAAGCTGAGTTATTTTCATCTTGCTTAGTCGTATTCTTCATAAAATGTGATGCAACGATGTCACCTTGAGGATCAATGGCGATCGCGCGCAAGTTAGTTGCACCACAATCCAAAACAATCACTACAGACATAGAAACTCCTATCAGGGCGGAGTTTTCTCCGCCCATTGCAGCTACTTGTAAAGTGGGCCGAAGTTGGCACAAGCACGGTAGTCTTGGCCTTCTTTGTCTTGACCAAATGCACTCCACGTATGTGGTCGGAATACATCCTTGTCTTCAACGTTATGCATCGCAACAGGGATACGAAGCATAGAGGCCAAAGTGATTAGGTCGGCGCCAACGTGACCGTAAGTAATCACGCAGTGGTTTGCTCCCCAATTAGCCATCACAGAATAAACATCTTTGAAGGCACCTTCACCATTGATACGAGGGACAAACCAGGTGGTTGGCCAAGTTGGATTAGTCCGTTCATTTAAAGTTTCATGGACTTCTTTTGGCAGCGTAATTGAATGACCCTCCGCGATTTGCAGCACAGGACCTATGCCTTTGATGATATTGATACGGTGCATCGTAAATGGCATACCACCATGCGTTAGGAAGTTTGAAGAGAAACCACCCCCACGGAAGTATTCGACATCAGCTGGCGGCCAACAAGTCGCACTTAAACATGCTTCAGCATCTTCAGCACTCATATCCCAATGGGGCTTAATCACCGATTCACCATGTTGATCTTTGGCTTCACCACTGCCATCTAACGCTGCTGAACCAGAGTTTACTAAGTGAATAAAGCCCGCCTCTGGTCGATACCCACTAACGCGTTCGACAGAGTCTTGCGACCAATAGGTACGAACATCACAGAACACTTGAGCTTGACCTGTGAGCATCTTGCCAAAGAGCATATTTACGCCATTTAGGCTATCGTTCTCAGTCGCAATAACAAATGGCTCACGAATGCCATTCCAATCAAATGAAGAGTTTAGAATGGCTTCACTGAAGTCACCATTAGGCAGGTGATCTGTCCAATGACGTTGGCCTTGGAAACCACCAACAACCGCATTATGACCTAGCGCTTCTTCTCCAAAACCCATTTCAGCTAGCTTGGAATTACCTTCCATCAGATCACGCATGATCATTGTCATCTTGACCACCGTTTCCCAATCTTCTTTTTTACGCTCTTCGAGCATTGGTGTACGGTTATAATCCTCGCCTTCTTGGCAGTGTTCTTTCGTCCAAGCCAGAGCGAGTTCAAATTCTTCTTTATCAAAAATCTCTCTGTCTAAGCGACGTTTAATCTCTGTCATATCGACATATTCATTACGCATGCCTAAGTAATGTTGGAAGAACGGCTGATCGACAATGGAACCTGCGATTCCCATAGAGACAGAGCCCATAGATAGGTATGACTTCCCACGAATGCTCGCAACGGTTAGGCCCGCTCGACAGAATCGTAAAATTTTGTCTTGAACATCAGATGGGATAGAAGTGTCATCCTTATCTTGAACTTCTTCACCGTAGATAGAGAATGCGGGTAAGCCAACTTGAGAGTGACCCGCCATTGCCGCCGCTAAATACACTGCCCCAGGGCGCTCAGTCCCATTAAATCCCCAGATTGCTTTTGGCATATGAGGGTCCATGTCGATGGTTTCTGTGCCGTAGCACCAGCAAGGTGTAACTGTGATACTAAGCCCCACATTTTCACGTTTGAACTTATCTGCACAGGCAGCAGCTTCGGCGATGCCACCGATTGTAGAATCGGCAATAACACACTCGACCAACTCTCCGCTTACATGGCGCAGGTTTTCTCTAATGAAATTCGCAAGGTTCTTTGCCATATTCATCGTTTGTTCTTCTAACGACTCACGCACACCAAGACGACGACCATCAATAGTTGGACGGATACCGATTTTGACTAAGTTGTTCATATTAAAACTCTCTTTTTTCACGTTAATCTGAGTTATTTTTCGATTTGGTAGCCTTTAAGACCAAAGTAAACGAGGTACACAAAGCCAATTAAAGGAATAACGAAAGCAGCTTGAATACCCATTGAATCCGATAGTTTTCCCATGACGGCAGTCAACACAGCGCCACCAAGAATTGCCATAATTAGACAGCTACCGCCAAATTTTGAATCACCGCCTAGGTCTTGTAGAGATAGACCAAAAATAGTCGGGAACATCAGTGACATACACGCAGAGATACCAACCAGTGCATACGCACCTGTAACACCACCAACACTCATCAGAACCAGCACTAATAGCGCTGCCACCATGGCTAATACAGCAAGGAGCTTCTCTGGTGCGATGTATTTCATTAAACCTACACAGATAAAGCGGAACGCACTGAAGACGACGATAGATGCAAGTAAGAAGTTAGACGCGTCAGCTTCCGTCCCGCCGACCTGAGTCATCACATATCGGATGGTCCAAGACCAACAACCAATCTGACATCCAACATAAAAAAACTGGCCGATAACACCTCTGACGAAATGTTTTTTCTCGACTAAACGAGTAAATGTCGCTCGCAGAGAATGCTCGGCACCATCGCTAACTACGACTTCTTTAGCTCTTGGCATCTTAGTAAAAGCAATCGCGAGCCAGACGACTAAAATGACAGCAGCAACAGACAAATAAGGCATCATGACGGCATCAAGCTCTGCGGCCTGAATGGTGTTAAGTTGTTCTGGCGCCATCGCCGCACGCTCTGCATCGGAAGCTGGGTTTAGCTGAGAAAGAATGTAGAATTTGCCAATCAGAACCCCAGTAATAGACCCCACAGGGTTGAACGCTTGAGCAATATTTAATCGGCGTGTTGCTGTTTCTTGAGGACCCATTGCTATGATGTATGGGTTAGCACTGGTCTCTAGGATGGATAGACCGCCAGCCAAAACAAACAGGGCCATTAAGAAAGGCAAATACTCCATTGCTTGCGCCGCAGGATAGAATAATAGAGCCCCCGAAGCGAAAAGCCCTAACCCTAGTAATACTCCAGCTTTATAGCTGTATCGCTGAATAAAAAGCGCGGCAGGTAAAGCCAAGATAAAATAAGCACCATAAAATGCTGTTTGAACTAAACCTGATTGCATATCCGTTAAAGTAAATACTTTTCGGAACTGCGCGATTAAAACATCGGTCATATTATTTGCTAGTCCCCATAAAGCGAAGCATGAAGTCAGCAAAATAAATGGGAACAGAACAGACTTAGGAATTACTTCACTATTCCCTTTCTTTACTTCTGCTTGTGGAGCGGATGATAAAATGTCAGTCATTTTAAATTCCTTTAGGTATGGTCATTCCCCTCATTAAGTTATAGGAATGAGTTTCACGTTATTGGATTATATTTTTATTTAGTTATTTAATATGGCATTAGATATCAACATGTCTATTTCATCTAAATCACATATTTTTAGTAAGCTCTTTTTTTTATATTTGCTTTTATCAGCCAATAGAATTACTTTATCTGATACTTCAATAAATGTTTTTTTAATCTCATAATTGTATTCGTTTGAATCCCACACTCCAGATTGCTCATCAAACCCAACACACGAGATGACACATAAATCCAAGGCCATCTCCGATAAAGTATTCCGAGCAATCAATCCATAGAATGCTTTATACTTCTCCGAAAAGTACCCACCCAAACTGATAATAGAAATGTTCTTTTTTCCGCAGAGTACGCTAATGTTATTGATTGAATTTGTTACTACAGTACAACGAATATCTGGGATCGCTTGAGCCACAAGCCAACTAGATGAACTAGCATCTAAACCAATTACCGATCCTTCATATATATTAGAAACAACTTGCTCAACTAAGTGTTTCTTATCATCAATGTTGTTTCCGGCACGATTATTAAAAGATGTTCCTTCATCTTTATATTGCTTACCGATTGCTCCCCCATGAACTCGGACTAACTCACCTTTCTTATCCAGTAACTTTAAATCTCTTCGAATCGTTTCTACGGAAACTTTTAATTCTTGAGATAAATCTAGAACCGACACTTGTCCAACTTTAGATATTACTTTTAATATGTGGCTTGCTCTCGATGCTGCTTGCATTGATAAACTACTCAACTTCAATCAATGACTGAGATATTAGATTAAGTAGAGAGAAAATCTGAGATAGCCATCACACCAGATTTAAACATGCCCACTTTTGACCGAAACGGTGAATAACCACACAAAAAATCGGGCATTTGGTGTGGAAAACGGGCATTGCGCGTGAGAAACAATCGTATATTGAGTTGTGGCCATGCTTTAATGTACTAGCCATAGGGTAACGCACGTGAAGAGGTGAAAGGTCATTAACAACATTGAGTGACCATATAATCAATGACACAATGCGTTGGTGTGTTGGTGTGTTGGTGTGTTGGTGTGTTGGTGTGTTGGTGTGTTGGTGTGTTGGTAAATCTTTGCTGTCATGTATAAAAGAAGCAAGTGTATGAACACTTGCTCTATATTGGTATGAAAATTCTGATATCGAAGAAGAACGAAGACTACTTAGGCTGAGATAACGGTTTGTTTATTTTTGTAGGCTTAACAGTATTTTTTTCTTCGTTCTTTACAGTTGAAACACTTGGTTTTATTACTTCGAATGGTATAACTTCCTTATCACCTGCCGTAACTTCTGCTAACGGTGCTTGTATCTCAGTTGCTTTTACTACCGTGCTTTCGTTTGCAAAAGAATAACTACTACTTAAAACCAAACCAAAAAATAGAATAAAACGTTTCATATACACCTCAGTCAACATAATTCAGAAATCGATATTACTTCATCACTAAAGAAAATATAAACATAAAACTTTAATCTTTACACGATACTTGCAATTTCAGTAGTTCTTTAAATTTATGTCATAAAAAATAAAACTCAGAAAATTCCTACAGAGCGGATAGATAATCGTCAAATTAACGCACACAGAAATGGTTAAAGACTATAACGTCAAACTCACCCAATCCTCTTCAATGCTTCAATCATCTCTGACTGTTTATATGTTTCAAAATAATATTCGTTAATATCTGATGAACGGGACTAGAACGATTAGTTTGCTTCATTTGTAAGACGGCTTTTGGACGCTCGCCACGGTAAAGTTCATCCGGAATGGGAATAAACGTGAAACCTTCTCGTGGTCCTTGTGCAGAAAAAAGAATAGTAGCGGCACCTTGAAGTTTAATCGTTTCAAATAAGCTTGTAATATTACCGATTGTCGCAACTCTATTAATATAGATGCCCCTTTTCTCTAATGCACGCTTAGTTAACTGCTCTTTATCCTTCCAGCCCAAGATTTCCAATAGTACAAACTTCAGTTTACAAGCTTCTTCAAAGTCATCAATCCCTAACTCTTCTGGAACAACGATACAAGGCGCTGCATACCCTATATGCTTTTGATAGATCGTCTTCGGCAACTCATCATTAAAGTAATGAAGTCGTATATCGACTTTGTCATCTAGAATGTCACCTTCGTTCGAATCAATGTTGCTAGTCACATCAATCTTACTATTGGGAAATAAAGACATAAGATCCGTCAGAATCAGGTGTCCAAATGAGTACTGAGTTGTTTGAGGCAAGCAAACTGTGATGCTCCCTTCGTGTAAGTTAGGGTTGAATTCACTCAAATCCATACAAGATTCAAGTTTGCTCAGCGCTTCCTCTATTTCCGGCAACCTACGTTTGAGTTCATAAGTCGGCTCCAAATGATGAGCATAGCGAATGAACAGCTCATCGTTCAGTTGTTCTCTTAAACGCGTTAAGTACTTACTAATTGACGCCTCACTTTTCCCTAGCTCTTTCGCTACGATTTTAATTTTCTTATGTCGATTTAGTAAAACCAACACTTTCAAAAGATTTAAATCAAGTTCTTTATTCATTACAATTCATTCTGTCTTATGGCGTCAAATGGAGTATCGATTATGCTGCATAGAGGCGACTACATTGATGATAATAGGTTAGATTTAATTTAACAAATCGCTTTGCCGTTACTCATATTCTATGCGGAAAGAACTAACTGATGCTTTGATTCCGCATCGAGATCTTTGTTGATTATTTAGTCTTTTTAGATACTATCTTCATCGGATATGCTATGTGAGATGCATGAGGTTTACTAATTCGACTATTGATTTAGTATCGTACTTTTGTAGTATGCGAGACTTATATGTACTGATCGTTTTTTCACTAAGAGACAAAGTTTGAGCGATCTTCTGGTTACTGTATCCAAGAGCGAGATAGTCAAATACCATCTGTTCTCGCACCGATAATGCTGGGTAGTGTTCAGACAACCCGCTTTTGAAGACTCGAAACCCCTTCACTGTCGAAACGATAGCATCAACGACCATATCACTCTGATCATTCTTACTCAGGCATGCACTTGCACCGATTTGCGAAGCCAATTTTGAATAGTGACTAAGGCTCTGAGAGGTAAGAAAAATCAAAATTCCTTTAAAGCCATTATTTAATTAACTATGTCCTAATTTTAGGGAATTGCAGTCGGCAAGAAATACATCCATGATCAAGATATCAATCTTATTCTCACTCATCAATTTAAGTACTTCTTTTTGACTCTCAGCTTGAAATATACTCCGTATAGGTACGCGCTTCTGAATTACAGACCGTAGACCTTCTCGGAAAATGGGTTGTATATCTGCAATTAAAATATTAATAGGCTTTAACATATCTGAGCCTCTTTTTGGTTAAGAGCCCCTTTCCTTGGTAAAAAGCAAACATTTACTGCTTATAATTATGAAAGCGATATATATTATTTATAAACTAGGTCAAATAGAAGTAAATTGACACTTTCACATTTTGAATGTTCATTGGGAATAATTCACTCCATAAAAACATTTTTACCATTTCATTAAAAACGTTACACGAATAATACAAAACTGACTTTGCCTATAACCCACCAGCCCACGAACAGAACAATCAAAGCCAAGATGAACTTTGACCCAAATGTCAGTAAAAGCTCCAAGCACTTCTCATACAGCGTTTCTAAAGAAATGTTTTTCCACATTCAGAACCCTCTCTAAATATCAAAAAAGAGGTACTTTGGTTCGATCAATCGACCACTGCAACTGTCTCAAGGCAAGATTAAAAAAGACAATCACACTTTTCGTTTGTATTGGCGGGGTTTATTGAATTCCAAAGGGAATTTGAATACAGCGTGATAGGCTCTAGATACAACAAAGCCCGCTAATTTGCGGGCTTTGTTTTGTTCTCTATTGACTTAAACTTAAAGCACTTTTTGACTCACATAAGAAAAGCCTGTCGCTTCATACTGCGCCTTCTGTACCATGCCGAACACATCTTTTGGTTGGTATAGGTGGCTGTCATACACAACAACCACACTTTCATCGCCTCTTTCCAAGAAATTCTGCTCACCATATTCGGTGTAACGCGTTGCTCCCACTGCGACCACTAGCTGGCTTGGGAGATTTGCTTGTTTGAGTAATGCGTGAATGTTTTCCATCGGACCGCGCTCCACTTGATGATTCATCTGATCACGTATCCAATCCAGCAGAGCCGCATAGAAATAGGAGTATTCGTTTACCGCGCAATCTTCCCCGTAGGCGAATACCTGCTCTCCTCGCTTATGAAAGCTCGCGATTCTAAATCTGCCGATATCGCTATCAGGAGTGAGTCGTTCTAGTTCAATAAGTTGCGATGCAAAGCCTTTTGACGCTGCACCCCAATTTTTCTTCTCACTGATTTTATTCGCATCAGGGCGTCGAATCGAACAATCATTGAATGCGCCAAAATGCGTCGGCGTAAGTTGTAAGACCTGACCACCTTCATAAGTAACATCACAGATCAGAGCGAGCTCTGGTTCAATTTGTAAGTTCAAAATATCATTTGGCAACTTGGTCGTATCGGCACTTATTGGATATGTCGACAAATACGGATGTTCGATAAAAGGCACATAAATGGGGAACAATGCTTGGGGCTTGTTAGCGTTCACATCTCCGTAGAGAGCAAAGTCATTAGCCTCACCAGCTTGTTGCAGGTGACCTGCGAAGTTTCCCGCGATACCTAAGATCATCGCATCTTCAAAATTGTGCATACGTTTACTTGTTCCTAATTATTCGTCGTTATTCGCGATGATATGTCTCGTCAAATCATCAATTTCTGCCAGCAACCAAGTCAGCGCGAGCAAATCTGCGCTGCCGCCCGGACTCAGGTTTTTTTCAATAAGCTGGCGGTCAAAATCCAGTAGCTGTTCTTCAAGGTTTGAATTATGCCAACCACCACTCTCAATAAGCTTCGATGCTATGTTCTGCACATAACGCAAACCATGCATCCCACCACGAGATACCACGTTGGTATCTTGATTGTGCACCATTAGCGTGAGCAACACTTGCCATAACGCTTGTTCTGCGGACGCGCCTTCATACAGCGCTTGTTGGTATGCAGGCAAACTGTAAGTCATGATCGTTTGATAGCCAGACGCCGCCTCACCTCTCGCTCCAGTTAAACCAAATTCTCGATACAGCCGCTCACCATGAGTTTCCGTTTTAGAGTCGGTATTTTTCAGCTCTTGAAATACCATTAACGCACAGCTGCGCTTAATAACTTGGCTAATGTGCAGAGAGTCAACCGCAATGCCTTTGCCTTTTAACCAGCCGATCGCGCCACATACCAGTCCAAGTCCAAAGATCATCCCTTTGTGCGTATTCACACCACCAGTCGCGGCAAACATTGCGCGTTCAGCTTGAATTCCAACCGGACGCAACACATCCAGTAATGTCTCTGCCGAGTGCGTTGAATGCGCAAGACCAGCGTTAAGAAAGCCATTGAGAAAAGGACGAATTGCACTCGCGCTGGCTTCAAACAGCGGCACATTCATATCTGAGTGAGCACCGTTACTAATAAGGTCAACAAGCCCCGGTTTTGGGGACAAGTGCACTTCCACCAGCATCGCATGATATGCCAACTCAGAAACCAAAGAGAACAGATTCACCTTTACAGCAGAGCGATGCGCAACGCTTGGAACACGCTCGATATTTTGGTCGAGCAACAGTTTAAGAGCAACATTCGTCATAACACACCATCGACTCTATATGAGAAACCAAGGTTTGAAGATCATGTTTACGCGAGCGTGCACAAATCACGGCATCTTGTTCGCAAATAAGACATTTTCTTCGCGTCATCCCTTGCCCTTTTCTTGAGATGATCTTTCCATCGACATCAATCACATCTAAATCCATTAACCGACCGAGACGATGGTTATTCTCTATCTCAATCATGGCTCGTTTGAGCACCATGGCATTCGGTGCTTGGACCGCAAAAATTGCCTCTGGACCTGTGACTTGTCGTAGCAATTGTCGTCCTGCCATTGACCAGTCTTTTTCGAGACAAATGGCTTGAATCGCTTGCACACCCTGTTCGAAGATTCGCTCCGTGCACTCCGTCATTTTCTGCGGACCTGGCATATTGACGGTAAACGACAGCAAAGGAAGGGAGTGGCGTTTTAACCACTCACCTTGTCGTTTCACACGAGCTTCTTTGTTGCTCAAGACATCATCGAGACCAACTTTCAGCCCATAGCGAATGCTCATTCAGATTTAACCTTTCTGATGACATCAATCACAGAGCCATCGCGATAACGTACATAACCCACCACTTGATCGTCATATTCAATTGGTTCCGCTTTGCCCGTTAATGATTGCGCTCTCGCAACCAAGGCGTCCATATCAAGCACAGGCAGTCCTGCGTTCAACAAACGCTCTTTTACTTCTGGGCGTCGAGGATTCACGGCAATACCATGGTCAGTCACCAACACATCTATCGATTGACCAGGCGTTACCACGTTTAGCACTTGCTCTACGACAGTTGGAATACGACCACGCACGAGCGGGGCAACAATCACGGCAAGGTTTGCGCCTGCCGCTGCGTCGCAGTGACCACCAGACGCGCCACGAATCACACCATCAGAACCCGTGATAACATTGACGTTGAAGTTCACATCAATTTCAAGCGCGCTGAGAATGACCACGTCTAGACGATCAACCACCGCGCCTTTGGAAGATGGGTTAGCGTATTCATTCGCTGAGATTTCAATATGGTTCGGGTTGCGAGCAAGTGAGTCCGCTGCACCAGAGTCAAAACACTGCACGTCGATTAGATTTCGGATCAGCCCTTTCTCGTGCATAGAGACCATGGTTGAGGTAATGCCGCCCAGCCCAAACTCAGCAGTAATACCTCGTTTTTCCATGCTATTTTCTAGAAAACGCGTGACGGCAAGCGACGCACCACCAGACCCAGTTTGTAAGCTAAAGTCTTGCTTAAAGTAACCAGAATTAATAATCACATCGGCAGCACGTTTTGCAATAAGCAGTTCACGTGGGTTACTGGTAAGACGCGTTTCACCGCCACCAATTTTGCTCGCATCACCAACTTCTTCGACTTCGACTACGGCATCCACCAAATCTTGTGTGATTGATGCAGGGTGATTTGGATAACCGACGATAGATTCAGTAAGCATGACGACTTTACGCGCGTGTTGAGCATCGATTTTGGCGTAACCCAAAGAGCCGCAGCGAGATTTGCCGTTCATGCCATTTGCATTGCCAAACTCATCGCAACAAGGCACACCGATGAACGCCACATCGATGTTTAGCTCGCCTGATTTAATCAAGTGCACGCGTCCTCCATGGGAGTGAATATGCACAGGCTCTTTAAGCAAACCATGAGAAATGGCTTCACCAAGCTCACCGCGAATACCTGATGTGTAAATCTTACTCACTACGCCGTTTTTTATGTGCTCAACAACCGGCGAATGAATACCCGTTAAAGAGCTTGAAGCCAGTGTCAGATCTTTATATCCCATCTGGGCGATAGTATCTAACACCAAGTTAACCACCTTATCGCCACCTCGGAACGCGTGGTGGAAAGAGATCGTCATACCGTCTCTAAGCCCAGAGTCTAAAATGGCAGAACACAGATCTGACTTTAGCTTTCTCGACTTTTTAGAGTTTGAGTCGTTGAGATGAGGCGTTAACGCATTTGCCTCTGAAAACAGTGACAACGTCTCTGGCAACAATGCTGGTTTGATGGATTCCATTTGTTTCATGTTCGTTCCCTACTCTTTAATTCCAGATTGCGCTTTTTGTAACGTCCAACGAGCTCGCTCGATAATTGGTCCATCGACCATTTTTCCGTTAAGTGAAACCACACCAAGCCCTTGCTCTTGCGCTTCTTCTGCTGCCTCGATAACTTGAATCGCGTAATCCACCTCTTTTTGAGTCGGAGCAAATACGTTGTGAAGTAGCTCGATTTGCCTTGGGTTAATCAGCGATTTTCCGTCGAAACCTAACGACTTAATGTGTTCCGCTTCATTGAGGAATCCTTGCCCGTTATTAGCGTCGGAATAAACGGTATCGAACGCCATAATGCCCGCAGCACGCGCAGCTTGCAGAATAGAACAACGGGCGAACAGCAACTCTGTCCCTTCTGGGCTACGTTGCGTTTTTAAGTCCCTGACATAATCTTCAGCACCCAGTGCAATCCCAATTAAACGCGAAGACGATTGAGCAATTTCGATGGCGTTATTCACACCTTGAGCACTTTCGATTGCCGCCATCATTTTTGTGCTGCCAACTTCTCTGCCACATACACGTTCGATGTCTTCAATGCAGCGCTCCATTTCTTGCACGTCTTCTGCACTGTCTGTTTTTGGTAGACGAACCACATTGACGCCCGCACGCACAACGGCATGCAGATCTTTCAAACCAAACTCAGACTCTAGTGGGTTCACACGGACTACTGTTTCAATCTCTTGATACAAAGGATGTTGCAGCGCGTTAAACACCAACATACGGGCGGTGTCTTTTTCTCTCAGCGCCACAGAGTCTTCCAAATCAAACATGATTGCATCAGGCTGATAAATGAAGGTATTACTTAACATGGCGGCGTTTGCCCCTGGAACAAACAACATGCTACGGCGTAACTTACTCATGATAATTTGCTCCATTGAATGTCATTGCTGTCTGCCGCACGCATGACTGCAGCCTGAACGCGAGCTTTAATCACACAATCTAGTGCGCCTTTGTCTTCCACTTCTAACGTTGCGGAAGTCACGCCCATCGAATTGAGCACATCATGAATCAACGCTTCAATGGCTTTGCCAAACTGCTTTTTCACTGTGCTATCAAGAGAAATGTCGATGTCACCTTCTGGATTGGGTGAGATACGAACTTGCAAGTCACTGGATTCCAGCGTCCCTGCAAAAGCGGGTTTTATTATTTTCATTGAAAGACCTTTAACACCTTGGTTAAAAATTAATTGGGCTGTTAAGCAGCCACTGTTTCTTGGGTAAGACACGGTAAAGCGTCCGTGTGCCTTTGTAGGTAGTCGATAGAGGTTGAGGGTAAAAAGTGAACCAGTTGATCCAATTGCCCTTTCTGCAAGAGTTTTCGCACCGTTGACGCTGAAATCGTGGTGCCTGACGCACACTTACGCTCTATTTCAATAACGCTGATTGGTGCGCCGTTGAGCTCCTTGGTGGTTAATCTGTGTTTCATTTGTTGGTTGTAATAATGAGTCACAACACAGTCTGGCTCCGTCCCAACAAATCGGTGTGTAATGCCTAATGCTGGCGCAATATGCTGACGATATAAATTTAGATCAATAGCGGTATGACAATAATCAATCAATCGCTTCTCTTTAATAAAGTAAGTAGGAAACGTTGCTTTAGATATTATATATTTTGAACCATGATGAATCGTAAGATTAGGAATATGTTTAGTGCCACTTTCAATCATGTTCAAACGATCGTGATAAGAAAAACCTTTACCCTCTTCGCTGACGACAAATAAATGTAGCCAATCGCATTGTGACGCCGCCGTTTCAATTAAGTATTGATGCCCTAAAGTAAACGGGTTTGCATTCATCACAATGCTGCCTATTTTATCACCGTCTTTCTTTTTCTTTCTTAATGAACGTACAAAGTTTCTTAAATTGGTCTGACTATTTTCCATCAAGATTAATTTATCGTCTGCAAAAGAAATGGGGAAAAAGCCAGATTCACGAAACCTTTGCATATTCTGAGGCTTGGTAAACAAGAACAGATCAAAGCGCCCCATTTCATAAGCCATCGTGGTCAACTCAGTCATTAATCGCAGAGAAAATCCAGTACCTTGTAAGGCAGGATCAATCGCAATAGATTTTAGTGTTGAACCAGCAAGACCGCCGCAAGCAATGATTTGACCTTGAGACTTCGCCACCACAAATCGCTCTACATCAGCGTCAACATCCAAATCATAACAAGTTAGAAACTCGGTAATAGCACCAAACTTCTCGTATTGATTTCGGTTCACTCGGCTAAATGCGTAGGTGTCAAACATGATCATCATCCTCTTTCGTGTTGCCGCCATCATGCGTCACTTGAATTTGAAAAATGATGATCCGTATCGACTATTTTCTTCTACTAAACGTCATTTATGAATTTAATGAATTTAATTACTTAACTATCTGTAAATTAAGTAATTGGATAATTAAAAACTTTAAATTCATAAGTGTGTATATATTCCACAAAGTTAAATGATCACACTCACAGTTAGGTTTTTCATTCAAATTTAAATTACGCCATGTTAAATCAACACGGAATAATAATGATGAACGAAAAGACCCTTTCAATAACTGAAACAAGAAGCCCGGGATTAGACTTATTATCTCAAGTCCGAATCTTTGGCTTACCATTACCGCTATATGCATTTATGTTCGCGGTCATGTTAATTGCACATATGACAGACACCATCCCTGATAATATTGTCGGCGGTTTTGGTTTTATGTTTGTTGTTGGTGCGCTATTTGGCGAACTGGGTAAACGCCTGCCTATTTTTAACAAATACATTGGCGGTGCGCCTGTTATGATCTTCCTTGTCGCAGCTTGGTTTGTTCATGCAGGTTTATTAACCCAAAACGAAATTGACACTGTCACTGCAGTCATGAAGAAGACCGATTTCCTCGACTTGTTCATTGCCGTTCTGATCACTGGCTCGATTTTGGCGGTTAACCGTAAGCTACTGCTTAAATCATTAGTTGGTTACATTCCGACCATTCTTGCAGCCGTTGCAGGTGCTTCAATTCTCGGCATTCTTGGCGGCATGATGTTTGGCATTTCTATCGACAAAATCATGATGCTTTACGTACTGCCTATCATGGGTGGTGGTAACGGTGCAGGTGCGATTCCACTTTCTGAAATCTATGAGTCAGTCACGGGTGGCTCTAAAGAACAGTACTACTCGGTTGCAATTGCAATTTTAACCATCGCTAACATCGTAGCGATTGTCGCAGCAGCCGTTCTAAACAGCATCGGTGAAAAAGTACCGTCTTTGACTGGTAATGGCGAGCTATTGCGTAAGTCTAATTTCGATGTTGAAGAGAGCGAAGCTCCAAAAATCACTCCACGTGAAATCGCGATTGGCTTGATGATGGCGGCATGTATTTACACCTTCTCATCCGCCCTTTCTAAAGAAATACTGCCAGGTTTTGGTGACGTAAAAATCCACACTTTCGCTTACATGGTCATCATCGTTGCGATTGTTAACGCCTGTGGTATCTGCTCTGAAGAAGTGAAAGAAGGCGCAAAACGTTTGTCTTCATTCTTCTCAAAACAATTGCTTTGGGTGCTCATGGTGGGCGTTGGTATCGCTTATACCGACCTTGGCGAAATCATGAATGCACTAACCTTCACGAACTTAATCATCGCAACATTGATCGTTGCTGGCGCAATCATTGGTGCCTCTGTCGGTGGTTGGTTAATGGGCTTTTACCCAATCGAGTCTTCAATCACTGCCGGTCTATGTATGGCAAACCGTGGTGGCTCTGGTGACCTTGAAGTTCTTGCTGCGTCAAACCGCATGAGCTTGCTGTCTTACGCGCAAATCTCATCTCGTCTTGGTGGCGGTATCGTACTGGTCATCGCAAGTGTCGTGTTCGGCATGTTGGGCGGTTAACCCCCTTCTTATTTTGTCAAAGAGCAAAGTCTTCCTTTGCTCTTTGTTTTGTCCAATGGGAGATATTAATGGAAGTTAATTTATTCACCGAAGGCTTAAACCTCATGACACTGGGTATGGGTTTTGTCTTCACTTTTCTTGTTTTCTTGGTCTTTGCTGTCAAAGCCATGTCTCGCTTTTTGGGGCGCTTTCATGTCGAACCAACTCCCCCTCCGCAAAAGAAAGTGTGTGCTGCCAAACCATCAAACGATGATAACCAACTCGTCGCTGTGATTGCTGCCGCTATTCATCATCAAAAAATCAAACAAAGCTCGCTATAAGAGGAATTCGAATGTCTGAGTCTACTAAACGCATTGGCATCACTGACGTTGTATTACGTGATGCCCACCAGTCGTTATTTGCCACCCGTTTACGCATCGACGATATGCTGCCAATCGCCCAACAGTTAGATGACATCGGCTATTGGTCACTTGAGTGTTGGGGTGGCGCTACGTTTGATAGTTGCATTCGTTTTCTAGGGGAAGATCCTTGGGAAAGACTGCGAGAGCTCAAAAAAGCGATGCCAAAAACGCCGTTGCAAATGTTGCTTCGAGGTCAAAATCTATTGGGTTATCGCCATTACGCTGACGACGTCGTTGATAAGTTCATTGAACGCTCCGTGGTAAACGGCATGGATGTATTCCGTGTATTTGATGCGATGAACGACCCACGAAACATGCAACAAGCGATTGCTGCGGTGAAAAAACAAGGCGCACACGCTCAAGGTACACTCTGTTACACCACTAGCCCTGTTCATAACCTACAAACCTGGGTCGACATCGCACAACAATTGAGTGAACTGGGCGTTGACTCGATCGCAATCAAAGACATGGCGGGCATCCTGACGCCAACCTTAGCCAGTGAGCTGGTTTCAACATTAAAACAGCAAGTGGATGTTGACCTTCACCTGCATTGTCACTCGACCGCTGGCATGGCTGATATGACGTTAATGAAAGCCATTGAAGCTGGTGTTGATCGTGTGGACACTGCGATTTCTTCCATGAGCGGCACTTACGGTCACCCAGCAACAGAATCTCTGGTTGCATCACTTCAAAACACTGAATACGACACAGGTTTGGACATTTCAGCGCTGGAAGCTGTCGCTGCATACTTTAGAGAAGTACGTAAAAAATACGCCGCTTTTGAAGGTCAGTTAAAAGGCTCAGACTCTCGCATTATTGTGGCGCAAGTCCCTGGCGGAATGTTAACCAACATGGAAAGTCAGTTGAAACAGCAAAATGCCGCAGACAAGCTTGATGCGGTGTTAGAAGAGATCCCTAAAGTCAGAAAAGAGCTGGGGTATCTGCCGCTTGTCACGCCAACGTCGCAAATCGTCGGCACACAGTCTGTCATCAATGTCCTTATGGGTGAGCGCTACAAAACCATTACCAAAGAAACCGCTGGTGTCTTGAGAGGCGAGTACGGCAAAACGCCTGCCCCTGTCGACACGGAACTGCAACAGCGTGTGTTGGAAGGTTCAGAACCAATTACTTGCCGCCCTGCCGATAAGTTGGAGCCAGAACTGGAGCACCTGACCACAGAAGTGACCACTAAAGCAAAAGCGCAAAACATTCCGCTCTCCGGCAGCGCTATTGACGATGTACTTACTATCGCGCTTTTCCCACAAGTGGGTTGGAAGTTCCTAGAAAACCGCAACAACCCAGACGCCTTTGAACCCGCACCTTGCAATGAAGCAGCAAGAGCAACAGCACAAGCAAAAATTAACACCAAACCAGAGAAACAAACCATGAATGCTACCTCAGAAAGCGGTGTTTACACCATTACCGTCAACAACCAAAGTTATGTTGTTCAGGTTGACGCAGGTGGCGATATTCAAGCCGTGTCAGAGCCGCAACCCGCGCCATCAAAGCCAGTGACAACCGCTCAAGATGCCGAGCCGATGAACGCCCCACTTGCGGGTAACATTTGGAAGATCCACACCAAGCCTGGTGATGAAGTTGAAGAAGGCGATGTGCTGCTGATTCTTGAAGCGATGAAGATGGAAACAGAAGTTCGTGCACCACGTTCCGGAAAAATCGCCAGCATTGATGTGTCTGAAGGCGACGCAGTAGATGTAGGCGAACCTTTACTTCAACTGGCGTAACGAGGCATTAGTCACATGGAAAATGTCTTAGCGTTAGTGAATGACTTTGGTTTGTTCCACCTCGAATGGGGACAAGCCATCATGCTTATTGTTGGCTTGATTTTACTTTATCTCGCCATTGTTAAGCAGTTCGAGCCTTTGTTGTTGGTGCCAATCGGTTTTGGTGGGATTCTTGCTAACCTACCTGATGCAGGCTTAGCCTTGTCTGCGGTAGAAAACGCGCTCCATGCTGCGAAACCTGAGGTAATATCAGCGTTTGGCTCTGTGTTGAACATTGCGACGGACTCCGCAGCCGAAGTAAAAACGGCACTTGCAACGGCGACACCAACTCAACTTGCCAATATCCACTTGCTCGCAGAAGAGTATCAATACTCAGATGGCATGCTGTACCTATTTTACAGCATTGCAATTGCATCTGGCGCTGGTCCTTTGGTGATATTCATGGGCGTAGGCGCAATGACGGACTTTGGTCCATTGTTAGCCAACCCTAAAACCTTGCTTCTTGGTGCGGCAGCTCAGTTTGGTATCTTCGCAACTGTGCTCGGCGCTCTGGGTTTGAGCTCTATGGGCTTGATGGATTTCAGTGTCGCGCAAGCCGCTGCTGTAGGCATCATTGGTGGCGCAGATGGTCCAACGGCGATTTATGTATCTAGCTTACTCGCACCAGAATTACTGGGTGCTATCGCTGTAGCAGCTTACTCTTACATGGCACTTGTACCTTTGATTCAGCCGCCAATCATGCGTGCGCTGACCACAGAATCAGAACGCCAAATCACGATGCAGCAATTGCGTAAAGTAAGCAAGTTAGAAAAGATTTGCTTCCCTTTGCTCCTGTTGATTCTGATTGCCATGTTGCTTCCTTCGGCAACACCGTTACTAGGTATGTTCTGCTTTGGTAACTTAATGCGTGAATGTGGCGTAGTTGAACGTTTATCGGATACTGCTCAAAACGCGTTGATCAACGTCGTCACCATCTTTTTGGGTCTTTCTGTGGGTTCCAAATTGGTTGCCGATAAGTTCTTACAGCCGCAAACCATCGGTATTCTCGCACTTGGCATCGTCGCGTTTTGTATTGGCACAATGGCAGGCGTATTGATGGCAAAACTAATGAACCGTTTCGCGAGTGAAAAAGTGAATCCACTGATTGGCTCTGCGGGTGTCTCTGCGGTTCCGATGGCAGCAAGGGTGTCAAACAAAGTGGGTCTAGAAGCAAATGCACAGAATTTCCTACTGATGCACGCGATGGGACCAAACGTAGCCGGCGTTATTGGCTCGGCGGTTGCAGCAGGCGTGATGATCAAATATGTGATCGGTTAGACAGTTACACAAGGAACGAGGCTCGATTGGTTATCTTCAATAGATCTCGATCAGGTCTCTTCCTTGTTTCATTTGATAATTTACCCTTCAATCAATAAGAAGCTTACCATTCATGCCAGACCGAACATTTCACGACTACCTCTGCCGTAACCTCTCTTTTAGACAGCGTGTATGGGCGCTGCTTTTTGTGGTTGTTTCGTTTCAATTGCTCCTTATCGGTGGTTATTTCCACCACATCCTTTCTGATACGTTAAACCACCAGGTCAGTGCGCGCGCAGTCATACAAGCTCGTGAAATTGCCAGCGACCCTCAACTGATCGAAGCTGTCTCTTTACGAGATACAGCGCGGGTACAAAAACAAATTAAGCGCCTACAAGGGATTTCCGATGCCAACTTCATCGTCGTCGGCGATAGTAAGGGCATTCGCTTAGCGCATCCAGACATCAAAAAAGTTGGCTACCCGATGCAAGGTGGAGACAACATACGCGCCCTTCAACAAGGATTGCACTACTACTCAATACGAGAAGGCAGCTTAGGTTTTGCGATACGTGGGAAATCCCCCATTATTTCCTCAACTGGCGAGATCATTGGTGTTGTTTCAGTGGGCTACTTACTGGATACCGTTAGTAATTTACTGCTCCTCTACTCCACACCGTTTTTCTTTGCCTTATTGATCATTCTAGTTTGCTCATCTTTAGGCGCTTGGTTCTTCTCTCGTCATATCAAAAGTCAGATGTATGGTATGGAACCGGAAGAGATCGCCCTCTCCCTCCGCGTGCAAAACTCGGTGTTTGAAGCGGTTTACGAAGGCATTATTGCGGTCGACAAACAAGGTCGTATTTTGTCGGCAAACCAGAGGGGACTTAAGATTCTAGGAATTGCGCGTAATCTATCCCACCTCCAAGGTCGAATGGTCAACGAATACGTCACCCCTGCTGACTTTTTCTTGGGAGCAAAGATGGCAGAAGACGCGGAGGAGTCACAGAGACAGCATCAAGTGATTACCTGTAACGGCGAAACTTTGGTCGCAACTCGCGTAAAGATTTGGGAAGACAATCAACACTCTGGCTGGGTCATAAGCTTCAGACCGCGCAATGATTTAAGCACGCTCACATCACAACTAAACCAAGTTCAGCAGCAAACCGACAATTTACGAGTATTGAGCCACGAATACGCAAATAAGCTTTCTACAGTGAGTGGGCTGATTCAAATCGGCGCGTACGAAGAGGCGCTCAGTGCCATAAGGCAAGAAACAGAAACACATCAAAAGCTGATTGATTTCATTTCTCGTACGTTCAACTCCAAAGTGATTGCGGGTCTGTTATTAGGCAAATACAGCCGAGCAAAAGAACTTGGTCTCGCTCTCCATTTTGATCCGTACTGCCACCTGAGCGGTACACCAACCAAACTTACTGATGATGAGTTGGCCGCCATCATAGGTAACCTACTCGACAATGCTTATGAAGCAACGTTGAAAAACCCTGACAGCAACAAATGCATCTCGATACTAATTTCTGACGCCAACGAAACGGAATTGGTGGTCGAGGTTGCTGACAATGGCACTGGAATACCCGATGAAATCGCAGAATCCCTATTTGATAAAGGGATCACCAGCAAATCGCAACCGGGACACGGTATTGGCTTGTATTTAGTCCACCAACTTGTCAATAACGCTGGCGGTGCAATCCTCGTCGACGATGCCGAACCAACCGGAACAATCTTTTCTTTATTTATTCCTAACGAGAGTTTGAAAGATGGAAATTTATGACGTTTTGATAGTAGAAGATGAATCCAATATCGCGGACTTTCATTCTTACTATCTTCAGCAAACACAACGTTTCAGACCTATCGGAATTGCAAAAAGTATCGCTGAAGCCAGAAAGATGATTCAGTTACTGAAGCCAAAACTGGTCTTATTGGATAACTACTTGCCTGACGGCAAAGGCATCGATTTATTGAAAGACATAACCGCTGCCAAGCAGTCACCAGATGTTATTTTTATCACCGCCGCCAATGACATGGAAACAGTAAGAGAAGGCGTAAGGTGTGGCGTGTTCGACTATCTGCTAAAACCGATCTCTTATGATCGCTTAACCGATTCTTTAGAGCGCTATCTGAAGTACACCAGTTCGTTAAAAGCAAATGACAACATCAATCAACGCCACGTCGACGAACTGTTTAACTTTCAATCCAAATCATCACACATGCAAGCCTTACCCAAGGGGATCGATGAGCTCACGCTCGATAAAGTCACGAATGCCTTTGATGATGGCGAAATTATTTACACGGCAGAGTCTCTAGGCAATGAAGTCGGCATCAGCAAAACAACAGCAAGGCGTTATCTTGAGTTTTTAGCCGCAAAAGGGTTTCTACTTGCTGTGATTCAACATGGTAAAGTTGGTCGCCCTGAAAGGGTTTATCAAAAGAAAATGTAACCTCCCCTTTGCTTAGGAAGAACGCTTTGAAACCCTACGATTCAAAGCGTTCCCTAAACGTCGTTGAAGCAACAACGTAAATCACAAGGTCAGATCCGCGGAGATAATTTCTGTGCCGTCGGAGACTTCCAATCGTTCAAGATTATCACTGTGCGCCTTGCATAATGGCACCACGAAAACCTTACGCTCTTCCCCGTCTTTTCTAACCAGAACACCATAATCATGCTCTGCGGTACAGTTGGCTTCGCAGCAAAGGCGATGCTTAACGGTGCTGAAGTGGCGCCAATACGCTAGCCACTCTAGTTTTGCTTTTTCCGTAATTAGCTCATCAGATATCTTACTTACTATCATACTCATACCATTTGTTTAGTAGACAGAAGCATTACACCGGATCATCGAGTTTGAGTTTCTAAGCGCGTTCAAAGAAAAACGCAGATTTAATGCATGATTTAATTTCTATGGTTTTTATTTACGAATTTCGATAACCCCTTGTTTAAAGACTCGACTTTACAATATCGCCGTCTTTCATAATCAAAGCTAGGCTGCTATCTGGGGTTGCCATTAACGAACAAGATATCGGCATACGCCCTTCTTCGATTACACCCAACTTCCCATCTTGGTGTGGGCTTCGTAAGCCTCTCATCGAAAGCAATTGGCCGTTATCATGGGTCACCATTTTTAACACCTCATAAGGGGTAAACCAATTAGCTATGTCTGCTACAAACTGACGCTGCAGATGTGCAGCTTCTGGCGTAAGTATGACATCTGTACCCATGTAATTTTCACACCGTGCTCTTTCGCGGCTTTGGTCGCCCTATCTGTTCTTGCCGCGAGCATCTTGTACTTCAAGTGTGAGAATGACTTTTCTGGGTACGGATTATATTTTGGCAGGAACGGTTGAACATTCAGCCAAACATCATTTTCGCGGTTTCTTCACCAATCATTTGTCCGTGTTCGATCACTTTCACCCCCGCATTTATTGCCCGTTGTACAGCCTTGGCTGTATAAGCGTGGGCACTCACGTACGTGCCATAGCCCGCTGCGGCACTGACTGCCGCTTGCATCTCCGCCAATGTGTATTGTGCAACATCGAGCGAATCGTAACTTAACGCCACCACCTGCGGAGATTTTGTTAAACGATGCACCACACATTAGGTTTGGTCTTACGGCAATCAAGCAATGCTAATCAATAGGAAGCATGGAAATCACGTTTCCAAACCGGTTATCTAAATTTGATCGAATTGCCCTACTGATAAAGAAACGCTAAAACAGGTAAGGCACTATTTGCATCCTCATGTGGTCTGGGTCTATTCAAAATGAAAACCCAGCCATAGAAGAGAACCGTAGGTAGAATATGAGAAAAGAAGTGATGAACGCCAGATACAACAAAGCCCGCTAAAATAGCGGGCTTTGCGTTTGTTCACGAAGAACTAAATTTGGTGGGTCCGACCAGATTCGAACTGGTGACCCCTACCATGTCAAGGTAGTACTCTAACCAACTGAGCTACGGACCCAAATTTTATGTTCGGCATACTTTGGTTTTAGTATGGCTTTAAGGAGTGGTGGGTCCGGGCGAACTCGAATCGCCGACCCCTACCATGTCAAGGTAGTACTCTAACCAACTGAGCTACGGACCCATTCCTTAAGAACGAGAAGGATATTAGCTATATCCTATGAGGGGTGCAAGCATAAATTCATTAACTTTGAATCGTTTGGCGAAAATCTAAACTCAACACCCGTTTTCAGACGATTTTATCGTCAAGCCTCAACTTGAGTGAGGTTAAAAGTGTGATCTACTTAACTTTTGTGTTTGGGTTAATTGTCGTAAGGCACTTCACTGAGCATCCAAATTTGCAAAACTTGCGATACGTTTGGGCAATCGCCAAACAAAATTTGGTATTTAGGCTCGAACGGTTCACCAATAAACGTAGTACGAATCAGTTTGCCTGTTTTAAGATCCACTTGAGTACTGACTCGCCCTTTAAAGTTTTGGAAAATCGCAAACTGCTCACTGTGGTAAACCATCTGCTCACGATAAAATAAGAAATGGTCCTGAGGTGTATCTGTTAATTGGCATTCAAGTGGTTTGAGTGACTGCTGTGCATGACTACTGAACGTGAGTAGCAGCGCTGAAAGAATCCATCCATATCGCATAACGCTTCCCTATTCTTCTTTCTTTATCAAAGTATAGGAGTTACCAGAACGGATGTTGATAAGTGTTGCGAAATGCTATTTTTAATCTTCATCACACATTTGAACTGTATGTATATACATGTCTTTTAATTGTTCTATGATTCGTCGATTTTTTCGTTAAGAGTTAAAAAATGATCCAAAATCTTGAGCCTGGCATTCGAGAGTTAGTAGAAGAATTCCAATCCAATGGTAAGCCTTGCCCTTCAAAACAAACTATTGCTGATCGACGAGCTGGTTATCTCAATAGCACCGTATTAGCGGGTAAAAGCGCTATACCAGAAAGAGAGTTCTTGGATGTAGTGAATGGCATTCAGGTCAAAGTTTATAAGCCAACTAATGAAGATAACTTACCGCTCACGATTTATTTTCATGGTGGTTGCTTCATCAGTGGTGGCTTTGAAACGCATGACGCTCAGTTGAGACAGATTGCCGTTCAATCCAACTCGATCGTTATCTGTATAAAGTATCGACTCGCACCAGAATACACATATCCCGCCGCGCACGATGACGTATACCAAGCGGTACTTGGCATTAAGGAGCAAGGACACAAATATGGCGGGAATCCAGAACGAATGGTATTTGTGGGTGATAGTGCCGGTGGCCAGTTAGCTTTAGCGACGACGTTAAGGCTTAAAAAATTGACCACTTGGTTACCAGAACAACAAATCCTGATTTACCCAATGTTGGATCCGAAAGGCAGTTCTCAGAGCTACAAAGAAAACGGCTCTGACTACATCATTACCGCAAACATGCTTCTGTCTGGTTTTGATTTGTATACCAACAAAGATCCTAAAGTGCTTTCTGAGCCGGACCTTAACCTTATGAGCGTAGACTATCGAGGGTTACCTCCTACTACAATTATCACTGCGGAGTTTGATCCCTTACGTGATGAGGGCGAAACATTACACGAATTAATGCTTGCTCATGGCGTAGAGGTAAATTGTGAACGCTACTCAGGCGTTATCCATGGATTCTTTCAGCTCTCCTCGGTAAGTGAGTCTGCAAAGCGCTGTATCGCATCAATTTCAAAACAAATCAAAACTCGCAGAGCTCCAATCGCTTAATTCGGTTTACTTCGCTTCACTCTTATTAAGGCATTAAACCGCGCAAAAAAAGGCTTCAACCAATCCAGTTGAAGCCTTTCTCTATTTCAATATCTGGGAGCGAATTGTTTATTCGTCTTCGGTATCAAACACCACATTGTAGTTTTCTGTGTAGGTACAGTTTGGTTGACGGCTACAAGTGAAGAAGCGTCGGCCTTTAAACTCACCTTGGCTTGCTGTTCTGATGATCATCGGACTGCCACACTTTTTACAAAAGCGGACTTCTTTATCCGGTTCAATCAGATCAATGTGCGCTGCCAATAAACGACGTAAACGCCCTACTTGGTAGCTGTGTTTTACCGATGCGCCAATCAAAGGAAGGTTTGCCGATTTACACACGTGCATGAGCAGCTTTTGGCGCTCGACTTTGCCTTTATGTAGCTGCTGACCGTTATCAAGCTCAATGATCACGCGTGGTTCAAGCGTTCTAGGGTCGCAGATAACGTAATCGAAGTAGCTGCGTGAAATTCGGTTACTGGCAATAAAGAACTGCTTTTTGTTCTTAATCTCTTTTGGTGCGATCAACGTTGCCATGTTTACTTTGGCAAACACCACGGCATGATCACCAACTGCCGCTCTTAACGCATTAAAAAACGCCCCTTCTTGCCCTTTTAATAAAGGACCTTTCGAACGATATGGGAAGTCTCGCGTGTCATCGTTTTTGATCACGTACTTTTGAATGATAAAGAAGAAAACAACAAGTAGAACAACAATGATAAAGATGTTGGTCATAGATAAAGTGCGCCCAAAACAACTAGTTGCTCAAAGCCTAAATGGAAATTTTAGCCAGAGCAACAAAACCGATAAATTTTGCGGGGTGATGATAACAGTAGCCAACGTTTTGAACACGATTTTTACGTCAAGTTGAGAGAACAAAAACGGACTCCATTAAGAGCCCGTTTGTTAATCATTGAGATGTAGAGAGAGTGCTAACTGTTCGCGTCAGGTTGGTTCTCTGGCATGGCATCAATAAACGCAGGCAGTTGATTACATGCTTCTACAATCGAGCTAATTACCGGATAAGGAGTCATATCCACTCCAAAACGTAACGCGTTGTACACTTGAGGCACTAAGCAAATATCAACAACAGAGGGAGAGTCAGTCACACTGTAGATACAGTTTCCATGTTGTTGTCGATGCTGGTTTAGCTTCTCTTCTAATGCCATAAAGCCTTGATTTACCCAATGATGAATCCACTCGACTTTCGCCTCTTGGTCACACGACAGCTTCCCTTCTAGGTACTGCAATACGCGCAAATTGTTGAGTGGGTGGACCTCCATCGCGATATCCTGAGCCATAGCCAAAGCTTGGTAACGAAGTGGCGATGGTCCTGGAACCACTGGAACTTGCGGATACTGCTCATCAAGATACTGGATGATGGCAAGAGATTGGTTGAGTTGAATATCACCATCCACCAGCACTGGCACAAGCTCAGAGGCATTTAACTCATGGTATTCCGCGCTATGCTGCTCGCCGCCATTACGCACCAAATGAACCGATTTGGACTCGTAGTTCAGCTCTTTTAAGTTCAAACAAATGCGCACTCGATAAGCCGCCGAGGAGCGCCAATAGCCGTAGAGGGTGATGTTATCGCTCATACTTCCCTTGCCCCTCACTCTCAGTGTTTTAGGTATTGGCTGATTTGCTGATCAATCGCACCAAAGATCGAGTTGCCATCTGCGTCAAACATTTCAAGCTTGATAGAGTCACCAAACGACATAAAACGTGTCGACGGTTTGCCATCACGAATGGTTTCGATCATGCGCACTTCTGCAATGCACGAATAGCCTACGCCACCCTCTTCGATAGAGGTACCGTGCTCCGTGCCCTGTTTGTTCGATACTGTGCCCGAGCCAATGATTGCGCCCGCAGAAATTGGACGGGTTTTGCTGGCATGGACAATCAAATCAGCGAAATCAAACGTCATATCTATGCCTGCATTCGGACAACCAAATGGCGCGTTGTTATAGGTTGAAACCAAAGGCAAATGAACTTTGTTTTCATACCATGCTTCACCCAGCTCATCTGGCGTTACTGCAACAGGAGAAAACGCCGATGACGGTTTTGATTGGAAGAACCCAAAACCTTTCGCCAACTCTGCCGGAATCAAACCACGCAACGATACATCGTTTACAAGCATGATAAGGCGAATAGATTCTTGTGCTTCTGCAATGCTTGCTCCCATCGGGACGTCACCGGTGATCACGGCAACTTCACCTTCGAAGTCAATACCCCACTCGTCGCTGGCAAATTCGATGTTGTCGCAAGGACCAATAAATGCGTCAGAACCGCCTTGATACATCAAAGGATCGGTCCAGAAGCTTTCTGGCATTTCTGCACCACGCGCTTTACGCACTAGTTCAACATGATTGACGTAAGCACTGCCATCCGCCCATTGATAGGCGCGGGGCAATGGTGACTCTAGATAGTGGGATTCAAACGCTTCACTTCCTGAAACCGAACCATTGTTTAACGCGTTATAAAGCTCTTCCAGTTGTGGAGCGACTTTATCCCAGTTATCCAATGCCACTTGCATGGTTGGAGCGAGATGCATCGCGTGGAAAATTTCAGTTGCCGGAACACATTGTGCCAGGTCTTTGCTCACGACCATCAATAGACCATCGCGAGTGCCATTTTTCTTGGTTGCTAATTTCATCCTTGCCCCTTACTTCTCTTGCCAGCTATAGACGTATTCTTTGTTTTCAACCTTATCGAGCTCGTCAGAAAACTCTAACGCGTGGCGCGTATCAATCATCACTGCCACTTCATCGGTAAACTTCTTCTTGTATTCCTGACCCGCTTTGAACGCTTTCGGGTGAGGACCGTGGGTAAAACCTGCCGGATGGAAAGTCACCATGCCTGCTTCGATGTTGTCACGGCTGAAGAAATCCCCTGCGTGGTAGAACAAGACTTCGTCATAATCGTCATTGTTATGATAGAACGGCACCTTTAGTGCGCCAGGGTCGCTTTCGATCGGTCGAGGTACAAACGTACACACAACAAATTCAGCACCAACAAATGTAGTGTGGGCAGAAGGCGGTAAGTGATAACGATGCGACATCAAAGGTCGAATATCACGCCAGTTCACTTTCACCACAGCCAAGTCACCGTGCCAACCAATCGCATCAAGCGGGTTGAATGGGTAAGTAATCACGCTGACTTTGTCATGGCGCTTCACATGAACTTGAGTTTGATCTTCTGAGTATTGCGCGCGGAATTCGTCGTTAATTGACGGCGTTTCCAAAACCGCAGGGTCGAATACAGCGTGATTGCCCACCATGCCTTTTTCTGGCAAAGAATAAGCGGCATCGGTGTTTTCAATCATCAGAACAAACATTGGCTCGCTTGGTTCTAATCGCCAACTGGTTGAGCGTGGGATCATCACGTAATCACCTTCGCTCACTTTGAGATGACCATAGTCGCAGTAAAGGTCTGCCGTGCCGTGATGGATGAACAGCAGCTCATCGCCATCGGCGTTACGCACCAAGAAGTCCATCTTCTCATCCATACGCCATACACGGATCTTACAGTTGGCGTTGTGTAGAAGATGCGGCACTGCCCAAGGCGAAATCTGACTCGCCGTTTCGACTAGGTTGAAATCGAAAGCTCGCGGACGTAAATCGCCTTCCCACTCCGACCAACCTGTCGGTGCGTGTTGATGATGAAAGTGTGCCGCAGGACCGAAGAACCCACTTCGACCTGCTTCACGTTCGTAAATTGCCTCTTCCGGGAAATCAGCATGTGCTTGCTTGGAGCACACTCCCTCCCGATGAGGGAATGTGATCCATTTATGCATCGCTTAGTACTCCTCGGCGGATTTGGTCTTCTTCAATCGACTCAAACAAGGCTTTGAAGTTACCCTCACCAAAACCTTCGTTGCCTTTGCGTTGAATGATTTCGAAGAACACAGGGCCAATTACGGTCTGAGTGAAGATTTGTAGCAAGATGCCGTCTTTCGTTGGTGCACCATCTATAAGAACTTGCAGATCGCGCAGTTTGCTTACGTCTTCCCCGTGTCCTTTTACGCGCTCGTCGACTTTCTCGTAGTACG
Source organism: Vibrio sp. B172a (assembly GCF_030248355.1). Classification (NCBI taxonomy): domain Bacteria; kingdom Pseudomonadati; phylum Pseudomonadota; class Gammaproteobacteria; order Vibrionales; family Vibrionaceae; genus Vibrio; species Vibrio sp. B172a. Next base: position 275,640 of record NZ_JAHGAC010000003.1, on the reverse strand, counting down.
TGTCCGGCGTTGGCATAAAGTCCATGCCACGATCACGCAGTGTTTGAACGGTTTGGTAGATGTCATCGGTGGTCATCGCGATGTGCTGAATACCTTCACCGTTGTATTCACGGATGAACTCTTCAATCTGGGATTTGTCGTCAGAAGATTCATTGATTGGAATGCGGATCTTGCCACACGGCGCGGTCATTGCGCGGCTAACAAGCCCAGTTAGCTTACCTTCGATGTCGAAGTAGCGAATCTCGCGGAAATTACCAATGCGCTCGTAGAATCCTGACCACACGTCCATGTTGCCTTGCTTCACGTTATGAGTCAGATGATCGATTTCGTACATACCAACGTCTGCTTTCGCGAGGCGCTCTTCTGCATCGTCATAGAAACGGAAGTCGACATCGTAAATGCTCTGTTTGCCGTAACGATCCACGAAGTACAGAAGGCTTTCACCAATGCCGTAAATTGCTGGGATGCTCAGCTCCATAGGGCCGATTTCCGTTTTGTACTCTTCACCGCCGTTATTCAGCGCCTGCTTGAGTGCTACGTTCGCGTCTTGCACGCGAAATGCCATGCCACAAACTGAAGGGCCATGAACTTTAGCGAAGCCTTCTGCCTGACTGTGCGGCTGAGCATTAACGATAAAGCTGATGTCACCTTGTCGGTACAGCCAAGCCTCTTTAGAACGATGTTTTGCGATCTCTGCAAAACCCAACGATACAAACAGCGCTTTCAGTTGTTCAATACCTTCGCTATCCGCCGCTGTGTATTCCACAAATTCGAATCCATCCGTGCCTAATGGGTTGTAGGTGTCCACCATGACTTTCTCCTTATGTCATTGCTGTGTTTGAACATACGTTCTCGTTCGATATTTCTAACTTGGCGCAGGAGGAGAAAAATTGGAATACATGAGTGGAAATCTGGCTTTACGCAGTTTTAAACGGCAGTTGTAAAATTTATGTTACACACAACTTTGTAATAGCAAACGTTTACGACAATTATATGGAAAGCGAGCTATATCAATGCATTATCATATCCCGCATCAATTTACACACCACAACAAGATGTAAACAGATTGTTACCATGGCGAGTATTTTGGGCAGTAACGCGCATTTATCATTCAAACAAGGTCCCGTTAAGGATATTTATATGGAATGCAAGACGATAAGTGTTAGTATCGTTTTTTTAACCACAACATTGGCAAATTAGTTATGGCACGCCGAACTCACGAAGATACCCAAATTACGATCAACACCATTCTCGATGTCGCGACAGAGCAACTGATCACGCTTGGCTACGAGAAAATGTCTTACACAACGTTGAGCGAGCAATCGGGAATATCGAGGACGGGGATAAGCCACCACTTTGCAAAGAAAGCCGATATCCCTCGCGCTCTGCAAGGCAGACTGCTGAAAATGTTGGTGGATAAGCTCGACCTGTCCGGTAGCGAAGAGGCATTTGTCAGTAGTTGGAAGCAACATTTCGAAGATTCTGAATTCATGGCGATCTGGCGCTTGGCATTCTTGATGACCGTTTGCGAGCACCACACTCCTTACCTCAAAGACTTTCAAAATCAGGTAGAGGCAGTGGCTTCTTACAAGTTGCACAAAGATAGCCAACGCACGGTTGAGTGGTTGATTGGATTAACCCTGCTAAGCATTCATCGATACGAATAAAGTCAAATCAATAGTGAAGCCGAGTACCCTACTCGGCATTTTGCTTTTTTAGGGTGTTGAATACATAAAAACAAAAGGTTAGCAGCATTGAAACTAAAGCGACCGAACCCTTTGCAGAGTTCGGTCTATCCAGAAAGGCAGTGCGAGAGGACATGAATAAACAGAGATTGTATTAATCCACATTCGTGACATTGCTTCAATAAATAGAGGGTAAATTACAATCAGCTCTACACATATACTGCTAACTTTTCATCAATTACAAAAATAGCTCGACTCTGTACATAAATACTGAAGTACTTCAGTTAAAACAGAGACTTTCTCGACATATAGAGATTCGTAAAAAGCTCACATCATTCTTCTGCGTCCTATTCCCCCTAACACTGATTTCATACGTAGCTCTTACCCTCGTGCTTTCCTAGCTGTTATTTACTTTCGTGACCGCCGCATCAGATCCGGTAATTCACAGGTCAGAATAATGTCAGGCAGAGGTGTTTTTTGATTCAAGACAGTTTTCACATGGATTAGCTGTGTAATAAGAGGTGTTCTGTTCCCTTTCGGGCTCGCACTCTATACCGCTGCGGTCTCGACCAAGAAAGAAAGAGACATCCAAATGACACAAATTAATCAAGAACGTCTAGTTGAACATTTCTGCCAACTGGTTCGCATCGACAGCGAATCTATGAATGAAAAACAAATTGCAGAAACTCTGGCTGAGCAACTGGGCGAACTAGGCTTTACGGTTCACAAACTACCAGTACCAGAACACATTTCTAACGGCTTCAACGTGTACGCACGTCTAGAGGGTAAGAAAGAAGGCTCTATCCTAATGAGCTGCCACATGGATACAGTAACGCCTGGTATCGGCATTGAGCCAATCATCGAAGATGGCATCATTCGCTCTAAAGGCAATACAATCCTTGGTGGTGACGACAAATCAGGCATCGCAGCAATCATGGAAGCGGTTCGCTGCATCCAAGCTGAAAACCTAGAGCACAAAACGTTAGAGCTTGCTTTCACTGTGCATGAAGAAGGCGGTCTGTTCGGCTCTGAGTACTTCGACATGACGCACGTAACGTCTAACGAAGCGATCGTACTGGACACTGGCGGTCCTATCGGCACTATCGTGACAGCAGCACCTGGTCAGCAAAAAATCGTTGCGACAATCAAAGGCCGCCCTGCACACGCGGGTCTAGCACCTGAAGAAGGCATCAGCGCAATCATGGTAGCGGCAGATGCAATCAACCAGATGAAGCTGCTTCGTATCGACGAAGAAACCACAGCAAACATCGGTATGGTAAACGGCGGTCAAGCGACAAACATCGTGATGCCAGAACTAAAAATCGTTGCTGAAGCACGCTCTCTAAACGGTGAGAAGCTAGAAGCACAAGTGAACCACATGATCTCTACCTTCGAGTCAGTATGTGAAAAACACGGCGCAGAAGTTGAAATCGAATCAAGCCGCGCATACGACGCTTTTGTTATTGAAGAAGGCAATGCTCACGTATCAGCAATCAAAGCGGCATTTGCTGACATGGGCATCGATGCATTCACAAAAGGCACTGGTGGCGGTAGCGACGCAAACAACTTCAACAAGAAAGGTCTAACAACAGTAAACCTTTCCACTGGTATGGCGAAAGTACACACCACTGAAGAATTCATTGCCGTTGACGACATGGTGAAAATCACTGAGTTCGTTAAGCACTTCCTAGTGAAATAATCTAGAGAATAGAGCACAGTTTACGCTGAATTTGAAACGCTAATGCTGATCCCCTTCTTGCTTCGCGCATGAAGGGGATTTTTCGTTTCTATCCGCTTTACTCTCTTCATTATCTCTTTGACCTGCCTTCTTGGCTAATAACCTGACTGTGCCAAGTCGGTATAAATTCATGGATTGAAATTCTATTGGCTCACTTTTTGAGACCAAAAAGCTCAGCTTTCAACACCCTGTTACAGGTATGTTAAAACTCGATTGTCTGAACAATTTATACAATATACATTCAACTCACCTTCAAGGATGAATCGAGTGAGGAAAGGATGAAACTACCCAAGCTACTTTTGTTGGCATCTATCATGAGCCCAATGTTTGCCGCTTCGACTTATGCCGTGCCGTACCCATCGGGCGTGACACTCGCTGAAGCCCAAGAGATCACGCTTAATAACGGTGCAGAAGTGACGTCTATCGATCCGGCGAAACAAGCAGCTGAGCCCGCATTTAACCTTGGTCGAGACTTGTTCGAAGGGTTAACGATTCAAGACAAACAAGGGAAAACCATTCCCGGCGTTGCGAAATCTTGGTCGGTGAACGACAACAATACGGTCTACACCTTTCAGCTTCGTGATGCAAAATGGTCGAATGGTGACAATGTCACTGCACAAGACTTTGTCTACAGTTGGCAGCGCCTACTCGACCCCAATACGGCTTCCCCTTACGCTTGGTTTGCCGCGATTCCAAACATCCAAAACTCACAAGCGATTATGAAAGGCGAAGCAACACCGCAAACACTTGGCGTAAAAGCACTGGACGAAAAAACCTTCCAAGTGACGCTTGAAAAGCCAATTCCATTTTTTATCAAGCTGCTTAGTCATCCGGTTCTTGCTCCGGTGCATCAAGCCACGGTTGAAAAATACGGCAGCAACTGGACGCAACCAAAACACATTGTTACTAATGGCGCATTTACCGTTTCTGAGTGGAAGGTAAACGAAAAAATGGTGATGGTGAAAAATCCATATTATTGGGACGCAAGCAACGTCGTGTTGGATAAAATCACATGGCTGCCGATTGGTGATGCCAATGTTGTGCTTAATCGCTATTTAGCGGGGGAAATAGACCAAGTGATGTCGATTCCTTCTGCGCAAAAGAAAAAGCTGATCACCAAGCTGCCACAAGAAGTCGCAGACACCAGTGCGTCACTTGGCTCGACGTTTTATTACCTCAACACCCAGCAGGGTCCAACTAAAGACCTGCGTGTTCGACAAGCCCTATCCTATGCCATTGATCGCAAGATCTTAACCGATGCGATTTTAAGAAACGGAGGTATCCCAATGTTTACCTTGGTGCCGCCACAAACCGATGGCTTTCAATCACACATCCCAGAATACGCGACATGGACAACGAATCAGCGTATCGACAAAGCCAAACGCTTATTGGCACAGGCTGGTTATAACAAAGCGAATCCACTCAAACTCACTTTCACAGTTCCTACCTTCTCTAAAGACGTGAAAATGGCAACAGCAATGGCAGGCATGTGGAAAAGCCGCTTAGGCGCCCAAATCACCATTAAACAACTCGAGCCTAAAGTGTTCTACGCATTAAAAGAGCCAACTGAAATCACTCGTGGCGGCTGGACCGCAGACTACAACGAAGCTTCAACATGGCTCGATATCTTCGTCTCCAATGGCGAGTACAACGATTCACGCTACAACAACCCCAAATATGATGAGTTGATGTCGCGTTCTAAAACCATGAATGACCCCTCAAAGCTGTATCTACAAGCAGAAAGCATGCTGATTGAAGATATGGCGATTATCCCGGTTTACCGTCCAGGCAACGATCAATATTTGATCAAGCCTTATGTTGGTGGCTACGAGCGTACTAACCCCGAGTCCTCGTACTACCGCAAGAATGTCTATGTGAAAGTCCACTAATGGCATGCTTTCGGCCTGAGTCGGCTCGGTAACACGCACTGACATTGCGAGTACATGGCATATCGTGTCGAACTTCTCTTCTCTCGGTGATGAGCTCAGGCCAATTTTTTTCTCTTTCTCGACGTGACGACATGTGACGTCGAATGACCAAAGGATGATGGATCATGATTTGGTACATTCTCAGACGATTAGCCATCGCGATTCCGACGTTGTTGTTTATCGCTTTGGTCTCTTTTTGGTTGATGCATATCGCACCCGGCGGACCGTTTGACATGGAGCGTCCTATGCCGGAAGTGGTTCGCGCTAACATCGAAGCCAAATTTCACCTCGACGAACCATTTTTGGTTCAGTTCTGGATTTATATTACCAACTTCGCTCAAGGCGATTTAGGACCAAGCTTTGTCTATCAAGACTTTACGGTGACTCAGTTGGTCGCTCAATCTTGGCCAGTCTCTGCCCTGCTCGGCGTTCTGTCTTTTTGTATCTCAGTGCCACTTGGCATGTTGCTCGGCACCATTGCTGCGTTAAAGCGCAATAGCCGCTTAGATTACGGGTTGATGACCCTTTCCATGACGGGTGTTGTTGTGCCAGCTTTCGTCCTCGCGCCAGTATTGGTGACGATATTTGCGATTCATTTAGGTTGGCTACCTGCCGGTGGTTGGGAAGGAGGACAACTCGCTTTTCTCGTTCTACCAGTGCTAAGTCTTGCGATTGGCTCTATCGCCAGTATTGCTCGTGTTATGCGCGGCGCCATGATTGAAACACTGAATCAACCTTATATTCGTACTGCAAAAGCCAAAGGGTTATCGACCGCATACATCTTGTTCCACCATGCACTGCGACCGTCATTGATCCCCGTCGTCGCCATGCTGGGTCCAGCTTTTGTCTCGGTTGTCACAGGCTCGGTCATCATCGATATCTTTTTTGGTACTGGCGGTATGGGACAACACTTTGTCTCCGGCGCACTGAATCGCGATTACGGCTTAGTCATGGGTATTACTCTGATCGTTGCTTCACTGACGATCTTTTTCAACCTTGTGGTCGACTTACTCTACACCGTTATCGACCCGCGTATCCGAGTTTAGGAGCCGAGCATGTTATCGATTAAAAAGCTGGATACTCAATCCTTACAACAACGAGTTGTTGATAATATCGAAGCTGTAGAAGGTCGAAGTCTATGGCAAGACGCGTGGACTCGCTTTCGCCGAAATCGCGCGGCAATGACCTCCGTTTACGTGCTCGCGTTCATCATCTTGTGTATCACCTTTGGTCCTTCACTTGCAGCCTTTGGACATGACGAGATTGATTGGAACATCCTTGCTGACCCGTACGAGTTGGGGAAACCCTCTTTGAGCAGCGGACACTATTTTGGTACCGACGACCTAGGACAAGACCTATTTGCCCGCACGATGCAAGGTGGTCGCCTGTCGATTTTGGTTGGCTTTGTTGGTGCCTTGGTTGCCGTTGTGATTGGCACTATTTGGGGCAGTATTTCTGGCTATCTTGGTGGTGTGGTAGACAGCGTCATGATGCGCATCATCGAAGTCCTCGACTCAGTGCCATTTATGTTCATGGTCATCCTGTTCGTGACCTTATTTGGCAACAACATCTATCTGATCTTTATCGTGATTGGCATGGTGTCATGGCTGGGTATTGCCCGAGTGGTACGTGGCGTGACCTTCGGCATCAAAAAGCGCGAATTTATTGAAGCAGCACACTCAATTGGCGTCACAAAGTTCACCATTGTGCGCCGTCATGTGCTGCCAAATGTGCTTGGGATCGTGATGGTCTACTCCTCCTTAATGGTGCCCGGCTTCATCATGTTTGAGTCCTTCTTGAGTTTCTTAGGCTTAGGTGTTCAACCGCCAGACACCAGTTGGGGAATCTTGATTTCAGAAGGCGCAAAAACCATCGACGTGGCATTGTGGATGCTACTTTTCCCATCGCTGTTTTTGGTCGCAACCCTCTTTTGTTTTAACTTCATCGGCGATGGCTTACGCGACGCCCTTGACCCGAAAGATCGATAAGGACTTCCCATGCTATCAATTGAAAACATGAACGTGCGCTTCGATACGCCAGACGGACAAGTGCAAGCGGTCAGCAACCTCTCCTACGCGATTCAAGCGGGAGAAACGCTGGGCATCGTTGGCGAGTCCGGCTCAGGCAAAAGCCAATCGGTATTTGCGCTGATGGGGCTAACAGCTGATAACGGGAACGTCTCGGGCGAAGCGCGTTTTCATGGCGAGAACTTACTCGCGATGTCGAAGAAGCAACTAAACCGCATTCGCGCAGAGAAAATCGGCATGATCTTTCAAGATCCGATGACCTCTCTTAACCCATTTATGAAGATTGGCAAACAGCTCAGTGAAGTGCTGATGGTGCACAAAGGCATGAGCCGAAAACAAGCCATTGCAGAATCCATTCAGATGCTAGATGCAGTGCGGATTCCTTCTCCGGAAACGCGCATGAACCAATATCCACACGAGCTTTCTGGCGGTATGCGCCAACGTGTGATGATTGCCATGGCGTTGTTGTGTAAACCGGAACTGCTTATTGCCGATGAGCCCACAACAGCACTCGACGTGACAGTACAAGCGCAAATCCTGACGCTGTTGCGTGAGTTACAACAGGAGTTCAACACTGCCATCTTGCTTATCACTCACGATATGGGCGTGGTCGCTGAAATGTGTGACCGAGTTTTAGTCATGTACGGCGGACAAAAAATGGAACAAGCCGATACGGACACCTTATTCGCCCAGCCAGCTCACCCGTATACCCAAGGGCTTCTAAAGGCGATCCCATCGATTACCGAAGACATGCCTCGTTTACCAACCATTGCAGGTAACCCTCCAAGCGCTCTGATAAATCACAAAGGCTGCCCGTTTAGAGATCGCTGTGACTATCGTGAGCCACGCTGCCAAACACAAACACCTCGGTTCGCGCCCCTTAACGGACGCCAATCCATCGCCTGTCATGTCAAAGCGCAAGGCAGTATTTCTCTTATTCATCAATCGGCTTAAGGAAACGTTATGACCCAGCAAGAAGTGTTATTGTCTGCCCGCGACCTGAAAGTCCACTTTCCAGTATCGCGCCATATCATTCCTAGTCGAAGAAAGATCGTCAAGGCGGTGAATGGCATTGACTTAGATGTGTACCGAGGCGAAACCCTTGGCATTGTCGGCGAATCCGGCTGTGGTAAGTCCACATTAGCGCGCGCACTACTTCGTTTGATTGAACCGACACATGGCACCCTGACGTGGAAAGGTGAAGATATGCGTGGCTTTGGCAAAAACGCACTCGCCCTTCGTCGTCGCGAATTCCAGATGATATTTCAAGACCCATCAGCCAGCTTAAACCCGCGTTTAACCATTTCAGAGTGCATTGCCGAACCACTGCTAACACACGAGCCGGGGCTTAAACGCGCCGAAGTTGAAAAGCGAGTCATCGCCATGATGGACAAAGTAGGACTACTCGCAAGCCAGCGTAACCGCTATCCGCATGAGTTTTCCGGTGGGCAGTGTCAACGTGTCGGCATCGCACGAGCGTTGATTCTTAATCCAGACTTGGTGGTGTGTGATGAACCCGTGAGCGCACTTGATGTGTCCATTCAGGCGCAAGTGATCAATCTACTCGATGACCTCAAACAAGAAATGGGACTGACACTGGTAATGATTGCCCACGACCTCAGCGTGGTACGTCATATTAGTGATCGCGTAATGGTGATGTATCTGGGTAAGCCGATGGAAGTCGGACGTTACGACCAAGTATTTGATGATGCGCAGCACCCTTATACCAAAGCGTTGCTTTCTGCGGTGCCAATCGCCAACCCTCAATTAGCACGCAACCGCGAGATCCAATTGCTGCCCGGCGATCTCCCTTCCCCGCTCAGCCCTCCGAGCGGTTGCGTCTTTCGAACTCGATGCCCAGAAGCAACCCAACTTTGCGGGCAGCAAAGCCCTGCAAAAATTGGCTCTGAGCAACATCATATCTATTGTTCAAACATGATTTCAGGAAGTCTTTCATGAATACAACAAACTCGGTAAATCAACGCCTTTCATCGCTGCGAGATGCGATGGCAACTTATAATGTTGCAGCTTATATCGTAACGAATAACGATCCTCACAATAGTGAATACTCTGCGGATCATTGGGCTGGTCGAACATGGATTTCTGGTTTTACCGGCTCGGCAGGTAACGTTGTTATCACTACTCAAGGTGGTGGACTATGGACCGACGGTCGCTACTACATTCAAGCTGAAGAACAGCTTCATGGTACTGGACTCAACCTATTTAAAGCGCGTCAACCAGAGACGCCAAGTATTCCTAAATGGTTAGCCAGCACGTTAGAAGCCAACAGTACCATCGCGGTAGATGGACGTTCTATCTGTTATGCATTTTACCAAGAACTCAAACAAGCGCTTGAGCCTAAAAGCATCCAGATTATCCTCGACCTCGATTTACTGACACCAATCTGGCATGACCGCCCTAGCAGACCAACTGAGAAGATCTTTGAGCACCCTGTCGCCTTTGCCGGCATAGAGACCAAGCAAAAACTGGCAGACCTTCATTCTTGGCTTGGCGACAACCACGTTAACGGTTTGTTGGTGTCAACGTTAGACGATGTAATGTGGACGCTAAATATTCGCGGCGCAGATACTCCTTACTGCCCGGTATCTGAAGCGTATCTTGTGGTGGAACAAACGCGCGCTACCGCATTTATCGACAAAGCGAAGTTGCCCGTTGAGATAGAAAAGCAGCTCAACGAGCAAGGTGTCAGCGTTCGTCATTACGACTACGTGAGCCAATATTTGAATCAGCAATGTGAAGGGCTTTCTATTGCGTTTAACCCAAGCTACACCGACAGTTTATTGGTCAGTGCAATTGAGCAAAACGTTTCACTAAAGCCAATGGCTTGCCCGGTCACCGACATGAAAGCCAGCAAAAATCCGACCGAGCTAGCCAATCTCGAACAGTCATTGAAGGACGATGGTGTGGCAGTTGTCAGGTTCATGAGTTGGCTAGAAGACCAAGTCCCAAGTGGGCTTGTTACTGAGCTGTCTGCTGAGGCACAGCTAAAAAGTTATCGTCGTCAAACTCGCCATTACGTGAGCGACAGTTTTCGCACCATCGCAGGCTTTGCTGCCCATGGTGCCAAAATGCACTACGCTGCCGATGAAGAAAGCAATGCCGTCGTCAACGAGAGCAACTTCTTTCTTGTCGACTCTGGCGGTCAATACCTTGGCGGCACGACGGATATCACCCGTACTTTCCATTTCGGGTCACCGACCATTAAACAGCGCAAAGACTACACCTTAGTGCTCAAAGCGGTCATCCGACTGACTCAGACTCGATTTATGAAAGGCTCTACGGGTGCCAATCTCGACATCATGGCTCGCGGTGTGTTGTGGCAGCATGGTATCGATTATAAATGCGGCACGGGACATGGTGTTGGTATTTGCTTAAATGTTCATGAGGGTCCACAAAACTTTTCGCAAAGCCATCGCGAAGTGGAACTGAAACCAGGCATGGTGATCACCAACGAGCCGGGCGTGTATCGCGAAGGTGAATACGGCGTTCGTATCGAGAACATCATGAAAGTCGTAGAAGTCGAGCAAAACGAATTTGGCACATTTTACGGTTTTGAGACCATTACCCTCGCCCCAATTGCCACCAGCATGCTCGATGTCGCCTTACTTAGCCAAGACGAAGTGGATTGGTTAAACCACTATCACACCCAGGTTTACAAAGCGCTCAGCTCATCATTAGATGCGCATGACAAAACTTGGTTACAAGGTGCAACCCAGATGGTTGAAAAATAGCGTTTTATCTATCTCCAATTTCATTTTCATTTCAAACTCTTGTTAATTTCAAATAACTTAGTTTGATTGCCAGTCCTCGGGCTGGCTTTTTTCATTTAAAGCCTAACCTATTATAAAATAAAGGCATTTTATTAAATTACTATATAAAGAACCCTATTTTGTATAGATAGATAAATACGAATTTGGACATAAGATATCAATTCGATTTCGTGATCAAATCAGAGCTGGAAGCAGAGTCACAAGTCCGATTTATCCCACCTATTTAAAACTCAAATCCCATCAGATAATCAAATTTATCATCCGTTCATATTGAAATGGATGATGCAACTCCCCTAAGTGCCGAGCTTCTGGCGGCATGTTTAATGTCTATTCCATTGGCAAAAGTAGAGTCTCATATGAAGAAAAATACGCTCGCTTGGCTGATCTCTTCACTCCTAGGAAGTACAGCCGCTTTCGCAAACGCGAACCACGACCTAACCTTGGTCGAAATCGGAAATCAAACCTTTGAACGCATTGAAATGCTCAAGCAGTTAGCAGACAAAGGTCAAGACACCTATCAACGTGATGGAAAAACCTATCTAAATTTCCAAGGACATGAATACTGGGTTAACTTCGATAACTACCCTAAGTTTCCTTTTATGTTTGGAGAGCAAGACCAAGCTTATCGCAACGTAGTGGACTTCGTCGGTCCGGAATGGGAATTTATTTGGTATAACGGTGGTTTCTACCTGATCCACAAAGAGTTTGGTGTGATGAACCCAGACGACACAGGTTGCTACGTAGAATATATCCCTGCTGCCCGAGGCTCTAAGGGTCCCAATGGCGAATACATTTGGCAGTCAGATATGATTCAAAACATCGAGACTTCTGACTGTGGTGACTTATCTGCGCCAAACATCAATGCATTGAACGTAGCCAGCGTTTCAGATCAAGGTGTTCAGCTAAAATGGGCGATGCAAAACGCGAATGACAATGTGGTTTTGACATTGACCGAATCAGGTTCAGAGCCTGTTCGTTATGATAACGTTCAATCTGGCTTGTTCATTGGCAACCTGAAACCAGACACTCGGTACACGGCGGAGCTTTCTTCGTGTAATGCGATTGATTGTATCGAGCCACAAAAGATTGAGTTCACGACAAGTGCGGCACGCCTTGGTTACGCAGACGAATTGCCGCTAGTAAATCACTTGAATGGCGATTTGACTGGTTCTATCCATTTTGCTCAAACCCATACGACCACCGCCCCAAATCAAAACGATGTTAACCTGCTCCCTGACTTGGTGATCGACCGTGAAGCTCTGCTTTTATTCACGCCAGAAGACAAAAACGTTCAACAAGTTTGGGTAGAACTGAGCTTTGAAGGCACAGTAATCACTCGCCTTCCAATGCTGCCACCAAGCGCGCTTGCGGCTTCTGATCAGCCAGATAATGGACGTTCTAAAGTGGTATTCTCCCATCACGCGTGGTCACTGCCGCTGCAATGGGATTGGATGAAGCCAGGCTTGTCGCTGCGCTTAACCGATAACACTGATCGCCAAGGCGATTTAGCTGCTAATGAACTTGTCTTTGGCGGCGCGCCGGAGCTTATCATTCAAAACATCGACATGGGTATGCTCACGGCGCCACGTGATGGCAACACCATGATCAAAAACATGGCAAAACTCAGCGCCGATTACTTCCAGAAAATCCCAGCATCTAAACTGGTTATGGCGGATTACACTGCCGCTTATTTCCCGAAAGTGACGCTGCCAAACGGTAAGGTTTACACCACAAGCTCAGACGGTGAAGGTGGTTGGCACGGCGGTGATATGCGTGAAGCCATTGGTAAAGCACTGGTATCTACAGGTGTGAATAATGCGAATGTCGGCATTACCGATAGTGCTGGCTATTCGCAAGCTTACAATAAACGCTTCAATCACATTACTGCGCACACCAACCGCGGTGTGTACACCAACGGCATTATTGATCATGGCGGCAGTGGCGGCGGTGGCATCGTGACTTTAACGGCGACAACCGGTAACGAATGGTCGCACGAGCTGGGTCATAACTACGGTCTGGGTCACTACCCTTGGTATGCTTCTACGCACGATTTGGAATCTGGTTGGGGTTGGGATGCTCTGCATCGCCGCTTTATCGGTAACTTACACTGGACAGGTGAAGCCACGACTAACGATGTGGGTGGTGAAGTAGTGCCACCATTTGCGGGTGAATTCCGCTTTATGCGTGATGCGCAAGCCGGTGGCGAAGCCGCACTATTAGGCACCATTAGTCATTACACGTTAGAGCACCCTTCTCAGTCTCGCCGCGTGCAAACTTGGCTCAACAACGACTTTAACGTCGATTTAAACAGCTCGACTGGTTATGTTCGTTGGAATCAAGAAAGCCAAAGTTACGAAGAAGCACAAACCGACACACCAGTACCTACTACAGCAGGCGCGCCTGTTGTCACCATATTAGGTATTTACGATCCGCGTAACGAACTTGCAAGCCAAGTTTACCCGCTGATTTACTCCAACTACGGCAACGTGTTTGATCTGCCTTCTGCACCAGACGTAACTTATCATCCGGAAGGCTGGCAAGCGGTGTCTTCTTTGTCTGACGAGCAAATTCAACAAGATTTGTGGCAGACGATGAAGGTCAACAATCAGCAGGCTCGTATTTGTCAGTTCACCTACACGGCAAGCAACGGCGAAAGTGCAAACTTCGTTGGTACAGTCAGTGCAGATATGGTGCGTTGTGAAAGCAGCGAAGACATGTACTGGAACATCAATGGTCAGCGTGAGCACATGATTTCTCAAGATCATGACTACTCGTTGCTGTCTAAATACGGTGAAGGTGCAGTGACTTACACGCCGAACGCCGAAATTGGCGAAGTGCCACTTTGCGTGCTTGATAAATCCGGCACGAGCCATGATGGTGCGGGCTACTTTACCTCTTCCCACTGCCAACAGTTTAGTGGCGTGAAACACAACAACGGTGCAGATTGGCGTTACGCACGACATCAAGGTGGAATGCATCAGCCGAGTATGGTCTCTCAACGTAGCTGTGCAGTTACGGTGGAGCGCCAGGATGGCTCGGTACAAAACATTGCGGTTGCAAGTAGCCGATTAAACGACTCACAAAGCAATAAGTTCCACTTTAACCTAGAGCAACTGCCACTACCGACTCGTGTCACCTTAAGTTGTACTGACGTGAATGGTGAACAAGTGCTAGATAGCTTGATCCCTGATCAAAACCCAGCGATCGATAAGCTTGTTGGTCCTATCTTTGTTGGTCAGGAGCACGGTTACAAACAATACGTTGATGAACAAGTCATGTTTGCCGACAACGCAGCGTTAAACCGCATCGACTTTGGCTTTGTGGCTGACTTCGACAAGTTCGTAGCAGACAACTACGGAGCGGGTGTGCTGAACAATGGTGAGACAAGCGCAGAACGCCGCGCTGGTGCACTTTACGTGTACCCTAACCCAGTCACCGGCACTCGCGATTACTTCCTAATGCGTGATATCTCTGCGGCGGATTTCCCAACCAACCAAGCAGACAATGAAGGCTGGAAGTACCTAGGCTCAGCGGAAAACCATGTCCAGTTTGGTTTTAACCCACTGAAAGTCGATCGTAGTAACATCGACAATGCACAGCGCATTGCCAACTACTTCAATCAACCGCAGTTGCTAACGTGGGAACAAGCGAGTTCAACGGCATGGGGACAATCTGAGAACGCTATTTTCATTGATACCGATGAAAGTGGTGAGCGCCGTTACTTTATGCAAAAACGTCCGGGAGTGAACAACGCGTTGCCAGTTCAAAACACCTCTGACGCTGATTGGCGCTTTATTGGTAGCGATACGGATATTGAACAGTACATTGCTGAGCTCAACAGTGACCTAGCTAAGTTTGAAGCCGAAATCTTAAATTGGCACAAGCAAGACCGCATGGGAGTTTGGGGCGAGAACAACAACACGGGAACCATCAACGATATTTACGTGTATCACTTCCGTGGTGGTTATCATTACTACCGCCTCATTGACGGCAAGTACTGGTACTTCCCTTGGCCAACGGAGGCGAACCCAAACAACGCTGATTGGCAGTACTTGGGGCACTTCTAAGCCTTAACCAATATTCAATATCAATAAAAAACGCCCAGCACAATGTAAACTCGTGCTGGGCGTTTCATTTTCTGTTGTTACTAGGACCAGTTGATCTTAATTAACAGAAGCAATGTTTACTGACGACAACCTGAGGTATCAAAGTCCACTACAATCGCGGCATTTTCAAACTCGCCAGAGACTTTAACGTACCCCCAGTAATTACGCTGATTGGACAAGGTAATACACTCACCATTACCCGCATTGTCTGACCACGCATGGTGATTGGAACCGTTCGGCCAACCATCATTGCTGTACTCAATTTTTAGGTCGCCTACCCCATTTGCCGTGGTGATTGCCATGCTGGTGTGCTCATTGACCGCTGGGATACTCAACCAAATGGTTTGTTGCGTCGCCAAACACGCCGCTTGTCCCGCAGTTAAGCGTCCACCACTGATTTTACTTTGCACTGCACAATCTTGTGGTAGCGCATCAGAACCACCCTGCGCCGTAATAGTAAGACTGTGTGTCGTACTTGATGTTAGCCCATCATTATCAGTCACGGTTAAGCTGATCGTGTACTGCCCTTCACTCCCATATTGGTGCGACGACTGGGTTTGTGTGCTGGTCGTGCCATCACCGAAATCCCACAAGACGCTGACGATCTTCCCGTTTGCATCCGTGCTGTTTTCACTGCTAAATGTAATGCTTTCACCGACTTTACCCTCACTGTTTGCGGTTATGACTGCATTAGGAGCATCACCAGAAACAAGAGCTTGTTGCCACTGTTCAAACTCGCTCTGGTATAAGATTGCCCACTGATTGATGGTTGCTTTGTAATTTGCCCAATTACCCTGACGAGTTTCTATCAGCATTTGATTTACGTCGTCTTTATGTCGCTCAAACATGAATCGAACCGCCAAGTAACCCCAGCGATAAATTCTATCGACATCAAAGCCATCATAACTGGTCTCAAAGATCTCGCTGAGCGTAAACGTTGACCCATCTTTGATGGTATCTATCGCAGCTTGGTTATCGTTCTCCTTTGACACATATTCGGCAATGCCCTCACTCCACCACACGATTCTTTCAGTTGGATGACCGAAGCCACCATAAAGGTCAAATCGTCCATCAAGGTAATGAACATACTCGTGCTCTAGGTTCCACACAAAGTGATCCGGATTGGCGTAAGGCGCTTCATAAGCAACAAAATTAGGGATGTTCCCCGGCGTTGCTGGATCGCCCTCAAGGTACATTCCTCCATTGTTGGTACTGATGTTAAAAATCGGTCCGGCGTATTTGCCGTAATCATCGCTTGAATCAAAGATGTTGACCTGCAACTGCGTGTTGTAGTCATCCGCAACAGGTTGTCTTCCGGTCTCAAGTGAAGTGTGGAAATACCCTTCTTCGTACCCCATCTTCGAACAAGCCGCGATGTGCTGCTCTTGCGTCATGTTCTGCGATAATATTCGAATGGTAGGACTACACGTGTACGATTGAGAAAGTACCAAACCTTTCAACTGGGACTCAAAGTTACAAATTCCATAGTCACTACAATCCGCGTAATAAGAGACCGTATCGGCAGCGCCAAGCCAAATGGCATCGCCCCTACCGTACATCTCGTATTGAGCAAAGATCTCGGTCAGTTTGCTTTTCACTGTACTGTAAGCACTACCGGAATATTTGGTTAATCGTCCTAGCTCACGACCAGCATTCGCTGCCATAAACTCATCACTAGCACCGATAGCTGACGAGCGCAGTGCAAAATCCCCTAGTGCTTTAACAAGCTCAGTCTGATTACCAATGGTTTGCACAAATTGCTCATTCCACTGACCACCAAACAAAATGGTAAATACACCATTCACTGCATTTCGCATGTACCAGTTCTGAGCGTATTGACTGTCCCAGCGAGTGAGCCACTGCGTAACCTGTGGTAGGTAGGCATGCTGGAGCCCTGCACTGTCCATAGTGATAATCACTTCACTGAGCACCTTGCCATGTGGGTCACTGTTCTCATAGAAGTTCGCATTGTTAACGAAGGCATCGACGGCTTCTTTTACTGCCGGGGTCACCCAAGAAAGAAACGAGACCTTGCTGTTGTAAAACTCAGCGTAATAACCCGCTCGTAAATACAAGAACAAAGCTTCAAGCTCACCGCTGCCGCCCCCAACGTAGGCTTTCGCTAAACTGGTCGTGTGCTTTGCAATGTTGTACATGTGCCCAGATTCGAACGCTGCTTCTTGTATTCGACTCTCGGCTGAGAAAAGCGCATTAACACAACTTGCTCCTTGGGTTTTGATCGCGTTGAGCACATCGTTGCTACTGTTCGCAGTGAAAGCTTCTACATCACACACGTTTGCTGCCTGCTCCGCAGACCGAGTAGAAAGGGTACGAAGGGTCGGTTTCGGTTGCTGGGGAAGCAGCTTAGTTGGTGCATAATCTGGCAACGCTCTATCATTACCGCTTTGATGAGCGTGATGTTGATATATTTCTGTGACTTGCTGCGATGGCTCACTTAAAGCAAGCGCATTCGTACTAGCAAAGAAGGTCGCTATTGCGACGGTGAGATTTTTTAGTTCCATCTTTATTCTTCTATATGATGAGTTCCTTAAATGCCGTTACCACTTAGGCATCACCATTTACTCTTCTCACGACAAAGAGCACTCTCATATAAAGCGCCTTGAGCTTTAAAAGAAACAACTCATTAACAATCAAACGCTTTGGTCTCAGTTTCTAGTACTCAATCTGCCAGAAGACGAACTTTATAAAATCCATTTGCTTGATTACGGTTTGTCGGCTAGCGACATTAGCAATAATTAATTAAATAACATTCAAGAGTAACTGAGAGAATGAACTGGGATTGGAGGCACAAAAAAGCCCTCGGATTCGAGGGCTTTCTCTATTCATCTCATGCTGCTTTGTTTTCATGCAACATGGATATCTGGTCTTTCACCGAGTATAAAAACTCGATGTTTGGTGTCTTGTCCGTATATAACTCATACTCAAGTGAATTGTAGAAGTATTGTCTTGCGGAAGAATTCAGAACTTTGGCAAAGGACAAAGCTTCCAACTCATGCTCTAACTCTTTTTTGGTCATATTCGAGTAACCGAGGCTTTCATCTTCTGAGAAACTCTCTTGTACATTGCGAACATACGCATGACAATCTTCGATAAGCAATCGAACAGATTCAATACGTTGCTCTATGGCCATCATTTGCGAACCATTCCACTTGAGTTTTTCTTGCTCAAGCTTGTCTTTCAGTCCACCTTCCTGCAACTTGGTGTTGTTATCTTTGATTCTTAATAGCTCATCAAGAACCTGATGGAATTCTGACTCAGCCCTAAGCCTCAAAATCTCCAACTCCTTGGAGAATAGTTTCGCTCTGAGTTCGCTAGCTTGATACAAGCCAGAAACCGCAGCATTTTTGCTAACTCCAAACATAAAAACCTACCAAACACATACTTTATTAAAACAGTAGCACATCAAAACAAGGGAGAACCACATCAGACTAAAAATGCGCTTCTCTTTCTCAATATTTTGTTAATTGTAACTCATAATCGTAGTTTGATATTACTACCGACCACATGCTATCTGAAGGAAAATCACATAGTTATTTTGATAAAATTATTTATCCACAACAATCAAAAACTTGACCAATGTTATAAATTTGGAAATTCAAAATAAATATAGAGCACAAAAATACTATTTTCGTTTTCAAACGCTATTGTCAGGCTTTTGACAAGTTATCGCTGTTTTTTGAACAACTAATTTGTACCTAAATCACCAGACACTTTGGCTTTGTATACCTAACACGCTAGAATGCGCCCTCTTTTCCTTTTCTGACGCATTCCCATGACTGACGCTGATATCGAGCTGCAACACCTTTGGTTAGAAGTCCAAGCTGAGCGCTGGCAGAACCTGTCACGCTTTTTGTTTAGCTATTACTGCTACAAGCACAACCTCGTGAGTAAAACCAATAAAGTGTGTTGGGAAACTGCCCGTGCTTCACTACCTTGCTCTAAGACGATTACCGAGCGCAAACATGCGGTTATCGAACCATTGATACCGGAAGATACAGTCGTTGGACTATTAAAAACCATCAGTAAAGATGGCGACATGAGCTTTGAAATAATGGCGAGCACACTCGATACATTTTTGCGCTATGTTGTGATCAGCAAACAAGAAAAATCCCAGCTAAAACCCAACATGCCGGCAAGCTGGTATCAGCTAGAGAACAAGCCATTAATGGCACGTTTTGAGCTCGCGGGTATTGTCATTTAAGGTACGTCGATGCAATTACAAACCCTAGGTAAAGGACGCTTCGAGGCGCAATGGAGTGAAGATAAACATCTCATCGAAAAAACGATCCGAGATTGCATCTGTACGCGCCGAATTTTTGATGAGAACGAAAAGCTCCTCACCCAAGGTGAGCATGTCGAAAACTTATATCTGGTCGACTCCGGTCGTATCTCTATGGGCGTTACAGCAAGAAACGGCAAAACCTTTCTGCTTGGTACGCTTGAGTGCGAACAACAAGTCTTTGGTGAAATGGAGTTCTTTACTGGCTATCGCTGCCAAATGGACATTGTTCCGGTAGAACCGGTTGAAGTTGCGATTATTGACGCGCAAAAGCTGCAAAAATGCTTGTTAGAACAGCCTCGACTGTCGCTTTACTTTGCCAGCGCCATTGCGATTGATTACCAAGATACGGTGGAAATTCTTTCTCGCCGGTTACTTTACCCAATTACCTATAACGTGGCGTACGACATTTATCATCAGTATCTAAATGACCTGCCAGTGGATGGGTTCCAAAAGAACTATTTGGAAGCGGAACGATTTGCCACCTCAGACCGTGTCTATCGCCGCGCAGTGAAAGAGCTTGAAAGCAAAGGCTTCATTGCTAAAGAAAAGAAAGGATTACGTATTCTCGACTTGGACGGACTGCGTAATTTTGTCGAAGAATAGCTGAGTTCTTCACTTATAAACGAGAAAAGGTCTGCACAGTGCAGACCTTTTTGTTCTCTTACTTAATTTCATTTAAGCGGTTTGCGTTTGCTCTACTGTCTTAAACTTCATTGAAACCACCAGCATTGTGACGACTACTGCGTAGATAACTGGGATAGCGTACATCACGGTTTGCAGACCAACCACGCTTTCCATTACCGAACTGATAGCTGGGCTGAACATCGCGCCCGCACTGCCACTGATTAAGACGTAAGACACGTTCTTACTGGTCGCATTGCGCACAAACGATACACCATAAGCGATGAAAGCATTGTAAAGCGCTGCACAAGCAAAGCCGTAACCGTAAGTCAGGTATGACAACCATTCTAGTTTGTCCGTGGTGACGATAACGCTGGTGATCACCATAGCAACAGAGATAATCGTCAGTAGGAATGTCTGAATCTTCATGCGCGAAACAATCACGGTAGAAACCAATGCACCAACCAGAGCTGCAGACCAGTATTGAGTGATGATGTTGCCAGCTTGCTCAAATGGAATATCAAACTTCTCTTTCACGAACATTGGTGCCCAAGTTAGAAAGGTGTATAGAGCAAGCATACCTAGGAACAAACCTACACCACCGCTGATGATGCCGAAGTTCCATTCAGATTTTGCTTCTTGCTCAGCGCCGCTTTCACCACCACATTGGTTAAAGTTGGTCAGCAGAGCAACAAACATAGTTGCCAACGCCACTACACCTACGCTCAGGTAACTGATGCTCCAGTTCATTGCGTTCGTCAGTGCATAAGTGGTGATCAATGGGAAGACGACGCCTGCAATGTTAAAGGTCGCGTCTTGAACCACCAGCATGGTGCTTTGAATTTTGTCTTTCCATACCGATACCACGATAGTACCCGCGATACAAAGACCGACACCGCCGCAGAAACCAATTACGGTCATGCCGAGCATCACGATAAACAGAGAAGGCGCAACGTATAGGCTCAGTGCCGCAGCGGCAATCGCACCGTAACACAGCACGGTCATGCGTTTGATGCCGACTTTTTCAATCAAAAAGAAAGCCGCGATCGTGCCGGCAAGTGCTCCGCCGTTTAACAACGAGAAAATCGATGCGACTTCGTTAACGTTCGCATCAAAAGTATTTGCAAGCGGTTCAACCAACATACCAAATTGGGTCGCAAAACCCGCCATGATGAAGTTGGCGAGAAAGCTAATTGCGGTGAGTGTTATTTTATTTTTCATAATTCACTCCAAGGGCTCATGAGATAGATGTTCTTAGTATTAGAGAGAGCCAGCGAGCCAGCTCTCAAAGAAAACTTAATTGTAGGGTTAAGCTTTAATCGCAGTTTCTAGCGCAATTTCAATCATGTTGTTGAAAGAAAGCTGACGCTCTTCTGCTGTGGTTTCTTCGCCAGTAATGCAGTGATCAGACACGGTCAAAATCGCCAGCGATTCAATACCGAATTGGTGTGCCAAGCCATACAAGCCCGCTACTTCCATATCCACACCAAGCACGCCAAAGCGCTCTAGGGCTGGGATCATGTCTTCATCCGGGTCGTAGTAAAGATCGCCTGTGAAGATGTTACCCACTTTGACATCAATGCCCTTATCTTTCGCAGACATGTAAGCGTTGTGCAGCAGTTCAAACGTTGCAGACGTTGCCATATGGTAGCCACTGCTGCGCTTAGCATTCGTCGGTGAATCTGTGCCTGCCGCTTGGGCTAGGATAACGTCACGCATGTGAACGTCTTTTTGCGTCGCGCCGATGCTGCCGATTCGGATGATGCGTTTCACACCAAAGTCATTAATCAGCTCGTGACCATAAAGCACCATTGATGGAATGCCCATGCCATGCCCCATCACTGAAATGCGCTGACCTTTGTAATAACCGGTGTAGCCCAGCATGTTACGAATGTCCGTAACCAGTTTGGCATCATCTAGGTAGGTTTCAGCGATGTATTTCGCGCGTAGCGGATCGCCCGGCATGATAACAGTTGAAGCAAAATCTTCTGCAGAACCTGCGATATGAGCAGTCATAATGTTTTCCTCGTTCGTTCTGATGGCGCAATCATAATGAGGAAGCAGGACAAAGTTTCAGGACAAAAGTCCGGTTTGAAAGTACGAGCTCTCATAACTGAGCAAAGCGTCAGTATTCAACGAAAAAAGCGCCCACAAGGAGGCGCATTCGGTCAAAAAAGTGAGTAATTCTTTGCAGAGAAAGCTCAGGGTAACCGCAAAATGGCTTGTTGCTTTAACCAGATTTATTCTTGAATGCCACGGATACGCACGTTTCGTCTGCGTAGTATTTCTAGCGTGATGAGTAGACACACCGACATAAAAATCAACAGTGTCGCGACAGCAAGTATAGTCGGACTGATTTGCTCGCGAATACCCGACCACATTTGTCTTGGTACGGTTTTTTGCTCCGCCCCCGTTAAGAACAACGCGACCACCACTTCATCAAACGAAGTGCCAAAAGCAAACAAGCCACCGGAGATCATACCCGGACGTATCAGAGGAAAAGTCACATGCCTAAAGGTATATACCGGATTAGCTCCAAGGCTAGCAGCGGCTTTAACTAAGCTGTGGTCAAAACCACTCAGTGTTGCCGTTACCGTGATCACCACAAACGGTGTACCAAGTGCAGCGTGAGCCAAAATGATGCCGATGTAAGTCTGGGACAGTCCTAAGCGTGTATAGAAGAAATACATAGCTGCCGCCGAGATGATCACCGGAACAATCATTGGCGAGATCAGTAGCGCCATAATGGCATTGCGAAACGGCAAATTACTGCTGGCTAATCCTAGTGCCGCTAATGTGCCAAGCGCTGTAGCAATCAAAGTCGCCATCAAAGCGATGAAGGTGCTGTTTTTGAGTGCTAACAACCACTGCTCGTTGGTGAACATCTCTTGATACCATCGCACTGAATACGCCTCAGGATCAAGATTCAGCATGCCCTCAGTAAAGGTAAAATAAGGTGTGGCATTAAACGACAGAGGAATGATGGTTAAAATCGGTGCGATAAGGAAAAACAGCACCAAACCACAAAAAACCAAATACCCAGCGTAGGCAACTTTCTCACCTTTGGATGCATAATTCGGCAAACCCATAATTACCCTCCTACCTTGATATTGTTAATGCCCACGACGCGGTTGAACACATAAAACAGCGCTAACACCACAAACAGTAATAGACCGCCTAAAGCCCCTGCCATGCCCCAGTTCAGTGAGGTTTGCATGTGATAAGCAATCATGTTGGAAATCATCTGTCCGCTTCGCCCTCCTACCAATGCTGGCGTGATGTAAAAGCCGGTGGAAAGAATGAAGGTCAACAAAGCACCAGCACCAATACCGGGTAGCGTCAGCGGCATATAAACTTTGGTAAACGCGACTAAAGGCGTGGCTCCGAGTGAACGAGCTGCACGAAAGTAAGTCGGACTAATACCCTTCATCACGCTATAAAGCGGTAAAATCATGAACGGCAAAAGGATGTGAACCATCGATACCACGGAGCCAAACGTATTGTGGATCATTTGAATCCGTTCCGACGTTAAGCCAGACCAAATCAGTAAGTCATTAATCACACCTTGGTTTTGCAACAACACAATCCAAGACGTAGTCCGAACAAGTAGCGAAGTCCAAAATGGTAGAAGAACAACGATCAACAATAGGTTTGCGCGCTTGTCTGGTAAGTTTGCTAACAAGTACGCTACGGGGTATGCCATTACCAAGCAAATGAGCGTGATTGAGACCGACATCCAAAAGGTTTTAAAGAAAAGGTCGACGTAGATCTGGCGTTTTTCTGGTTGCGCTTCAATTTCACCAAACTCATTCACCTGCATGTCTAATGCCGCTAAATAGTGGCTCAGTGTAATGGCACCACTGAGGTTCTTAAACGCCGCCCAATACTTAGTTTCTGCCCAGCGTTTATCGAGCTTGGATAACTCTGTTATCGATGCTGGCAATGACTCAAGGCGAGATAGCTTTCTTCCGGTTTTCATCATTAAGCTGCGCATTCCGGAAACTTCAATATTCATGCGATTGGCGATTTTTGGCAGCGTTTTGCTTTGATACAAACCCAATAGCTCATGAGAAAACGCAGTGATCACTTCTGGGTGCGGCTGACCGCGATAGTCCCAGCTTTCCAGCGCTTGAATTGTTTCTGGCAATGCTTGTGGTATGGCTCGGTTGTCAACGCTGCGATACAGCATTTCTAAGATGGGAAAAGCAAAGGTGAGCAAAATGAAACACACCAAGGGCACAGTAAGCATGATCGAGCGAATGGTTTTTCTCCGTTCTGCTTTTTGCAGCTGAGCTTTGAGATCGTGTTCTTGTTCATGAACTTGGCGCTCGATTTCCAATACCGAGTCCAACGAGGTTAGCTCTCGACTCATGCTGCCTCCTCATTGCATTCCGTTTGCGGTTGAGATTGAGGCTGCGAGCAATCAAGGGCGTGACAATCTTCACTTTGCCAGCCGATGCGGCATTGTGCGCCGGGAGTAAGTGAGAGATGGGTGCGATTGTCATTTGGTACTTTGACGACGAGTTTACCCACCGTCTCAACGTCAACCACTAAACGATAATGGTCACCATGGTAAATCAGCTCACGCAGGATACCGGAAACTTGGTTATCACACAGGTCGCCATCAGACTGAAGAATGATTTTTTCCGGTCGAATCGAAAGCGTGGTACGCTGCCCTCTCTCTGTGACTCTTACAGGTTTCGCATTGAACGCCGCTTTCCCGACCTGCACTTGACAGCGAGCATCATCTAGCGTGTTTACAATACCGGTAAGTTGGTTGTTCTCTCCGATAAACTGCGCCACAAACGCATTGCTTGGCGATTCGTACAACTCAGTTGGCGGCGCCAATTGCTGCACTTCGCCATGGTTAAAGACCGCAATGCGATCAGACATCGTCAGCGCTTCATCTTGATCGTGCGTCACGTACAAAATGGTGATACCGAGCTTTTCGTGAAGATGCTTTATTTCCATCTGCATTTGCTCGCGAAGTTGCTTATCCAACGCACCCAACGGCTCATCCATCAACACAAGCTTTGGCTCGAACACTAAGGCTCTTGCGAGTGCAACGCGCTGTTGTTGACCTCCGGATAACTGCTTGGGATAACGACTGGCAACATGCCCTAGCTCCACCATGTCTAATGCGCTTTGCACTTTACTCTCGATGGTTTCACTGTCGAGCTTGCGAACCTTCAGCGGGAAGGCAAGGTTTTCAGCAATGGTCATATGGGGAAAGAGCGCGTAGTTTTGAAATACCATGCCAATATCTCGCTTGTGCGGAGCAAGGTTATTCACCGGCACGCCATCAATATAAATTTCGCCGCCAGTGGCAGTTTCAAACCCTGCCAGCATCATTAAGCACGTGGTTTTGCCAGAGCCGGAAGGTCCAAGCATGGTGACAAACTCACCAGGGGCAATATCTAAGTTAAAATCTTTTACAACCAAGTTGGTGCCATCGTAGGTTTTCTTAACGTGTTGAAAGCTGACATAGTCCTTGTTCGCCGAATTCATGGCTTCCCTCCTCTCACTTTTTTGAACATCAAGAATAAGCAGAGCGGCATTTAACGCCCTGCTAAGCAGCTTGGTTATAGATTGTATTTAGTTAGATCTAGACGAGTAGCAAGCGCATGCTCGACCAATTGAATCACCTGTTCACGCTCTGCGCCTTGCAAGATTTGACGAGGGGCACGAACTTGCTCAGAGCCGCGTCCACACACTTGCTCTGCCAGCTTGATGCACTGAACCAAAGTTGGGATGGTGTCTAAACGCAGCAGTGGTAGGAACCAGCGGTAAATCTCCAACGCTTCTGCGTAACGACCTTGACTTGCCAACTTGTAAATCGCTACTGACTCTTCAGGGAATGCGTTGGTTAAGCCGGAGATCCAGCCTGTTGCACCAAGCATTAGTGATTCAAGCGCAATGTCATCAACGCCGCTGAACACGGTAAAGCGATCGTCAAATTGGTTGTAGAGTTCTGTAATGCGGCGCGTATCCGTGGTGGACTCTTTCACCGCCACAATGCTTTCAAATTCAGCCAACTTCGCCATAATGTCGAGATTGACATCCACCCCGTAAGAAACTGGGTTGTTGTAAATCATTATTGGCATTTCTGGCGTCGCTTGCGCCAAGGTGCGGTAGTAGTCAAAGGTCTCGCTTTCTGATGTGCGGTACACCATTGCAGGCATCACCATACAGCCATCAATACCGATTTTTTGAGCGTCTTGCATATAGTCAACCGCTGCAGTGGTAATGGACTCTGCCGTACCAGCAATCAAAGGTACACGACCATTGACCACTTCTTGTGCTGCCTGCAATACCTGACGTTTTTCTTCTGGATACAAGGCGCAGTTTTCTCCTACTGTACCCAAACAGATGATGCCGTTGACGCCATCCTTAATTTGGTTATCGATAACGGTTTGTGTTGCATCTAAATCAATTGACTGATCGTGACGAAACTGAGTACTGACCGCTGGATAGACACCTTTCCATTCTACTTTCATGAATTTTCTTCCCTATATGTATATTGTATGCAATTTTAAAAGACGAGCGAAAATGCTCAAACTAGGCTGATGCCGCTTTCTTTCAATACCGCTTGTACGGCGGCTAAATCGGCTAAGGCACTGCCCACCGATTTGTATAAGGTGATCGCCTCATCACTCTGGCGCGCACTCACTCCTTTGGCGCAAAGCTGTGGCAACTCTCCTTTAATCTGCTCGGCGTTAAACACGCCCTCTTGGATTGGGATCAGTAAATCCCCTGCTTCCGCTAACACATTAATACGGCTATCGACATACACCTGCGCGCGTTGCACTACTGTCGAGTCACACTCTCGTTTATCCGAATCATGATTGCCCACTAAGTCGATATGCGTGCCGGGTAGAACCTTTGCACCATTAAACAGTGGTGTAGCGGAAGCGGTCACACAACTAATGATATCAACGTGTTGAAGAGTCTCATCGACGCTCTCAACCACCGACACCGCAAACTGACGTTCGATTGGCAAGGATTGATACTCTGGCGAAGAGACAATGCGATCGACGGTCGCCATCGCTTTGTCCAAGCTTCGTCCCCAAACATAAACCTGTTTAAGGGGTCGAACTGCGGCATACGCCCACGCAAAATATGGTGCCAGATTGCCAGTTCCGCATATCAGCAACCGAGAAGCGTTTTCGCGCGCTAGGTAATCCGCAGCTAATGCAGACACAGCTGCCGTGCGCCAGAAGGTCAGCACTTTTCCATCGACCAATACAACGGGTTGACCGTCTTCTCTTTTAAACACCAAGATTTTGGAAGCCAGCGTATCTTTGCCATGTGCTGGGTTTTGCGGAAAATAGGTGAAAGCTTTGACCGCGATTAAGTCTTGGTTCCATGCGGGTAGCAAAGCAAATGCTTCATACTTACCTTCTTCCAAAGGCATCACTCTTCGTTGGGGAATAGCAGCAGGCTGGGCATAAGTTTCTCGCATGGTTTCAATCAACGACTTCATGCTCAAACACTTGGCAACTTGCTGCGCCTCGATAACGTTCATGGTTTCTCCAAAGCAAATAAAGGGGAACGTCAGAGGCGGAACTTTTGGTTATGAAGCCCGCCCCTTCAGAGGTAACACTCGACTGGATAGTGCTTGATTAACGCCT
Source organism: Vibrio sp. B172a (assembly GCF_030248355.1). NCBI lineage: Bacteria > Pseudomonadati > Pseudomonadota > Gammaproteobacteria > Vibrionales > Vibrionaceae > Vibrio > Vibrio sp. B172a. The sequence goes on along the minus strand of NZ_JAHGAC010000003.1, from coordinate 247,810 downwards.
AATTAAGCAGCCAAGTATTAAACTCTTCGTTGAGCTCATCGACATAATCCGACCACCATTCGTCATCAATCAAAAAGGCTGTTTTAAAGTTCTGCGGTGCGGTAGGCAGGTTTGCCAAAATCTCAGGACTTACTTGCGCCGATGACGACTTGCGGGTTGGACCATAGGCAACGTATTTTGCTTGGTCAGCTAGAGGCTTGGTACCCGACGAAAAAGCGATGAAATCAAGTGCTAGCTTGGTGTGCGCACTGCCTTTTGGAATCGCCCAACCGTTCATGTATCCCATTTGGTGATCCCAAATGATACGAAATGGCTGACCTTCATCTTGTCTGGCATTATGGATACGACCGTTAAATGCCGAGGCTATTACCACTTCTTTGTCGGCGAGCATTTGTGGTGGCTGAGCACCTGTGGTCCACCACAACACTTGTGATTTGATGGTATCGAGCTTGGCAAATGCTCGCTCACGCCCTTGTTCGGTCTCTAGCAAGGCATAAACCTCTTCAGGCTTCACGCCATCCGCCAACAGCGCCCACTCTAAGTTACCTTGAGGCTGCTTTTGTAGCGCACGTCGACCAGGAAAGGTGTTCAAATCAAAAAGGTCGGTCAACTTGCTAGGTGCAGCTTTGCCTTTAAATGCCTCTTCATTAACGGCAAGCACCGTCGAGACCACAATCGAATTGATTGCGCATTCGTGAATCGCCCCTTCAATGAAATCTTGGTCTGCTGGCGTGCCATCCGCACCCGGCGGCAAAATACTCGGATTAACAGGCTCCAACAGCCCTTCAGCACAGCCGCGTACAATGTCTGGCTTATCTAGTGATACCAGATCCCAGCGCACATTATTAGCTTCTACTTGCGCTTTGATTTCGGCTAAACCACCACTGAAGTCTTCTGAGACAATCTCAACGCCCGTCTTTTTGATAAAAGGTTTGTGGTACGCCTCAACTTGGCTCTTGGTAAACGCACCGCCCCAAGACACAATCGTTAATTTCTCTTCTGCGTATGCAGAGGTCCCCAACAGCATTCCTGAAATCAACATCGCCAGTGGTGCTTTCGTCATTCGTGACATGTTTTACTCCTTTGGTCGTTTTCTGGAGGTATCCGGATACGGCTGCTGGACACCTTATTGTTAAATTTTCGTTAACATTAGCATCAAATATATTTTATACAATATTTAATCTTAAAATTTTTTAAGCGAATCGCTTGAGCGTAAATGGTGAAAGATCAACCGATGGGCTTTTACCTTCAACAAGCTCCAAAATGAGATCGGCGGTGATTGCAGCTTGGGTTAATCCAAGGTGCTGATGCCCAAATGCCAGCAGCACTTTTCCTCCGCAAATCTGGTCAATCACAGGTAACGAATCCACTGTTGAAGGTCGATTTCCCATCCACTTTTCTTGTTGTTTGAGTGGGTTTAATCCACTCTCGAACATCGCATCGCCTTGCTGATACAGCATCTCTGCACGCTTCATATTCGGAGGAGATTCTACATGCGCATACTCCACTGTTCCCGCTAAACGCAGCCCACTCGCCATCGGCGTCATGATGAATTTTCGGTCGGCAGAGCTGATCGGAAACGGCAACGCTTGCCGTTTATCATCCATCATTAAGTGGTACCCTCGCTCGGCTTGAATGGGCACTGCGATACCAGTTAATTGCTTCACTAAAAGCTTGGAATGTACCCCGGCAGCAACGATGATACGGTCGAATGAATACTGACTTGATTCCACCGACACTTGCCCCGATTTACTTAGAGCATCAATCGTTTTATTAACAATGGTTCCACCCTGCTTCTCAAATGCATCATAAAGCTCAACGCATATGGAATAAGGGTCTAACGTATGTCCCGTCTCAGGAAAAAACACACCATGGCGAACCTGGCGACTGATCTCGGGAAGCTGTTTACGGATGGTTTCCTGCGTCCACACTTGATACTTCACGTCGTGTTTTTTTAGCTCTTCTAGCGTACTTTGATAACGTTCGAACAGCCGCTCGCTTTCAAAGGTCAATAACGAGCCATCCATTTTGATCAGGTCTGTTTTCTCGATGGAATCGAGTAACTGTTGCCAACTTTTCACTGCTCTTGAATTGAGACTTTTGATGGCGTTGGTCGAAGGCTCTGTCGACGATGGTTTGGCTTTTGATAAGAATCGAAGCATCCAACCCATAGTGGAAGGGAGATCTTGCCATCGGATAGAAACCGGACTTTTTGGGTTCAATAGCATCTTAGGTAACTGAGGAATAAGACCCGGTGTTGCGAGAGGAAAAACTTGCTCAGTGGCAATGTGTCCTGCGTTCCCTTTCGAGCAACCATTTCCCACGCCATTCGGGTCGAATAGCGTCACCTGATGCCCTTGTTGCTGCAATTTTAAGCCAATTGCCAAGCCGATGATCCCCGCGCCTACTATCGCTATATTTTGATTTTCAGTTTTTTCCTTGACCAACATGAATATGCTCCAAGTCACATTTGAAAAAGCAGATTGTATACAATATATTTTACATCACGATAACATTAAGCCCGTTCGATTCAACCCATTTTTTCAGCAAGGAGCGAAAAATGAGACAAGGAACCTTTTTCTGTATCGATGCCCACACCTGTGGCAATCCAGTCCGTTTAGTGGCTGGCGGTGTTCCTCCGCTTAAGGGCAATACCATGAGTGAGAAGCGCCAATATTTCTTGGAACACTATGATTGGATTCGTCAGGCATTGATGTATGAACCTCGTGGTCACTCCATGATGTCAGGTTCCGTCGTTTTACCGCCTTGTAGTGACAATGCTGATGCCTCGATTTTGTTTATCGAAACCAGCGGCTGCTTACCAATGTGTGGGCACGGCACAATAGGTACAGTCACCACAGCAATTGAGAATCGGCTGATCACACCAAAGGAAGAAGGTCGTTTGATCCTTGACGTCCCTGCTGGACAAATCGAAGTGCATTACCAAACAAAAGGTGACAAGGTCACGTCAGTTAAGATCTTTAACGTTCCTGCTTACCTTGCTCACCAAGATGTCACCGTTGAAGTAGAAGGACTGGGAGAAATCACTGTCGATGTTTCTTATGGAGGCAACTACTACGTGATTGTCGACCCACAAACCAATTATGCCGGTCTTGAGCACTACTCGCCTGATGAGATTTTGATGCTCTCCCCCCGAGTTCGTGAAGCGGTTTCAAAAGCGGTGGAATGTGTGCATCCAGACGATCCAACCGTGTGTGGTGTCTCTCACGTGCTTTGGACAGGTAGCCCTACTCATGAAAACGCAACCGCTCGCAACGCGGTGTTTTATGGCGACAAAGCCCTCGACCGCTCGCCTTGCGGCACAGGCACCAGTGCCCGTATGGCGCAATGGCATGCCAAAGGCAAACTCAAACAAGGTGAGGACTTTGTCCACGAAAGTATTATCGGCAGCCTGTTTAACGGACGTATTGAAGGCGTCACTGAAGTGAACGGGCGAGCAGCTATTCTGCCTAGCGTCGAAGGTTGGGCGCAAGTGTATGGACACAACACCATCTGGGTGGATGACGAAGACCCGTACGCGTATGGATTTGAAGTGAAATAAGGACAGTAAGGAATCACAATGAACCCGCAAACCGACAACATTTTTTACGCGACCAACGCCTTTACCGGTGAGGCGCTCCCGTTAGCTTTTCCTGTTCATACGGAAGTTGAGGTCAATCAAGCCGCTACTACAGCAGCAAAAGTCGCGCGCGATTTTCGCCGCTTAAGTAACAGTAAGCGTGCTAGTCTGCTTCGCACGATTGCCAGTGAATTAGAAGCAAGAAGCGATGATATTATCGCCCGAGCCCATTTAGAAACGGCGCTTCCAGAAGCACGTCTGACAGGAGAAATCGCTCGCACAGCCAATCAACTTCGCTTATTCGCTGACGTAGTCGATTCCGGCAGTTACCACCAAGTCATTCTTGATACGCCGGAACCCGCTCGTACCCCACTACCTAAGCCTGATATTCGTCGCCAACAAATTGCACTTGGTCCTGTCGCGGTATTTGGTGCATCCAACTTTCCGTTGGCTTTCTCTGCTGCTGGTGGAGATACTGCTTCTGCCCTCGCAGCAGGTTGCCCGGTGATTGTAAAAGGTCATACTGCGCACCCAGGTACAAGCCAAATCGTTGCAGAGTGTATCGAGCAAGCGCTTAAACAAGAGCAGTTACCACAAGCGATTTTCACCTTGCTGCAAGGAAATCAGCGTGCTTTAGGACAAGCTCTGGTCAGCCATCCTGAAATTAAAGCGGTGGGCTTTACTGGATCGGTTGGTGGTGGACGCGCCCTGTTCAACCTAGCGCAGCAGCGACCTGAGCCAATCCCGTTCTATGGTGAACTTGGTGCGATTAACCCGACGTTTATTTTCCCTTCAGCAATGAGAGCCAAAGCCGACTTAGCGGAGCAATTTGTTGCTTCAATGACCATGGGATGTGGACAATTTTGCACGAAACCTGGCGTAGTGTTTGCGCTGAACACACCGGAAACACAAGCGTTTATTGAAACCGCACAAGCGCTCATTCGACAACAGTCTCCTTCTACTTTACTTACTCCCGGAATCCGTGATAGTTACCAATCACAAGTCGTCAGCCGAGGTTCTGACGACGGAATTGACATCACTTTTTCTCAAGCGGAGTCCCCTAGTGTTGCATCGGCTCTCTTTGTCACGAGCAGTGAAAATTGGTTTAAACATCCTGCGTGGGAAGAAGAGATTTTTGGTCCACAATCGTTGATCGTCGTTTGTGAAGATGTGGCTGATATGCTTTCGCTCAGTGAAACGCTGGCAGGATCGCTAACCGCGACAATTCATGCAACGGAAGAAGATTACCCACAAGTATCGCAGCTCATCCCTCGTTTGGAAGAGATTGCCGGACGATTGGTATTTAATGGTTGGCCGACAGGCGTAGAAGTTGGTTATGCCATGGTGCATGGCGGCCCTTATCCCGCATCGACCCATTCGGCTTCGACTTCTGTTGGTGCAGAAGCCATTTACCGCTGGCTACGTCCGGTGGCTTATCAAGCGTTACCAGAAAGCTTACTACCCGATTCGTTAAAAGCAGAAAATCCATTGGAGATCGCGCGCGCCGTAGATGGCAAAGCAGCTCACAGTTAAGTCATTGGCTCAAAAAGGCACCAGTTGGTGCCTTTTATTTCACGCCACATCTCAAAACCTTCGCTTGCAGTTGGCTTAATCCAGAAAAACAATAAACTAAAGAAATTGGATACAATATTTATTTTTGACGGGAGACTTCAATGTCACAAAAACCTGTTTTTAAGACCCGCACTCAACTGGTTGAGGAAGCGATTCGAACTCAGATCCTTAAGGGCGAGTTAAAAACTGGTCAACCTTTACGTCAGGACGCGTTGGCAAAAGAGTTTAATGTTAGCCGCATTCCCGTTCGTGAAGCGTTAGTGCAATTGGAAGCACAAGGATTAGTGAGCTTTGAGCCTCATAAAGGGGCAACGGTAACCGAGCTCTCTCCAGATAAAATCGACGAGTTGTTCGAACTGCGCGCCGTAGTGGAATGCCACATTTTAGAGCGTGCGATTCAGAACATGACTGACGAAGATCTCGAACGTGCACGTGAAGTCCGTGAACGTTTTGAAGCAGTAGTTAATAGCGGCGATGAAGTAGAAGAATGGAGCAACTACAACTACGAATTCCATAAAGCTCTGTATGCCCCAGCAAACATGCCAGAAACCATGGATGTGATTTACAGCCTCAACACTAAGTGCGACCGCTACATTCGCATGCAACTGCTGTTCACAACGGGCATTCAAAAGGCAGAGCAAGAGCATTTGACCTTGTTCGAAATGTGTCAAAACCGGGATGTGGACGGCGCTAAGTATTTGCTGAAAAAACACATTTTGGAAGCTGGCACCGCCATTCGTAACTTGTTGTTGGAACAACAGAACACATCAAAATAAGCTCAGTAGTTAAGGTGGTGTTAAGAAATGAATGTCGGACCTAAATTTCTATTAGCGGCGCTGCGACAAAAGATCAAAGATGAGGGGCTGTGCTACAGCTCTTTGTCAGAGAAAAGCGGTATTCCGTTGTCGAGCATCAAGCGCCACCTTCATAATCCTTCTTTGGGCTTGGATAAAATCCTTGTCTATCTCAACTATCTAAACACCGATCTTATTGAGCTAGCCAACCTCGCCAATCAGCTTCAGCATGAGAACGAACAAATGCTGACAGAAGAGCAAAGCGCGTTATTTCTTGAACACCCCTACCTTCTCGACTTTATCTATATGGTGACGTCTCGTAACCTCGACCCGCAAGACATTGCGAAAACCTATCAGTTATCAGAAACCAGTCTGCGCTTTTATCTGCGTATAGCGGAAATGCTAGGTTATGTTGAAGATTTTGGTGATGGGCTGTTCTACCGTTCTGGGCGACGCTTTTTGATGGAAGAAGGCTCTGAGCTCGACTCATTATTTCGTGAACGCTTTCAAAAAGAATCCTTATCTCACGAGGTGAATCCGGGTATTTGTGTAGGTCGTATTCGCTTGACCAACGCACAGCGCCAACAACTAGAAGAAGAAGTTTACAATAAGCTAGTCAAGCTCAATGCAATCAATACTTCTAATGATGACGGAGAACTCACCAACGTATTAATGCGTTGCACTCCAGGAACACAGATTTTCTTCTCTGTTGGGTTGCCTGACATTGACGGCGACTTATTAAAACAGGTTGCTCAATTCACTAACAAAACGATGAGTTAACAAAACAACCTGATTTAAGTTATTCCCTTAACCGCAGTTTAAATTAAATCGTTAATATAGACTCTGCGATTACGGTATTTCTGCCGCTCAATTTGGCTTTATATAAGCATTGGTCGACTTTATCCAAGAAATAGCGAATATCTGAGCATGATTCTGCTCGCTGGCTAAATACGCCAATAGAACTGGTTAATAAATGGGTGTGAGCATTATTTTCGCATAGGATTGAAAGTTTAGAGATCGATTCTCTCAATGACTCTGCGCGCTCAACGCAATGTTCATGCTCTGAGTCGACAAGCACAATCAAAAACTCTTCCCCACCCATTCGAAAAGCGATTTCGTCAACACCATTGAATTGCGAAGATAATAACGTCCCAACTTTGGTTATAGCCTCATCGCCCTTTAGGTGACCAAGCTCGTCATTAAGTTGTTTGAAGTAATCTAAATCAATAGAAATAAAGCTGACAGTTTGCTTTCCTGCTTGCGCTTTAGAAAGAATGTCTGGCGTCATGATGTTGAAGTATCGACGGTTATATAGTCCCGATAATTCATCAGTTATCGCAAGTTCTTGCAGCTTTTTGTTGAGGCATCTCAACTCTTTCTCTGCCACAAAACGACGATGTTTTTCTCTAACAAGCTCAATGGATTGCGTGGACACTTCAAAATACATTTTGAGAACAGTATCTGCGACTAAACCATTGATACCCTGAAGTGTATCTACCGCGTTCACTTTTGCCGTCTCTAAAGAATCGGTAGATTCCAACTCTTTCAACGCGACACTCATTTTCTTGTCGTCGCCGATGATATGGAATACGAGCCAACGAATTAAGAACTGCAGGATATGTTCGATAGATTCTTGCCAGTTGAGGGTTTTAGATTCAGATTGAATCTTGATGACTTCGTTGACAAACGACGCATGACTTTTCTTGTGATCATCATTCCAAACATCATCGAGAAAGTGTTCGTTCCAGATACTTTCTTCGAAAGAGAAGTGATATTGAGCGTAGTCCTTTAATTCACTAAACACACCGTCAACTTCTATTTGGTCATCATAAATCAACGTATTGGCTAATTTATTTACCAATAAAAAGAGATGGTAATGTTGTTCATCAACCTTTTTAATCCCTGTCTCAAAATTGTGATTCCAAGGAAAAATGATCAGTTCATTATCAGACATAACTATTCATGTATTAACACTATTTCTTGTGGGGAATAGTACCCCATGTTATTTAAAGTTGATAGCCCTTATAATCAAATCTATTAATCAGAAGAATAGCCAAATTTGTTATAAATATTAAATTAATAAATTTATTGTTAAAAAAATAGCACCAATAGAGTGGTGCTATTTTTATTGGCTAGAAAAGTATGCTGTGAATAATTACTTTAATTCAATCCACGCTTTACGCTGCGATTTGTCCATGTAGGACCAAGCTATAAAGCGGCTGACTTTTTGTCCTTGGCTCATTTCCACGATGCGGATCGCTTTTACACCCAACTTTTCAAGTTGCCTGCGCATCGGACGAACATTGTCTTTCTTTGAGATTAACGTGGTAAACCAGAGTACTTGCGCACTGAATTCGTGGCTTTCGTTCGCCATCTTACGGATAAACGCAGCTTCACCACCTTCACACCATAGCTCAGCATTTTGGCCACCAAAGTTAAGCGCGGGTTTATTGGCTTTTACTTGCGGTGTTTTCGCTTGATTAGCTTGAACCTTCACGCCCTTTTTACGCTGATTCGCTTTTAAATTATCCAGCTTACGCTGACTGCCCATCGCAGCTTCTTCAGCAGAACGGTGAAATGGCGGGTTACAAGTCGTAATATCGTAGCGATCGTTTGGTTGGATAATACCGCGGTAAATATTGGACTCACTGGTTTGTTGTACGAGTTCGATCTTACCGTTTAACGAGGCATTACGCTCTGTGATTGCTCGTGCTGATCCAATCGATTTTGGATCAACATCGCTACCGGTGTAATGCCATCCATACTGAGTCACACCTACTATTGGGTAAATACAGTTTGCTCCAACACCGACATCAAGCGCTCGCACTTTATGGTGTGCATATTTGCCTTTTACTTCACCATCAAGCAACTCGGCTGCACGATGAACGTAATCCGCGCGCCCAGGAATTGGCGGGCACAAGTAAGTATCAGGGATATCCCAATATTCAATATCATAGTGCGCCGCCAGCAATGCTTTATTGAGCATCTTGACGGCCTTTGGTTCGGAGAAGTTGATTGAGTCTTCCCCTTTCGGATTCTTTATCACAAATGATTTGAGCTGAGGCTCTGCTGTGATTAGCTTTTTGAAATCGTAACGACCTCGATGTGCATTACGCTCATGCAATCCACATTTAGCAATTTTGATCACTTCCACATCGCTGCTTTTGTTCGCGGCGTTAGTTTTCAGACCATTGCTTTTTGCCGCACTTGCGGCTTTTGCTGTTGGCTTATTTTTCACACGCTTTGGTTTGATCTTGGTGGCTTCTTTGCCCGGCTTAGACTTCGCCGATTTTGGCTGAGCTTGTTTCGCGTTGTGATTATTGGTCTTCATTCGAATTCGCTTTTAAATCGAGGTAAATCATAAACAGACGAGCATCAAATTCGAGTTGGTGATACTCAGGTTCCATATAACAGCACAGTTGGTAAAAGGCTTTGTCGTGGTTTTTCTCACGAGTATGTGCCAACTCATGCACCACCAGCATACGTAATAACGCTTCAGGTGCATCTTGAAACACGTTCGCAATGCGAATCTCATTCTTAGACTTTAGCTTGCCACCATGGTTACGGCTGATCACGCTATGCAAACCAAGTGCATTGTTGACCGCGTGAATTTTCTTATCGTAGACCACTTTGCTAATTGGCGCGGCTTTCTTCATGTAGCGGTTTTTGATCGCTATTGCGTACTCGTAGAGTGCCTTTTCGCTTTTGATTTGGTGTCTATCTGGGTAGCGTTTTTCGAACCAAGGCACCAGTTTACCGCTGTCGATGAGTGAACTGACTTGCTCGACAATGTTCTGCGGATAACCTTGAATGTATCGAAGTGACGGATGCATGCGTATTAAGTCTGCTATGACAAAAGAAAGGCGCTAAATATACCTGAGATAAGCAAGAGTTTCATCTTGGGTTATAACCATTCTGATTATTAACAGCACCTGCGCAGCTTTTGCAGTCATATTGAGGAGAGTTGAAAAGAGAGTCGCATTTTGGATAGGAGCATCACAAGCCCCTACCCAACCTAGATTACCGTTGTTAAATATCTACTCGGACATCCCCTGTACCGGATTTATATGTCACAGCACCGTGTTGTAAATCTGCATAGGAGCAAGTGGCTTCATTACGATCAAAAGTCGTCTTTAACTCACCTTTTTTGGCATCAGCCCCTTTAGCTCTAATACCATTAACCGCAGTGTTCCAGATATCCATACATTGCTCGACATCTGTCGCTGTTGGGTATTCAAACGACTGAGTGTTGCCATCTTCTGTGGTAAAGAATGATAGTTCTGTACCGTCAACAACCAAGGTATCGGGTTCACCCTCAATTTTATGTTTGCCTGCAATAATTCCAATACTAGCAAGCAACGCACCTGCGTAACCTTCCAGAGTTGCATCTCGCGCATCATCTTGAAGGTTTAAAAATCTCGGAGCCGCGGTTACTGCCAAAATACCGAGTAGTACAATAACCACAACCATCTCAATTAAAGTGAAGCCTTTGTTTTTCATGTCTTTCTCCATTGTTATATCGGCTTCCTGCCTATCTAACTTTTCCTTTTTACTGATGTATAAATAAATAGCGTTCTGTAATTATTTTTAGTGTACTTCATACTATTAAATTATACCAGCATGCGTACCTTTATTTTTAAAACTCAATTTGATGGTGTTACTCGCCTTACTTTGAAGGATGGATAGCAGGCTTTGTCGTTCGGTGTAGTTCCGCAAGCTTTTCTTTCCCTTGAAACCTCGCTAAACTTCGCCTCCTGACGATAATGGAGAGAAATTGAATGAAACGTGTCGTTCTTTACGTCAAAGACAAATGCCCGCACTGCAAAGATGCTCAACGTTATCTTGATTCGAAAAATATTAACTACCGCTTGTGCAACGCAAAAATGCAACGCGGTCGCAAAGAGCTCGATGCTCTGGGTGCTCGTTCAGTGCCTGTACTGAAGATTGGTGATCGAGTCATGATTGGCTGGAACCCAAAGAACTTTGAAAAAATGTACAGCAACTAAGTGGCGAACCAATCCAATTGATCGGTTACTTAGTCGACACTGAAGAGCTTCTCCAAAGAGAGGCTCTTTTTGTATCTGCCCGCCCTATTTCTTTGTCTGTCGCTCTTATTCAAACCACTACTCTGCAAAATTTTCGAATGTCGCATAAAGGCAATTTTCAATTCCTTACACATTGTATTTTAACGCTCAAACGAACTGGTCTCAGTTTAATTCGCGCCTAGCTTGCGTCGATGGTGAACTCTGACCATCTTTCTTCATCATCAGTGAGTGTTTATATGTCAGAGACAGCAGCAGAAAACCAAGTAAGCCAGACGCCGCAACCGGTTAATAAGGTCAAGCGCACAACCAATGCATTATTGGCACTCACTATGGTGTCCATTGGTACAGCGATAGTGGCAGATCGCATCATTCCGACAACCGATAATGTCCGTGTGGAAGGCAATGTCGTCTCATTGATCCCACAAGTTTCTGGCCAAGTAGACAGCATCAGCATTAAACCAAATACCCAAGTCAAAAAAGGCGATGTGCTACTGCAAATCAATACCACCGATCACCAGATTGCGGTCAAACAAGCAGAAGCAAAGCTCAAAATCGCAGGACAGAATGTTGGCTCGCAAATGGCAGGTGTGATGTCAGCACAAGCTCAATTGACCACCGCGCTCGTCGCACAAGAAAATGCTAAACGCCAAGGGCAGCGAGTTTTAGCCATGGCAGAAAAAGGCGTGGTTTCAAAGTCAGATGCAGACACTACTCGCGCGGCCATTGATCAAGCGAATGCCGATGTCGTTAACGCCAAAGCGAATCTAGAAAAAGCAAAAGCTCAGGTGGGAGCGGCAGGTGAAGAGAATGCTCAGATCCAATCGGCTTTACTGGAACTGCAACAAGCGCAACTGAACTTATCACGCACGACAATGCGAGCACCTTCTGATGGCGCTGTGACCAATTTTAATTTGTCGCAAGGCGCTTATGCCACAGCAGGTTCTCCTTTGATGACGTTTGTTGAAAGCGACGGTTTATGGCTTGAAGCCTTCTTCCGCGAAAACAGCATGGGCAACATTAACGCCGGAGATAAAGTTGAAATTGCACTCGATTATGCTCCCGGACAAACCTTCTCTGGCACAGTATCTTCTGTAGATTTAGGGGTTGCATGGGGCGCGAATAATCAGCCAGGCACCTTAGCCACCGTAAAAAATCAAAATGGTTGGCTTCGCGATACACAGCGTATGCCCGTGACAATTAAGCTCGATGATAAACATGCGGCTGACTTCATGCGCATCGGTGGACAAGCAGATGTGGTGATCTACACAGAGAGCAATGCTCTATTTAACTTTCTGGGCAAGATTTGGATCAACCTAGTGAGCGTGTTCTCTTATGTTAGATAGTCTGACTCAAGCACAAGAACGTCGAATACTGCGCTATGTCGTCACTGTAGGTTTGGCTACTTTTATCGCGTTATGGTTTAACTGGCCTTTGGCATTTTGTACGCCTCTTTTGACGGCAAAATTCATCGTCGATAAACCGCAATTTCATATTCTGCATGTCAAACAACTTGGCTATGCGTTGCTCTCCACCGCGATCATTGGCTTTTTGGTATCGAGCGGATTGCCAGAGTACAAAATAGGTTTTCTGGCTGTTCTGTCGCTGGGCATGTTATGGAGCTATTACCTATTTACCGATCCGAAATGGGTAATGTTTGCCACTTTCTTAATGATTGCCCTGATTTTGATTCCATCGGTTACCATCATCGACAAGCAAGCCGCGTTAGACGTAGGCATCGGTTTTGCGTTTTCTGGTATCGTCGCTGTAGCGCTTTACGGGGTGTCGCATATTTACTTCCCAGAAGAGGATGCGACTGAATTTGCTGGCTTCCCTCCTTCACCCTTAAGCAAAGAAGTGCGTTGGAATGCTGCGATTCGAGCTTGGATGATGTCGTTTCCTTTAGTTTGTTTTTATTTCTATTTCCAACTGTCACAAATATTGCTCACCGTTGCGTTTGTCATGTTGCTTTCTCTGATGGCAACCAGCGACAAAGCGGGCAAAACATCATTGTTTTTTGTTATCAGTAATGTGTTAGGAGGGCTGCTCGCTTTCGCTGCCTTCGTTACTATTTCTCTGGTGCCAAATATGTACATCTACATGCTTGTGATGTTGGTGGTTATTACGTTACTTGGGACCAAGATTTACACCGAGCCCGCCAAAGCCCCAGTCTACGCCACTGCATTTACGGGGTTTATGGTGTTAATGGGCACCTCCATGAGCAGCGGGGCGCTAGACGATAAGTTTTACGTTCGGATATGGCAGTTAGTTTTGGTCGTTGCCTACATGGTATTTGTGACCTATTTCTTCGAATCTCGCGACAAAAAGACCGCGTAGTCACATTAAGCTTGGGCACTTTATGCTGCTCAAGCTTTCATCACTATTGTCGCAAACTGGCAATGATTATTTCATCAAATTGGTAATCTCATACCTTCCATATTGTTATTCACTGAAGGACGGGAAATACGCCATGCTCGATTCACTCGCTCAAAAATTCATCCCACCAAAGCCTTACCTTGTGCTAGGCAACCGCATGTTTTTGCTTTCTATCGTGCTGCTTATCATCAGTGCGTATTTTTATGATGTCGGAGAAGCTTTTGTGGCGGTGGAAGTGGGAATCATCCACTACCTATACAATCTCAAATACAGCACAACAAAGGACACGCTATTAGGAAGCCTTCATCCTTTGATCATGACATTAATTGCGGTACCACTTTCCATGGTACCTATCACTTATGCACCTTTTACTAGTGCGCTGTTTGCCTTCTTGCTCGTCATAACAGAGCGCAATAAACACCACCAAGAAGTACCAAAGTACATTCTGCCGCTGACGTTTATGTTGTTATCGATGATGATGCCGGTAGATATCCCAGCCACAGAACTTATGCTTCAACGTTCAGTATCGGTTGTGCTTGGCATCACTGTGGCGATCATTGCTAGTACGCTGGTTTGGAAAAACGCCAACGCCCAGAGCGGCTCGACGAACACTACACATAAAATAGGTCGCGTTGATCTCAAGTACTCCAGCCGCAAGGCGCTAGGGATTGGCTTGGTGCTGTCGTTAGGTATATGGGGTGGCACAGGAGCCGTTTTAGGTGCTTACCTATTTATGATGATCCACAGCCCGTTCAGCAAAGATTTAGCACCGAAAGCTTGGCAACGTTTGAACGGAACCTTGCTTGGCGCATTAGTTTACTTGCCTGTGGGGTTGCTATTGGGCTCGTTCAACTCCGACATGGCAATGACAATAACCATGTGGGTTTTGGTCATCGCTTCGCTTTACGGCATCCTTGTGTATCTCGAACACAACTACACCATTGCCACGGCTTGTATCATGCTGCTTATTCTTACTGTCTCAGTAGGTCCTTTTAATCCGGAAATGGCAGAATTGATCTTTTCGCAGCGAGTATTGTTCACCGTAATCGGTGGCGCTGCCATGGTGGCTCTTGGGGTATTGATACCACTTAATGAGAAAGAGATAACTGCATAAAAGGAAAAGCCTCCCAATTAAAGGGAGGCTTTCCATTGAACAGTTTGGTTTTAATTGGATGCAAATCAAACATACCGCTTCACAAAGTCAATAAAAGTACGGTCGGCAATGGATAGATAGCCTTGTTTTCGCCACGCGAGTGCAAGGTCGAGCTTAACGCTCGGTTCAAATGGAATACCCACTACGCCCTGTTCATGTTGTGTCACCAATTCGAGAAGCGCGGTAATAGCAAATTCTTGTTTAACGATACTCAGAATGAGCGGCAGCAAGTTGGTTTCAAATGAGGACTTCATTGTAAAGCCATGCTCTTCGCTGACGTGGTCTAAGAATTCTCGGTGGAAGTAGCCATGTTGGAACATCACCAAATCATGCTCGAAAAACTGATCAAATGTGATGGCACTGCGCTGAGCTAAGTCATGTTCCGGAGCCACGACGGCGACCATTTGGCTAGTAAACAGATGATCAGTTTCTAAGTCGTCTGGTACATCGTCACAGCTGATCACGCCAATATCGAGCTGACCATTAAGTAACATTCGACGGATAGACTGAGTGCCCGCCTCCACCAGCGTCAGCTTTAAATCTGGATACTGGCTCTTAAACGCCATGACAATTCGAGGGAAAAAATAGCTGCCCATCATTGAAGGCGTACCAAGGCGCACTTCCCCTTTGGCTAAACCTTTAAGCTCATCAATCGCTAGCTGCGCATCGTGTAACTGCTGAATCACTCGCTTAGCGTGAACCAACAAGGTTTCCCCTTCTTTGGTTAAGCTGATTTTCTTTTCTTCTCGACGAAACAACGTCACGCCAAGAGACTGTTCGAACTTCTTAATCGAAATACTTAACGCTGGCTGAGCAATGTGCAAAGCCTTAGCTGCATGAGTAATGTTGCCGTGTTCCGCGACCGCCAAGAAGTGTTTGAGTTGCTTCGATTCCATTAGATCAAAAATATATACCAACCATATTTTTAATATATTTTTTCAATCCAGAACTAACTGATAGATTGATCACAGTTTCTCTATATTTGCTCGTTCGCATTAGGCAGGACTCATGGTCAGTTTCGGCTCTCCGGAATACAAACGCATTACGCTATCTCTGGCGCTCGGCTCTTTTTTGGTTTTTTCAAACCTTTACCTCCTCCAACCGATGCTGCCAAGCTTTGCGGCGCACTTTCAGATCTCGGAAACGCAGGTCAACTGGCTATTCGCCGCCACCACACTGGCTCTCTCCTTTAGCTTGGTCCCGATGGCTGTGCTTTCTGAATCGATTGGGCGCAAACCTGTAATGATGTTTGGTCTGTTTTCGATCCCTGCTATCTCCGCATTAATGCTGCTTGGCGATTCGTTTTTGTTCTTAGTGGTTTGTCGCGCTTTGATCGGTGTTGCGATTGCCGCGTTTGCAGCTGTTGCCGTTGCTTATATGGCGGAAGAGCTAGATAAACACGCATTTTCAATGGCGATCGGTACTTATATCGCAGCCAATTCATTGGGAGGGATCGCAGGGCGTATCAGCGGAGGTTTATTGGCAGACAACTTCAGCATCGACGTCGCCATCGAAGTTATGATGCTATTCACCCTTATCGGCGTGGTCAGCGTGCATTACTTGCTGCCAAAACAGAAAAACTTTACCCCTTCGTCGAGCAGTTTAAGGCACCACAATAAAGCTATTATCGGACACTTCAAAAATCAACGTGTGTGGTTCGCCATGCTGATTGGCGGTTTGAACTTTGCGTTGTTCGTTAATCTTTATTCGGTAATGGGATTCCGCTTGGTCAGTGCGCCACATAATGTGCCTGTCGGGTTAGCTTCTCTCATATTTGTTTGCTATTTGGGTGGTACGTTCTCTTCCCGCTGCGCCGGACATTGGAGTAAACGCTTTTCGCCGATACTTGGCATGTTTTTAGGCTCTATCGTCAGCATGGCTGGCATGTGGATCGCGGTGATTGAAAGCATACCTGCGATGCTCACAGGGTTATTATTGATCAGTTTTGGTGCGTTCTTCACTCACACGCTCGCCTACGGCTGGGTTGGACAAAACGCAACACAAGCAAAAGCGACGGCGACCGCATTGTATCTCGTGCATTACTATATTGGCGGCAGTTTAGGTGGATTCCTATTGCTCTATTGCTGGCAAAACGGCGGTTGGTCGAGTGTACTCATCGGTGGCAGTGCACTGTACATTGCCATGTTCGCTGCTATCGCATTCTTAAAACACATCACAGAGCGAATCGACGCTGGCGATAACGCAGACATAACGGCTTAATGAGGCGTTAAGCCTTATTGGTTTTATGTTGTGGCGCTGGTCTGCTATGCTTGCGCCACATTCATAAAAGCAAGAAAGTCGTATGCCAACGCGCTCAACACAAGAATCACCAAACACCGATATCAACGCGATCACAGAGCAAGTCGATCAATGGCTCAATGATGTCGTGATCGGGTTAAATCTCTGCCCGTTCGCCGCTAAGCCACAGCGCAATAAACAAATCAAAATCTTCGTGAGTGAAGCCTCGCAAGAAGAAGCACTACTTGAAGACATTTTGCTGCAGCTGATCGAACTGAGTAATACCGAGCCAGAAAAACTGGAGACAACCTTGGTTGTGGTTCCAAACATGCTGCAAGATTTCTGGGATTACAACTTCTTCATTGATTGGGTTGAAGGCTTGATCAAACAGCAAGATTGGGAAGGCATTTTCCAAGTTGCCACCTTCCATCCTGATTACTGCTTTGGCGGTGCAGAACCAGAAGATGATGAAAACCTGACGAATCGCTCTCCATACCCAGTGTTTCATTTGATCCGTGAAGAGAGCATGGAAAAGGTACTTAAGCACTACCCTGATCCAGAGTCCATTCCAGATAACAATATTGCACGTGTCTCAGCGCTTTCAGAGGAAGAACGTAAGAAGCTCTTCCCTTACCTATTCCGCTAAAGCTCACTCCCCCAAGAGACAGATTTCTAACCAGTTAGAATGGGATCGCTTGGGGATTAAAGTTCGGTTTGATATGATTGCGACTTCAATCGATTCAATGGACATTAGAATGCAACTGTCAAAGCTAACCCAAGAGATTTTTGATCACCTATACCGTGACATCACCGAGTTCCGTAGCACTTTCGACCTACCAGTGGCGGATGTTGCAAGCCTAGACGCACAAGCAGATACGCTACACACTTCTCTTGCGATCGAAGAGCTTACTGAACTAGCGGAAGCGGATTGCAAAACCGAGCAAGCAGACGCAATCATTGACAGCGTTTACGTTCTAATGGGTCGTCTAGTACACCTTGGTGACAGCAAAGTTGAAGATAACCTAGCGATCAGCTACCTGATCGATCTACTGCTTAACGTAGCGGTGAACCGTGGTATCGACTTTATTCCTTGCTGGGACGAAGTGCACTCAAGCAACATGAGCAAAGTGTGTCGCAACGAACAAGAATACGCAGAAACAGAAGCGTTCTACGCTGAACAAGGCATCAAGCTGATGGCGGTTCAAAAAGGCGAATACATCATTGCGAAATGCGCAGAAGATTTTGTATCTGAAGGCAAAACGGTACGTAAAGGCAAGGTTCTAAAGTCGGTTTACTACCGCCCTGCAGACCTTAAGCCACTTACACAGTAAGTCGTCGATTAGGCACTACAGATAAAATTCAGCGCCCACAATACTCGATATTGTGGGCGCTTTTTTATTCTGAGCTTTATTGAATGACTGTCGAGAATACATCCAAATTGAATCGACACGTTGCATCCCCAACTGCATTGTTATGCTAAAACTAAACACCTGTTCAGTATTTATTGATATTTCTGAGTTCTACCTCTCTGATAACCTAGCCTTAATTACCATATCGTGGATTACCTATGATTCATATATCTCAGGTGTTGCCGTTAGTCGAAAAACAGCTCAAAGAATTGCAGCCTAAAGAAGCGGTAGAGTTTAAGACTTACAAAAGAGATCGCGGCTTTCTGATTTACTGTCTAACAGATAGCCAGTTCCAAGTTGTTGAAACGGGGTATCACAATCAAACGATGACAGGAGATTTGGTCAGTACGCGTAAACACGTTAAGAAAGCCCTCCGACGAGAGTTTCCGAGAAGTAATAAAGTTTGGGTGGAGTACTTTCAGAGTGACGATAACCCATTAGATATCAAGAAATCCCATCCACATCAGATGCCTCTGTTTTAGTCTTTCAACAAATAAACGCTTGGCATCTGGATGCTCTGTATTTCTTTAAGATACTAATCAAAAATTAAATACGGCCTTTCTTCTACTAAGACCTTCTTAACTTGAGTTTGGAACACCTCAGCTAATCCTTCTTCTGATAGCACTTCATCGGCGTTACCGGAAGAATGCAATACGCCGTTATTGAGCAGCAAGACTTTATCAGCGTGCTTAAGCGTTCGGTTCAGATCGTGGTTTGCGACAAACACCCCGATGCCTTGCGCAGCAACGGCATTAATGAGCTGATATAGCATTCCTTCTTGGGCAATATCCAGCGGCGCTGCGGGTTCATCCAAAATCAATAGCTGAGAGTAAGGGTTAATTGTGCGCCACACTTGCAAACACACCCCGGCTAGACGGACACGTTGCCATTCACCGCCGGATAATGTCTGAATACTTCGATGAAGCTTGTCTTGCAATTGTACTAGCTCAATAACAATATTAACGGCATCTCGTACTTTCGCGTCGCTGATATTGGCACCAGTTGGCAATGAAAGTGCTAAGTATTGAAAGACATCAACATTGAATGCGGGCCTTGATTGCTGACACAGGTACCCACGAATATGCGCTTGTTCTGAAAGTGGCATTGCTAACAAGTCTTGATTGTCGACTAACACTTCCCCACTCACGCCTTCACGCTGAGTTAAGGTGCCAGATATCGCACCAAGTAATGTGCTTTTCCCGGAGCCGTTTGGACCCACGACATGGACAACCTCACCCGGCTTACATTCAAAGGAGAGCGGTAGCAGTCGACTTCCCACTGCGATGTGCTTAACGTGCATCATGACTTTTCACCAGCATCCAAATGAAGATAGGTGCGCCGATAGAAGTGGTCATCACTCCCAACGGCAGCTCAGCGGAATCAAGCAACAAACGCGCGCCGATATCCGCAAACACCAATAAGGCTGCGCCAGATATCGCAGAAAGAGGCAACAGGTAACGGTTTTCTGTACCAAACGCCAATCGAAGTAGATGCGGTACGACTAAGCCCACAAAGCTAATGATCCCCCCCAATGCAACGGAGCCACCAACGAGAATGGAAATTGCCAAAATGAGCTTCCAGCGCATCTGATGAACATCAATACCTAGTTGAGTGGCATGGATTTCCCCTAGCATCAACTTATCAAGTGGTTTGCCCTTGCAGCAGAGCCAAATCAGCACAGGTAGCATGACCAAAGTAACGGTGTGCTGATACCAACTTGCCCCACCAATGCTCCCCATTAGCCAGTACATTAACTGACGTAGGCTTAAGTCATCGCTAAAGTAGAATGCCCACGTCACAATCGCGCTCGACAGAATACCCAGTGCTACACCGACGAGCAGCAACCTTGCGGTAGTAAGATGCATTGCTCTTGCGATACCAACCAAAATAACAGTAAACAACATCGAACCGGCAATGGCAGCCAACATAAAGATCATTGGAGACGGTAAAACTGGCAAGGCAAACATGACGAGCACCATTGCCAAGCTCGCGCCACCGGAGATCCCGAGAACGCCGGGTTCGGCTAATACGTTCCCGAGTAGAACTTGTAAGGTAGCACCAGAGACCGCCAATGCTGCCCCGATAATGGCGGCAGAAACCAAACGTGGCAGGCGTAAATCCAACAAGAGTTTTTGTTCAAATGCAGAGAGAGACTGAAAAGGAGAAAGGAATACCTCTCCGACCATCAAGTGGATAGCAGAGAGCAGCACGAGAATCACTGACATGATCAAAAGATTGCGTTGCCAGCGTCGTTCCTTGTTCAGGATAAGTTGTTGAAAATCCATAGTAGCCGATAAATACAAACGAGGCTTAACCTTACAGTTAAGCCTCGGTAAATTGCAAATGTGTTCTTACGCTTTATTCGCCGAAATTAAAGCGATATGGCATTAATCGTAGACTAACTCGCCATCTTCGTAGCGCGTTTTCACTTCACACACCATTAATGCTGCGCGTTGACCGATCGCGACGTGGCGGTTTGGGAAAACAACGGCTTCGTTATCGTTCTTCGCCATCAATGGTTTGTCACCATCGTGACCAAACACTTCGCCGTGAACGAATGAGGTGAAGTTCTCGACGTTGTCATCAAACATGAAATCGAAATCTTCGTGCAAGCGCACAATCGTACGACTAACACGGTACTTGATACATGGCTTAGACAAGTGCTCCGCTTTCGCCTCTGCAATTAGGTTACGCAGTGACAAATCGAATGCTGTCAGTTTATCTAAGTCGTTTTCACCAATGCGAGCCACACGACCCAGTTCCATCGTCAAAGCTTGAGCGCCATAGTTTTCTGCACTGAACCAGCTGAATGTACTGGTTGGCGAGTTAGAAAGCAGCACCGCTTCAATATGTGCACTATCGAGGAAATCAATCAAAGCTTTGCTACGAACGGGATGACGCGTTTTCGGACTCACCGCAAAGGTGTAGTGCTTTGAATCACGGATCGCACAGTGCAAATCTAAGTGCCAGCGTGTTTCCGCTGCCGTATCTTGATAGAAATCTCTCACTAACAATTTGAGAGTATCAGCAATCGCAAGCTCTTTGGTCGGCTCGTGCTCTTTCTCATCAAACAGTCGGTTAAGGTTTTCTTCTAAAAATCGCGTGTGCGCCAGAGTCGATTCTGGGTGAGCGATAATGAATAAGCATCGAGCCTCGACTTTCTGGAAGCCAGATTCGATGTCTTTGATAATTGAATCCACCAGCTCCATCGGTGCGGTTTCATCCCCGTGGACACCACAAGAGATGATGACGTTCTTGGTTTCCTGAGTGTATTCGTCAGGAATCACTTCTAGCACACCACGCTGATAGAGTTTAAGTTTTACACCATTAGACAGCACCTGCTCCGCTGGCGCGACATCAATATGAACATCTAACGTGTCAGTTAAAAACGATTGGCGAAAGAGAGACTTCGTCATGCGTTACTCCTTAATAGCACGGCGGGTATGTTAATAAATTGTACAAAGGATTTTTGTTGTTGCGATCCCACTTATGAGTAGAAGCCGCCAAATTTATTTAAAATCCCATACCTTTTCGCGCCATGCACTCAAATCAAGCATTGAGGCGTTTATTTTTTAAACAATTACAAAGTGTTAGGGCTGTGAACTTTACCACAGCCCTAAAGAAGATCATTATGATTTGATCAACTTTTAGCGTTTATTCACCACGTTGTGCGAGTAAACGTTCAAATTCGTCTACTTTGTCACGAACTAGCTCTACACTCTGCTGCCAGAATTCCGGTTGCGTCAGATCCATTGAAAGATGCTTATCTACAACTTCTTCAGCCATCATGTTGCCAGTGTCACGTAATAGATCTACGTAATCGTCGTAGAAACGCTCCCCTTTAGCTTCACGTTGAGCGTAGATACCTTTACTGAACAAGAAGCCGAACAGATATGGGTAGTTGTAGAAGCTCACCCCAGAAATGGAGAAGTGCAGTTTGCTCGCCCAGAAATAAGGGTCAGCTTCGCTCATCACATCGCCATACCAATCTTTCCACGTTTCTGACATCAGCTCACAGAAGTCATCTGCTGTCAGTTCGCCCTCTTGGCGACGCTCGTAGAAGGCTTTTTCGAATTCGTAACGAACGGGAATATTGATCATCAGCGCCAACGCCGAAGAGAGCTCTTCCCACAACATTTCGAGCTTATCATCCACACTTTCTGCTTTTGAAATCAGATGATCGCGAACGATGTTTTCAGCGAAAATTGAAGCAGTTTCTGCCAACGTCATCGGGTAGTATGTTTGGCAAAGCGGCAAATCACGAATCACCCAGTTGTGGAATGCGTGACCAAGCTCATGAGCAAGCGTCATCAGGTCTGAGCGGCTACCACTCCACGTCATAAATACGAGCGGCGTGCGCGTCGCCGGCAGCTTAGTACAGTATGCGCCAAGGCGTTTGTTGGCATTAGGCGCGGCATCAATCCAGCCGTTTTGTACCATCATGCGGACAAACTCGGACATGTCTGGATTCACGGTTTCGAACGCTTCACAAATGACGTCGATTGCTTCATCGAATGGATAAACTTTCGCTTCGCCACTCAAAGCAGGCATCGCTGCAAGATGATTCCATGGCTTCATCTCATCCAAACCGTGGACCTTCGCCATTAACAAACCGGCTTTTTGACCAATCTCACGGCTGTCTTTAGCGACTTTCATCATGGCATCCAACGTTTCCGCTTTGATTCGGCTGCCATGCAAGCTTGGATCAAGGAAATGAACATCACGTTTGGTAGAACGCTTTTTGTTCTCTGTTAAGCGCCAACCTGAAAGCGCGTTAAGGATAGAGGCAAAAGACTCTTGATGTGTTGCCATCGCTTTTTGAACGCCACGCCACGCAGCTTCTTGGCGATCAAATTCAGAGCCATAAAGAATGCTTGCCGCTTGCGAGAAGCCAAGCTCTTCACTTTCACCATCAGCGTAGTCAAGCTTCACTTTCAAAGAACCCGTGAGGTTGTTGTATAACTTACCCCACGCAGATTTTCCATCCACGCTCATTGCCGCTAATAGCTTTTCTTCTTCGGTGCTTAAGCGTGTATCAGCCAGTTTGCGTGAGTTCAGGATTGAAAACGCCTGACCACTGATGTCTGGATTTTCATGATCCAAAACGCGAGTAATGAACTCTTCATCAGCGTGAGTCAATTTAAGCTCAAAGGCACTGTAAGCTTGAGAAAGCTCAGAGAAAATACGCGTCATACGCCCCAGCAGTGCCTTCGCCTCTGCATTTGTCGCATCCACTGACGCGTAACAGTTTGCGAAGTTAGCAATCGTGCCAGCCAAACGGCTTGCCGCCTCGCTGGTTAAGATTGCGTTTTGCATCACTTCAACAGAGTTACAATCGGCAGACTGTTTATTGAGTAGGTCAATGCATTGCTCTACAAGGGCAATGTCATCTTGAATTCGTGGGTCAGCGAGATCGTTATAAACGATGGATAAATCCCAGCTAGGAGCGGTCATTTATGGTTCCTTTTGATGTAATCGAGCCAGCCCTTTTCTCTCTTAAACTCGGTAGAGATCCAAGCGTTGGCTACTTCCGTGACTAATTTTCAAATAGTGGTACGCCTATCGAACGAACTGAGGCGTAAATCTGATCATCGATGGTAATTGTTATATGTGTTACTGACGCATTTCCTATCGCTAATGTCGAATACCATCGCGGATTGCGCCAATCTACACCCAATACATGGGCAAGAATCATTCTAATTACGCCACCATGCGTGACAATTAGCAAGTTGTCATTGATATCATTAATGATTTGAGACCAAGCACAAGTTACACGATGAGAGAAATCATCCAAGCTCTCAGCATTCGGTAAGGTGTGTTGTGCCGGTGCTTTCCAAAACGCATCAAGCTTGTTCCAGTGCTCAGAGAGCATGTCAAATGGGATGCCGTCGAAATCACCAAAATCCAACTCTTGAAGTTGTGGTTCCACACTTAAAGGCAAAAGTTGCTGCTCCGCAAGTATCTCAGCAAGATCGTTACAACGTGACAAGGGAGAGCTGATGATCCCTTCTACTTCTCGACCCGTTTGTTGCCAGGCTTGAGCAATTTTGCGTTGCTCTGCATCATCGACTTTTAAATCGGCTTGTCCGTGTAAACCTGGGGCTGCGTTCACTTTCCCGTGTCGCAGTAAATAGATATTCAGCGTTTTCATCTCTTCCCTTCCTGTGGTTTGAGCTCAAGTGGCAAGCCCGCAGCGACAAACGTGACTTGCTCACATACGGTCGCCAGTTTTTGATTCATCCGTCCCGCATTATCAACAAAATAACGACTGACGGCGCCGAGCGGCACAATGCCCATACCGACTTCGTTAGAGACAAAAATCAGCGTCGCGTCAGATTGTGCTGCCGCATTCACCAACAACTCAATTTGCTCCTCTAACCGCTCATTACAGCAGTCATCACCGAGTTCAAAGATCCAGTTGTTGAGCCAAAGCGTAAGGCAGTCAACTAATACGACGTCTTGAGACGAAAACTCACAAATGAGCTCAGACAAGTTAAGCGGACATTCATGTTCTATCCACCCAGCACCTCGCTGCTGTTTATGGTGAGCAATGCGTTGCTTCATTTCATCATCAAAAGGCAATGCCGTCGCTACATAGTGAAGCGTTCCGTTTTTATTTTGTGCCCATTGTTGCGCCCTGCTCTCTGCTAAGCTCGATTTTCCTGAGCGCGCACCACCTAGAATAAGTTGCGTCATAATGAGTGACTAAATGCGATAAGAATGAGATAAACAAGCAATTCTGAAAGCTGCTGCGCGGCACCAAGGCAATCGCCAGTAAATCCGCCGATACGTTTGGTCAGCCAGCGTTTAAAGCCCACACGAAACAGTGCCAATACCAACACAATCACAGCTGCCTGAGACACGCCCAGTAACAATGCTACAACCCCACCAGTTAAGAGCAATATCGCGACCTCTAAGCTCGATTGTTTATTCGCTAACGGTTTGCTTTTCGAGGTGTCAGCGTCACTAACATAAGGCATGTCATATATGAGAGTAGCAGCCAGCGCTCGGCTCACGGTGTACGCCACAACGATCATCAGCCAAAATTGAGGTTCATTGGCTAACTCGCTCCAAAATACAAACTTCGCCAGCAGCGCCATCATTAGCGTTGCCGCGCCGTATGTCCCGATGCGGCTGTCTTTCATGATGGTTAAGCGGCGATCTAACGTCATGCCACCGCCAATGCCATCCGCCATATCCGTTAAACCGTCCTCATGAAATGCGCCGGTAAGCAGCAGGCTAAATGCCATAGTTAACACGATGGCAACTGAGTTTGGGAACAATAAACTTGCCAGTGAAAACACAGTTGCGCACAGTAGCCCTAGCAACACACCGACCAAAGCAAAGTATCGCCCCGCTTGGTTCATGCGCGTTTCACTGTAAGGTAAATCAGAAGGCACTGGTATGCGACTAAAAAAGCTTACTGCGAGCAAGAAAAGCTCACTCTGATAGCGCAAAGAACGTGTCTCTGAATGGAGTGTATTATCAGAAGCAGACACTAAACCGTCACTCCCGCACTCTCAAAGCTCGCCATGTTGTTGTAAAACTGAGCCGCGGCTTTTACGAGTGGCAAAGCAAGCGCTGCTCCGGTTCCTTCACCTAAACGCAAGCCAAGATCCAAGAGAGGCTCAGCTTGCAAACATTCCAGCACAAACTTGTGCCCATTCTCTTCTGAATTATGAGCAAACAGCATGTAATCTCGCGTCTCTTCATCTAATAGAGTCGCGACATAAGCGGCTACAGATACGATAAATCCATCGACCAAGACTGGCGTTTTGTTGCGTTTCGCTTCTAAGAATGCGCCAACCATTTGCACAATTTCGAACCCACCGACTTGAGCCAACGCGCCTTTGGTATCTAGATCACGACAGCGATTCACACCTTGCGCGACTAGCTTGATCTTGCGGTTGAGTTGCTCTTGGGTAATGCCCGTGCCATAGCCAACGCAATGGTCGACTTCCAATGGACTCAGCGCAGTTAACAATGCCGATGCCGAACTGGTATTGCCAATCCCCATCTCACCAAACATCAACAAGTTCGAGCCATTAAGAATCGCCTGTTGCGCGACTTGGGCACCATATTCCAAACCCAATGCAACTTGCTCTAACGACATCGCAGTTTGTTTGGCAAAGTTTGCCGTGCCATTTCCCAGACGTTTCTCAATCAAGTTGGGATGATGTTTAAAGTCAGGAACTAAGGTATCGATCGGTGACAACATGCCACAATCAATGACCTTAAAGTCAATTTGGTTGAGATCGCAGAAACAGTTAATAGCAGCGCCACCAGCGAGAAAATTCGCCACCATTTGTTGAGTCACGGCACTTGGTGCAATGCTCACCCCTTCTTCCGCGATACCATGATCACCAGCGAATACCAACATGGTTGGTTTGCGAATTTCTATTGTTTCAACCGATTGAAGCTTATCTTGGCTTTGAATTAACGCCAGTTCTAGCGCCACTTTTTCGAGCAAACCAAGAGCGCCTAATGGTTTGGTTTTGTTATCAATGCGAGCTTGAATTTCTGAGGCAAAAGAGCGATCCATGATGATGATTCCTTATTCTTTATTTTGGACGAGCGACAGAAAAAGTTTTTTCTAACGTGGCGTATTCATTACCGCCTAACCGAGCTAATGGGTCTACAGCTAAGGCATCAACTTTTAAACGGTCACCTTCTATGGATATGACCCGCTCATCGACATAAATGTGTTCAATCTCTGCAAAGATTAAACTTTGCGGTGTCTCCCCCATCTCTATCACTTCATGCAACTTACAGCCGAATGCAATTGGCGCGCCCTCTAAGCGTGGTAATTCGAAACCTTGGAAATCAACCGTCTCAAGTTGAGTCGTCTCCAGTTCAGATTCCCCATGTTCTAATGTGGCAGAAGATAAAGTGACTTTATCCGCGAGCTCGCTGGGTGCAATATGGATAACCAACTTACCGGTTTCTAATGCATTTCGCGTGGTGTCTTTAATGTCACCATTGGGCTTTTTTCCCACAGAAATCATCAATAAAGGTGGACGGCTAGAAACCGCAGTAAAGTAGGAAAATGGCGCTAAGTTGAAGTTTTGCTCACCTGAGTCTGTGAGCACCCAAGCGATTGGGCGAGGAATGACAGTTTGAGTCATCAAATGGTACACCTGCGTTGGCGCAAGCGTACTGAGATCTATGTTCATACGACGTCCTTGGTCTTAGAAAACCGCGAGAGAGATAAGACTCCCGACAAATTGAGAGAACAAGTGTACCCCTCTCCCGTGCAATTTCATCTGATTTTCTCTTTTTGACAGCGCTTTTTGTCAATTCGACAGTCATATTGATAAAAATGTTATTTCAACAAGCTTGTTCCACTAAAGAAAGCATTCAACTTAAACCAACTCAGTCTCAGTCATTTATTTTTCAGCGCTCTAATTGATAACGCCTGATGGTCAATATCAGTCTAACCAAACAACTTAAAGCATTGATAAATAAAAACTATACAATAGCACGTCTAACAAAGATTAGGCGTAAATGAAACGAGAGCTGATTTCCTCATCGCCTGTATTTTGAAAGTTGGCACGTGTGATGCTTTAAAGAAATCGTCCCTAACACAAAAAGCGAGAAATTATGTTTGCCAATCAAAGTCGTCGCCCCGCTAAGAGAGGCAAGCCAAACCCACCACGCCAATCTCGGCGATCCATACCCTTATCATTCTCCTAAGAAAAAAGACCCGTTTGTCCCGCGGGTCTTTTTATTTGCCTCGTTTGAAGAGCAATCAAATGGGTCGTGCGTCAAACATTGATAGCATGCCTAATGCTTGGCTGAACAATTAAGCTACAATAGCCTAAGCAACTGTTCTCTATGAGGAAGAATACAATGAGTAACGATTCAAATGCATGTGTCATTATCGCTGGCGCAACAGGGCTGGTTGGTAGAGAAGTCATCCATCAACTGATCTCGCAGCCTAGCATCGAAACTCTGTATTCCCTTTCTCGACGAGCCCTCACTGACATTGCCGATCCTGATAATAAAATCATCCCACTTCTCGATGCTGAACTCACCATTCACGACTGGGACGAACAACAACCGACCCCTCGTGTTGGTTTTATTTGTCTTGGTACGACATTGAAGCAAGCCGGCAGCAAAGACGGTTTAAGGAAAATCGATGTCGAGTTAGTGTGTAAAGTGGCTCAGCAAATGAAGTTGATTGGCGTAAAACGCCTTGCAGTCGTATCGAGTTTGGGAGCGAAAGCTTCTTCATCATCCCACTATCTTGCTTGCAAGGGCCACATGGAAAAAAATATTGAAAAGATGGGCTTTGAAGAAGTGGTGTTCGCAAGACCGGGGCCTCTGGTCGGGCAACGAGAAAATCCTCGTACAGATGAGAAGGTTGTTCAGACTCTTTCTAAAGTAATTCGTCCGCTTATGCTGGGAAAACTGGCTAATTTTGTGCCTATTCAAGCTCAAGACGTAGCCAAAGCGATGATTTACCAAGTTTTCAGCTATCAACAAGACCCAATCGTCTATTTGCATAGAAGAGAGATGATGGACCTCATCAAGCATTATGACTAAGTAAAATCGGATAAATCTCGTGCTAAAACGTTATTGCACGAGATATTCGTCTCACTTTTATATTCATTTTCGATCTATCTAATACCTGTTTTTCATTTTTAAAGTTATATCCCGATCGGTATCTTACGTTACCAGTATATAGCCCCGTATAAAAAACAGTCAGCATTTGGCGCTGATTAATAAGGTCAGATTATGAATTTCGCAGTGGTTGCCTCTCTGGCGGTGTTTATCGCCATATTATTCTTTCTTTTTAACCAACAACAAAAAAAGAACACGTTATCTCGTCTTGTGTTAATTGGTCTTGTGACTGGTTCACTTTTCGGTCTTGCTTTACAACTGATTCATGGCGAAGGCAGCGATGTGATTGCTCAAACGCTTGAGTGGGTTGGTATCGTTGGTAGTGGTTACGTTGGCCTGTTGAAGATGGTCATTATGCCATTGGTACTTGTCTCTATGATTTCAGCGGTTGTTAAGCTGGAAAAAGGCGGCTCTCTGGGTAAGATTTCTGGCCTTACGATTTCTGTTCTTCTCGTTACGACCGCTATCGCTGCCATGATTGGTATTCTGGTTACCACAACGTTTGGTCTTTCTGCAGAAGGCCTCACAGAAGGTGCGCGTGAAACAGCTCGTATTGCGGTACTAGAAAGCCGTGTAGGCTCAGTAAGCGACCTAACGATTCCTCAGATGCTAGTCAGCTTTATTCCAACCAACCCATTTGCTGACCTCACAGGTGCTCGCTCTACATCGATCATTGCTGTAGTTATCTTTGGTGTGTTAGTAGGTATCGCTGCGCGTAAAGTGATGGCAGAAAAAGAAGAGCTAGAATCTCCTATTCGCACTTTCGTTGAGGCAGCTCAATCGATCGTGATGCGTTTAGTTAAGATGATCATGGCATTAACGCCTTACGGTATCGCTGCGCTGATGGCAAAAGTCGTTGCCACTTCAAGTGCTGGTGACATCCTTAATCTGTTAGGCTTCATCGTGGCATCGTACGTTGCTATTTTACTTATGTTCCTTGTACACGGACTGCTAGTGTCTTTCGTTGGTGTTAGCCCAGCAGAGTACTTTAAGAAGATCTGGCCTGTACTGACATTTGCATTTACGTCACGCAGCTCAGCAGCAACGATCCCACTTAACGTTGAAGCACAAATCACCAAGTTAAATGTGCCACCAGCGATTGCGAACTTGTCCGCGTCTTTCGGTGCCACTATCGGTCAGAACGGCTGTGCAGGTATTTACCCAGCAATGCTGGCGGTAATGGTAGCGCCAACCATGGGTATTGATCCTCTAGACATCAACTTCATTTTGTCATTGATTGCCATCATTACAATTAGCTCTTTCGGTATTGCCGGTGTTGGTGGCGGCGCAACTTTTGCAGCATTGATTGTACTTCCTGCAATGGGCTTGCCTGTGACAATTGCTGCGTTGCTTATTTCTATCGAACCATTGATCGATATGGCACGAACTGCACTTAATGTGTCTGGCGCGATGACAGCCGGAACGATTACTAGCCGAGTGCTAAAGTCGACCAATAGCGAAACTGCGTTGGAAGAACAAAAAGCGTAGTCGCTACTCAATAATCATTTCTTACACGAGCCGATGGTTTTCCCATCGGCTTTTTTGCTTTTCAGGCTCGCTAAAATAAAGCATGACGAATCTCCCCAATCTCTTTCAAAGACTTACCAGAGTCTAAATAACATTTGCGGCAAATGGGTTTGTTAACAACAGTTGTTATGATATAACATTTCAACAAACTGAAGCTGCATACGAATAACATCGGAGGTTATATCATGACTTCAACTTTAACCGAGTCCATTACAACTGAAGCCTTGGGAAACACGCACAAAACAGCATGTTTCAGTGCACGGAAAGAACCGACGGTGTTGGCAGACATATATCAGGAAGACATCAATATCGCGATTTGGCAGCGTCAATTTGATCAACAGCTTATTGATGCAAGCAAAGCGTTTGTGACGTCAAACCCCAACTTTGGTAAGTCGTTGAGTGTCTCCCCGGAAAACACCTTAGAAACGTTGCAATTCGCAACTGACGGAAAAGCGCCAGAAGTGCTACTAAGAAATATTGCTGAGTTGGTTGATATGTTCTGCTATCTGTTTGAACTAAAAGATGCAGGATTACGCCTCGCAACGCTCAATAGTGCAATGTGTCCCCGCTTTCACGTTGACCAAGTACCTTGCCGATTGGTAACCACATATCATGGTACTGCGACACAGTGGCTAGCCAACGATGGCGTCAATCGCGCCAAACTGGGGCACGGTAGCAATGGACTCCCAGACTCGGAATCAGGTTTGTACACGAAAGAGAGCGACATTCAACATTTGTCTGTGGGTGATGTTGGACTTCTGAAAGGTGAACGTTGGAGCGGCAATGAAAACAGAGGTCTGGTACACCGGTCTCCGAACATTGAATCGAGTGAACCTCGCTTGCTATTAACCTTAGATTTTGGGTGATACAACACCTCAATAGTCTAAGCATTAGTCAATTCCCAAATATTAAGCCGACGGTTCGCCTTCGGCTTTTCCATTTTCACAACATCACCTTGCATCTTTCGTTGCGAGTCAAGGCGTTGAATGGTCTAATACCCTCAATCGGTTCCGTAAACGGTAAGCAGAATGCACCAAGATAATCAGCCCACTTTTTTCTTTTTTGATTACGAGACTTGGGGAACAAGTCCAGCCAAAGATCGTCCAAGCCAGTTCGCAGGCGTTCGCACTGATGAAAACTTCAATATCATTGGTGAACCTTTGGTCATGTACTGTCGCCCACCTGCTGATTATCTCCCTTCGCCAGAAGCTGCTTTGATCACTGGTATTACGCCACAAAAAGCCATGCAAGAAGGCCTACCTGAACCTGAGTTTATCGCCAAGATCCACGCTGAGCTTTCTAAACCAAACACAACGAGCCTTGGTTACAACAGCATCCGTTTCGATGATGAAGTCACTCGTTATACTTGTTACCGCAACTTTATCGACCCGTATGCGTGGAGCTGGCAAAACGGTAACTCGCGCTGGGATTTGCTCGATGTGATGCGAGCGTGTCATGCCCTTCGTCCTGAGGGCGTGGAATGGCCAGAGAATGATGAAGGCTTTACGAGTTTCAAGCTTGAGCATTTATCCGTGGCTAACGGCATTGAACACAGCAATGCTCACGATGCGATGGCAGATGTCATTGCTACTATTGAGATGGCGAAGAAAGTCAAAGCCGCGCAACCAAAGCTGTTTGATTACTTTTACTCGATGCGTAACAAGCGCAAGCTGAACGAATTAGTCGATATTGTAAACATGACGCCATTGATGCACGTGTCAGGCATGATGGGACGTGAGTGCCAATACACAAGCTGGATTGTGCCAGTGGCTTGGCATCCAACCAACAATAACGCCGTCATCACGATTGATTTAGCCAAAGATCCTCAGCCTATCCTTGAGCTTTCAGCAGAAGAGTTAAAAGAGCGTTTGTACACCAAACGTGAAGAGCTAGGTGACTTACTGCCTGTACCCGTAAAGCTCGTACATCTGAACAAGTGCCCTATTCTTGCTCCAGCTAAAACGTTAACGGCAGAAAACGCAGAAGTAATTGGAATCGACCGTCAGAAATGTTTGAGTAATCTAGCGCTGCTGCGTCAACACCCAGAAATCCGTGAGAAGCTAATTAGTCTATTCTCTATTGAGCGTGAATTCGAAAAGAGCGATGATGTGGATACGCAACTGTACGATGGCTTCTTTTCACCAGCAGATCGCGCAGCGATGGACATCATTCGTGAAACAGATCCAAATAACCTTGCTGCGCTGGACATTGAGTTTGATGACAAACGCATCAAGCCGTTGCTATTCCGTTACCGTGCCCGTCACTACGCAGGCACACTGGATGAACAAGAACAAAGACGTTGGGCACAACACTGTCGTGAAGTTTTCGAAAGCCAAATTGAAGAGTACATGCTGAATTTAGAAAACTTAGTTCACGAACATGAAAGTGACGAAAAGAAGATAGCGATACTAAAATCCGTCTATCGTTATGTAGAGAGCTTAGCCTCCTAATTTCTTACCTTGTTCAAGCGCACCTTCGGGTGTGCTTGTTGTTTTATATGCTATCAAAATGATTAAAGATCGATTATTACAGCTGGTCCATTTGCTCATTTCCCTCGCACTCATCATGGGAGCACTTGGCATCGGCAACACTATTCAAAAATTCACTGGCGTTTCTGTTCCTGGAAGTGTCATCGGCATGCTTGTGCTGTTTTTCTCTATGACCCTTGGCTTTGTCAAAGTCGAATGGGTTAAGCCTGGCGCGACGCTTTTCATTCGCTACATGATCTTATTGTTCGTCCCAATCAGTGTTGGTTTGATGCAGCACTTTGATATGTTGTTGGCTAATGCGCTGCCAATTATTGCGAGTGCAGTAGGCGGTTCACTGATCGTATTGGTCAGCTTAGCGTGGTTCTTAGATTACTTGCTGAAGGAGAAACACTAATATGTGGTTACTTGTCACTATTGTGGTTTTCCTTGCCGCTCGTCAAATCGCAATTAAGGTTAACAACCCAATCGCGAACCCGCTTTTAATCAGCATCGCAGTATTGATCCCTCTACTCACCTTTTTAAAAGTGCCGTTTGAAACCTACTACGCCGACAACGAGTATATTAGCTTCTTGCTTCAACCCGCTGTTGTTGCGCTAGCGTATCCGCTCTATGAGCAACTACCTCAAATCAAAGCCAATTGGCGCATTATCGCACTGGCTTGCTCTTTGGGCAGCGTGATGTCGATGCTAACAGCGACACTGATCGCCGTTGCGTTCAAAGCAGACATCAGCCTGATTGCAAGCTTAGTGGGCAAATCGGTAACTACCCCTATCGCGATGGAAATCTCTAGCCACTTAGGTGGAGAAGCTGCCGTTGCGGCTATTTTAGTGCTAATCGTTGGGTTATTCGGGGCGATTTTGGCTTACCCAATCTTCAACCTTATCGGCATTAAGCACCCTATCGCTCGCGGCCTGACAATGGGTACTGTCTCTCACGCACTTGGGACAGCAACATGTGCTGAAAAACAGCCTGGTGATGCGGCTTTCTCATCTCTAGCTTTGGTACTGTGTGGCATCATCACTTCTATTCTTGCGCCAAGCTTCTTTGCTTTGGCTGTTTGGTTATACCAATAAAGACCTCAATGACCTGCTCTACTTTGCTTCCCGATAAAATGAGCAGGTCATAATCTCATCCAGAAAATTCGCAGTATGAATATACGTTGATATAGTTATTAGTGGGACAGAGATAACGTTAAATCGTCGTGAAATCGAATACATGTGTGAGCTCACTCTAATTATGTAACGTAAATTATCATTACACACATTAACGTGATCTAAAGCACAGAACATTTCCATCTTTCACATAGAATAACTGTCCATGCAATAACAAGGATTCAACATGAAAAGTCGCATTGAACAGGCGCTAGCAAGCGCTCCTGAAGCACTTTCAACACATCTTGCTCCTATCGTTCTCGCTGACGATTTTGATGCCACTATTTCTGAGCAACAGTTTGATGAGCTGCTGAACGCTACCAACCTTTCAGACAAAGAGCTTCGTGTTGCTCTACTTCCTTTTGCCGCAGCGTTTTCTTACGCTCCAATTTCTGAATTCTATGTCGGTGCGATTGTTCGCGGTCTATCTGGTCGCCTTTACTTTGGTGCGAACATGGAGTTTTTCGGCGTTCAACTGGGTCAAACCGTTCATGCTGAGCAGTGTGCGATCAGCCACGCTTGGATGAAAGGCGAACATGGTGTGAAAGACATCACCATCAACTACAGCCCTTGTGGTCACTGTCGTCAGTTCATGAATGAGCTCACTACGGCAAAAGAACTTAAGATCCAATTGCCAGAACGCGAAGAAAAGTCACTACACCACTACCTTCCAGAAGCTTTTGGTCCTGCAGACTTAGGCATCGAATCTGGTTTAATGGCAGATGTAAAACACGAGTTTGTGTGTGATGAAGATGACGCTCTGATCCAAAAAGCGGTCAGCGCAATGAACATCAGCCACGCGCCTTACACTAACAACTTGAGCGGTATTGCTCTAGAGATGAACAGTGGTCGCGTATTCCAAGGCGCTTACGCAGAAAACGCGGCGTTCAACCCTAGCCTTCCACCGCTTCAGGTTGCACTGATTCAAATCCTGATGGCTGGTGAGCAGTTTGAAGACATCAAAGCTGCAGCTCTGGTTGAGAACTCGCAAGGCAAGATCAGCCACCTAGCCGACACTCAATCAACGCTAGAAGCGCTAAACCCTGATATTCCAGTGAGTTTTGTGAACGTTTAATTCATAAGCTTCAATACAAATAAAAAAGAGCCCGTCGGGCTCTTTTTTATTATAGGAATTCAGTTAATCGATTCGCGGCTCTTTCTAATGCTAGGTTGATCACCTTTGTAATCTCTGGATATTGGTTGTCAGGGTCATCCCAATCAACATCTTCCGGTAGCATTACCTCTTCAAGAATCTGGTGTTCCATGACAATCTTGTTATTGCTGAGATCAACCAATGTCACTTCAGCATTTACATAACCACGTGGCGATGTAAGTGGAATAAAACCATAGTAATCACGCAACGTTCCGGCAGCCATGGTTTGAATTACCAATAAGTGGGTCGCTTGATACTGTTCTTTTACTGCAGAAACATCGTAGTCAAAGTAGCCCTTTTTACGTTCTTCTTTCGGCAGTTTATGTTCATCGGTCGCTTCATAGTATTCTGGAAGAATCACACTGCGACTTCCTCGGCTCTTGATAAGTGTCGCGACCTTGGATTTACCCAATTCAAACTTATCGTGTTTCAGTGACTGGATATGAGATTCAACACTATCTGTCACCATTTCATTGATGGCCATATCCAGCAGACCTTCACCACCTTTCCTGTGCGCATCCATCTCTGGAGGCTGAACAAACGCAACGGCGATATTTTTGTCGCCACCCGTTTGCCAAAAGTCTGAAGGGATATCCATCGCCTTTTGAGATACACACCCAGACAAAAGCATCACTGCAATAGCACAACCGATTATTCTTATATATTTCATTATATTAGACTCCTTTTTATAGAAGCGAAGAAATCTATCAATATGAAATATATTCTCAATGAGAATAATCATTTATTGTGATTGATTGCATATTAATTATTACAAACGAAGAAGCCAAGCGATGACGCAAACGTTTGCATCATTACAAAAAATCAGTATGATCCCCTGCAAATTCGGTTTCATCACTTTATTTTGTAAGGGAACACTATGTTCGGTACTGCTACTAGCACTCATGCTACCCGTGTATTACTTTTGGGCTCTGGCGAGCTTGGTAAAGAAGTGGCAATTGAATGCCAACGTCTTGGTTTGGAAGTGATCGCTTGCGACCGTTATGCCGATGCTCCAGCGATGCAAGTAGCGCATCGTAGCTACGTCATCGACATGCTTGATGGACAGGCGCTGGAAGAGATCATCAATAAAGAGCAACCTGCTTACGTGGTTCCTGAAATTGAAGCTATCGCGACCGATAAATTGGTTGAGTTAGAAGAGAAAGGCTTGAACGTTGTTCCTACAGCGAAAGCAACTAAGCTGACAATGAACCGTGAAGGCATTCGTCGCCTTGCTGCTGAAGAGTTGGCCCTAAACACTTCCCCTTATCAGTTTGCTGACAGCTTTGAGGACTTCAAAGCAGCAGTAGAACACGTTGGTATCCCGTGTGTTGTTAAGCCAGTGATGAGCTCTTCTGGTAAAGGGCAAAGCGTTATTAAATCAGAAGAAGATGTTCAAACGGCTTGGGATTACGCACAAGAAGGTGGTCGCACAGGTGCTGGGCGTGTGATTGTTGAAGGCTTTATTGACTTCGATTACGAAATCACACTGCTAACCGTGCGCGCAGCTGATGGAGTGCACTTTTGTGCTCCGATCGGGCATCGTCAAGAAGATGGTGATTACCGTGAATCATGGCAGCCACAAGCAATGTCAGACAACGCTATCAAAGCGGCTGAATACACGGCAGAGAAAGTCGTTAATGCACTGGGTGGCTACGGTATCTTTGGTGTAGAGCTGTTCGTTAAAGGCGATAAGGTTATTTTTAACGAAGTGTCCCCTCGCCCACACGATACTGGCATGGTAACCATGATTTCTCAAGAAATGTCTGAGTTCGCACTGCATGTTCGAGCGTTCACTGGCATGCCGATCAACAACATAGTTCAGTATGGACCATCAGCATCAGCGGTTATTTTAGGCCAAGGTACATCAACTGATATCCGTTTTGACAATGTTGCCAAGGCATTGGCTCAGCCACAAACTCAAGTACGTTTGTTTGGCAAACCTGAAATCGACGGTCGTCGTCGCTTAGGCGTTGTTTTAACGCGTCGTAAGACTATTGAAGATTCGATTGAAGATGCAGTGAATAACGCATCTAGAGTGCAGATCGTTTACTGATTTCATTAATCAGCTAAAGATAGACAAAAGCGCAGCTCAATTGGCTGCGCTTTTTCT
Source organism: Vibrio sp. B172a (assembly GCF_030248355.1). Classification (NCBI taxonomy): domain Bacteria; kingdom Pseudomonadati; phylum Pseudomonadota; class Gammaproteobacteria; order Vibrionales; family Vibrionaceae; genus Vibrio; species Vibrio sp. B172a. The sequence goes on along the minus strand of NZ_JAHGAC010000003.1, from coordinate 210,593 downwards.
TTCTGTGGGTTCGCAAAGTCCTTTATTCGCTCTCTATTAAGTAGACTTCTTCAGAGAAGCGGCTTAGACCTTTCTTAGCAATTTTGGGATGGTTTTCGTCGGCTTGGTCGACATTCAAACAAGTCACCTTATAACCAGCAAACAGCTGTTCAATCTCTTCGACTGGCACGCTAAATGGAGGGCCTGACATCTCATCCTGTGGGTAGTTAAGAGTCACAAGTAAAATACGTCCGCCAGGGTTCAACAGTTGCTTAAGACGAGCTACGTATTCTTCTCGCATTTCTTGCGGCAAAGCCACAAGCGCAGCACGGTCGTAAATGATATCGGCTTTAGAAACAGGCGCAGTAAAGAAGTCGCCAGTGTAAATCGACAACTCATCGAACTGATACAACTCATGCATGCCGTTTAGTGATGTGACAGTCGGCGTGTAGAAGTGTTCAGCAAAAAACGCACGCACGGCGATAAGGCTGAGTTCGACACCTTGCACTTCATCATGCTTCGTCGCAAGCCATACCAAATCTTCTGTCTTTCCGCACAGAGGAACTAACACGGTATCTTCACGTTTAGGATTGGTATGCTGCCAGAATGCAGGTAACAGTGGATTCACATCATCTAGGTGGAAACCAATTTGGTTACTCGCCCATTTACTGTGCCAAAATTCTTGATCTCTCATTTTACTTCTACTTGTCGGCTGATTGTGGATTCGAGCTTTGCGCTTCGCTTTTGTGGGGTAAGACTAATGATTTTTTCAAATTTGTCTATGTCGTTCATCTTTGGTTAATACTGCAATGGTAGTATGGCTATCGTTCAAGAATGAACCCTTCCTTTTTCTGGTTGTCAGAATAAAGGAAAGCAAAATGGTGATCTAGAACACGATTCCACCATAAGGCTAAAAAACAGCCTTGGAATCTATCGTAGAGCCCCCATTAACTAGGTAGTACCTGATTTGCGAATCTTAGTGACCTTTTCGTTACCCATTTTCTAAGTGCAAGCAAGTTAAGGAGAGTGAATGAGCTTATTTTTACGTACTACAGCATTGATGCTTTTAGTACTAAGCCGTGCGCCGGCGTTCGCCGCACTTCCAAATGTCCCGAGCAACGAGCAACAAAACCGTTCTGCTAGCCAAAACGAAGTTTGCTCAAAATTGTTTAAGCATAGCCTTAGTGGTTTGTATGGCATTCAGTCAATCGACTCCAAACCAACTCAACCTTATTCAGATTTCGACGTACTTTACAGCAAAGCTCACCAAGCGCAGTTCGAGTTAGAAACCATCTGTAAAAGTACTGCCCTTCTTACTGACGCCCAACCTTACTTCGCAGGCGTTAAATCTCAACATCGTGCCGAAGAAAAAATTGCTCACGAATTGGATGGTCAAGTAGAGCGAATTACAGACTTAGCACGAGCAACTATCGTCGCGGATGACGTTGCAAGCCTTGTCTCTGTGTACGAAGCGTTAGAGCGTGAAACTACCATCGTTAAAGTGAAAAACCGCTTTAAGAAACCAACGGCTTCTGGCTACCGCGACTTGAACCTGTTGGTTCGTCTTCCTAAAACGAATTTGATTGCTGAAGTTCAACTGCACCTTAAAGCCATTGCTGATGTTAAGAATGGCCCGGAGCATGATTTGTACGAACAAATTCAGAAGCTGGAGCGTCAGGCTCTAGTAGAAGGGCGAAACTTAAATGATATCGAGACAGCTTCGATTCGCAATATGCGCACTCAATCGAAAAACTTGTATCAAGAAGCTTGGCATCCGTACCTGACGACACACCTAGAAGCGGCGTAAACAAGCCGTCTTTTAGAAACTGATTTCCTCAATACTGAAAAACCACCGCAATTGCGGTGGTTTTTTATTTGTTCTTTAGTAAGTAACGAAGCGTACAGACAAAAAGACCACGACAAAGCGTGGTCTCATTCCATGTTACATGGCTTACTGGTCTGCCTTTAGGTTCTCTACGCGAGCTTTCAACTTCTGACCCGGGCGGAACGTAACGACACGTCGAGCAGTAATAGGAATATCTTCACCAGTTTTCGGGTTACGACCAGGTCGTTCGTTTTTGTCACGAAGGTCAAAGTTACCAAAACCTGACAGTTTTACCTGTTCGCCACTTTCTAGTGCCTTACGAATTTCTTCAAAGAACACTTCCACCGTTTCCTTGGCGTCCCGTTTACTAAATCCCAATTTATCAAACAGGTTTTCTGCAAGTTCGGCTTTTGTGAGCGCCATAAAACTTTCCTCAAAGCTATGTTAAACAATGCTACCTAGTGTAGCGCCAGAGCAGTTTTACCCTACCAATTCAACAACATATCGGGGTTACATCAGGAAGTGTATGCCAAGCTTATGATTTTCGCCAACTTTTTTCTTTGCTAATATACCGAATGTTTTACCACTGCGGTACTTTACCTACCATCATTTCCAGATTTTACTTTAATTCCCTCTCTATCGAGAAAAATATCCAGTTTAAATTACTGGTTTAAAACCTTAAAACAACATTAATCACTATTTAATAAAAATGTCAGATACTGGCTATTTTACAAACAATTGACACAAAACTTCTCTGTTTTTCAGTAGTTTGAGTCACTTCAAAAATAGATCTGACCAGTCACATTCAGCATACTTTTTTACCTATTCTGCTAGGTGAATTGAAAAACGAAAGCTTGAACGAAGACAAAATTCTGCGTGTTACTCCATGACGGCAAATGGAAACATTGATACTGTTTTCACATACCGCCCTCTTACTAGCGAGCCAACATGTTTCACCAAGTCGTCAGCATTCTCTTCCCTGTATTCGCTTTGGTTTTTGTTGGCTATCTCGTTGGCCGCTACATCAGACCAGATTTTCGCCCCATCAATCGCATTAATATGGATGTGTTCACGCCAGCACTCGTCTTTTCATCGCTGGTAAGCATGCCTCTCGACATGGACCAAGCCCCTCTTTTAGTTGCTGCTGTTATTGCTGTCATCGTTCCCGGCATTGTGATGCTACCAATTACGAGACTGACCGGTCTTTCATTTAAAGCATGGGCACCACCACACATGTTCCGAAATAGCGGCAACTTAGCGATCCCGCTGTTCACGTATACATTCGGTGAACTCGCTTTACCCTCGGCAGTGCTGTTGTTCGTTGTCTCAGCCTGTTTACACATCAGTTTGGGCGTAATGCTGCTCAGTAGCGGCAATCCCTTCAAACAGATCATTAAGATGCCGATTTTCTTATCTGCTTCACTCGCTTTGTTCATTAATCTTTCTGGAATCGGTATTTGGAACCCGTTGTATGAGGCGACCGCATTACTCGGACAAGCGGCGGTACCAGTGATGTTACTTTCATTGGGTGCCCAGATGTTGAACCTGAGATTAGGAGGTTTAAAGGTAGGTCTTATGTGTACAGTGCAATCGCTTGGGACTGGTGCGATCGCATTTGCATTAATCTATTGGTTGATCCCACTGCCGACGATGCAACTGCAAATGATGGTGTTGTTCACTATGCTGCCACCAGCCGTCATGAACTATTTGTTTGCAGAGCGACTGAACATTGAGCCAATGACAGTCGCTTCAATGGTGTTGTTTGGTAATTTCTTCAGCATAATCACGTTACCGCTACTGCTGTTGTTTACCCTTTCACTCTCTTGAGCAAATCAGCCCTAGCGATAGTGGATCTTCGCAGGAAGCACCACTTGCTGCGGGGTGTGTTTTGGATCGGTTAGCAGTGCTTTGCCAGCTTCATATAAGCTTTGCGCAATCAAATCACAATCCTGCTCAATCGAATCTATCTTAATTGGTAAGCAATCCAGAATAGCGTAGTTGTCGAACGTCGCAATTTTCATCTCTTCATTTAACAGTTGCTGCTCTGAAAGAAAACGCAAAACCCCTTCTAGGATAGAGTAAGAAGCAACGAACAAGCGTTCTGGAAGGCGACCTAACTCTTGATAGGTTTCCTGCATCATTTGATAGCCTGACTCGGGTTGGTAATCCTTATGTTTGACCAATGTCGCTTCAAATTTCACTCCGGCTTGCTCCAACCCTGCTTGGTAACCGGCAAAACGGTCTTTACTTGGGGACAGCTCTAACTGACCGCCAAAGTAAGCGCACTCTTTTGCTTCCTTACCCAACTTCTCCACGACTTGCTTAGCGGCGTTGTGAGCATCGGTTTTGATTGTCGTCATCTGCTGCTGCTCAATAACACGGTCAAACAAGATTACAGGCGTAGACTGTCTGACTTCTTGATAAAAGCTATCGTCAGACATAGACGTTGCGACCATCAGTAAATCAACTTGTCTTTCTAATAGGCTCTTTACTGCTTCTTGTTCTTGCTCAGGTTCATCTTCAGAAGAGGCGATCAACAACTGATAACCGCTGCTTCGAGCGAGCTTCTCGAGTTGCTTAGCGGTTGTAGCAAAACCCATGTTAGCCAAATCAGGAATAACCAAGCCAAGGGTATATGTCTTTTTCGCTTTTAAAGCGCGTGCATAAAGGCTTGGTGCGTAATTGTGTTCCGCGACGACTGCTTGGACACGTTTTACGGTGTCTTCATTGATTCGGTGTTTCTTGGCGTGTCCATTTAAGACAAAGCTGACTGTGGATTTAGACACTCCGGCCAGTTCTGCAATGTCCGCTAGCTTTAATTTTTTGTTCTTCACCTGGTCATTCCGTGGTTATTTTAAGCTTGGGCTTTTTTATTATCCCGCCAATGATACTCAGGTTAATTATGAAAGCCATCACAATCCCCCACTTTGCGCTTGGGCAAACACTCTAGATCATGGTTAAGATCACAATTAACGTCATTTTGACCTTTTTGGTTCAAATAAACATTGATTAGCTAAAACGATTTAGCAAAAATGTAGTTAGTGATTAGATTCTATTTTAGGTAGTAGTTATGAGTAAGATTTGGGTGACTGGCGATGCCGTTGTTGATTTGATTCCAGATACAGACAGCACGTATTTGAAATGCCCTGGTGGCGCGCCAGCCAACGTTGCAGTCGCAATCTCTCGATTAGGCGGTAACAGTGCTTTCTTTGGCCGCGTTGGTCAAGATCCTTTGGGTCGTTTTATGAAAGCAACACTGGCACAAGAACAAGTCAACACAGATTACATGCTGTTGGATGAAGCACAGCGCACATCAACCGTGATTGTAGATCTAGATGACTCAGGTGAACGCAGTTTTACTTTTATGGTGAAACCAAGTGCGGACCAATTCCTAATCCCTGCTGACATCCCTGCATTTGTTCAAGGTGAATGGCTACATGTGTGTTCAATCGCACTTGCAAACGAACCGAGTCGCAGCAGCACACTAAAAGCGATGCAAGATATTAAAGCAGCCGGTGGCTTCGTCAGCTTTGATCCAAACCTACGTGAAGAAGTTTGGGCTAACCCAGAAGAGTTAAAACCTGTGGTTCGCCAAGCAATTGAGCTGGCTGACGTGGTGAAGTTCTCTGACGATGAGCTGCTGTTCTTGACCGACACGGACTCCCTCGAAGCGGGTCTTGAAGCTATTAGAGCATTCAACAACACGCTTGTCCTTATCACCCAAGGTGCAAAAGGCGCGTTGGTTGTATTCGAAGGTGAACAAGAGCTGATTGCAGGCCAAGCCGTCAAGCCTGTAGATACAACAGGCGCTGGCGACGCATTTGTGGGTGGTTTGCTGGCTCGTTTAGCTCAACAAAATGAGTGGGCGAGCAAAGAAGCGATCCATTCAGCAGTTAACTGGGCAAATGGTTGTGGTGCTCTAGCGACAACGCAAAAAGGCGCGATGACAGCATTACCAACTCAAGATGCTTTGTTGGCTTACATCTAAAACAACATTTCCATAGCTTGAAGCTCAGGTAATAAAATAGAAATCCCCGCAATTGCGGGGATTTTTTTAATTTGTCGTTTTTAGAATTAAACGTTTTGGAAAGGCGCTGTTGCCGCTTTCAAATAATGCAGAGTTGCTTTTCGCTCTCCGCCTTGTAAAGACAAACGTGTCGCATCGACATCAGTAAACACACGCGACGTCATCGCCGCTTCACCACCGTTAACAAACACTTCAACAGAAGAAGTATCCGCTAAGATACGCAGTTCAATCTTGCCAGACTCTAGAGGCAACTCGCGAACCGTATCTTGTGCTCGATTCAATGTTTTAGAACGATCTAAGATCAATCGACGCTCAACGTCATCCGCTTTTATCGTCAGCTTTTGCGTTGTATTTTCGAAGAGGCATAACTCGTCTCCCCACTCCAACGTGATAGTTAAATCGAAAGACTTCGCTCCGATATCCAGACCATCGGAATTCAACACAAATTCGTTTGTGGATTCAATTAGCGATTCAAGCTCATGAATTGGATATTGATACAGCTTACCATCACGGAAGCTCATTTCACGCATTGTCGTCAGTTGATGTACCCAGCCATTGTCTGAGCTTGGTTGATCGATTTCATCCGGTAATCCCATCCAGCCACACATAACACGGCGGCCATCTGGCGTAAGCATGGTTTGTGGCGCGTAAAAATCAAAACCAAAATCGAGATGCTGGAATTCGCTCAGTTGAAGGCCATCTTTTTCATTCCACTTTGCCTTCACGATGCCATTGTGGTGAGGAATTGAGTTGTGCTCAGAAAACGAAGGAATGCCTTGCGGGCCAATTACAACAAAGCTCTGCTCAGACAAATTGAACATGTCCGGACATTCCCACATATATCCGAAGTCACCAAACTCATCGCCATACAAACCATCAAACGTCCATTGATACAAGTCATCAGATTTGTAAATCGCTAAGCGCCCTTTTAGCTCTTCCGTCTGCGCACCCAATAGCATTAGCCACTGGTTATCGTGACGAATCACCTTAGGATCACGGATGTGTGGTGTTACACCAGGAGGTAGTTCACCAATTACCGGACCATGCTTAACGAAGTTCACACCGTCAGTTGAAGTCGCTAAGCACTGGGTTGTATGACGATCTCGTTGCGGTCCAATTCGTGTATTGCCTGTGTAGAACAACATCAACTCGTTTTCTTGGCTAAGTGCATGACCAGAAAATACACCATGACTATCGAACCAATCTGAAGGCGTGAGCGCAACGGGTTGCCATTCCCAGTTGATCAAGTCAGTACTGGTTAAATGTGCCCAATGCTTATCTTTGTGTTCGCACCCATACGGATACCATTGGTAAAACATGTGGTATTGGCCATTGTGGAACACAAAACCATTTGGGTCGTTAAGCAAACCTCGTGGTGGCGTTATATGCCATAACGGACGGTGCTCACATTCAACAGGCTCTTGAAGTGATTCAAAACGCTTCGCTTGTTCTTTGGCGATCGTCTCTCCTAGCTGAAGTAATGCTTCCGCACTGACAGAATCTGAGCGCACAAATCTCACTTGCATTTTTCCCTGAACTTCTTGTAGTTGCTCAATCAGCTCAGAGTCTTGAATTAGCGTGTGTTCACGCACTTCAAAAATAAGGTCTGAATCAGGAATCAAAACGCGAGAGATGTTTTCAACTCCCCCACAAACGGCAATGTATGGTGCTAACGACATTTACTTTAACCTAAAACTCAAATTGGGAACGTTTGCAAAAATAACATATCGAATAACGAATTCATAGATAACAGCGGATCATAGACAACAAAAACCGTGAGCAACCTAACGCTCTAAAGCATCTTTTAATTTATGGCTTATCTCGTTAGCTGCTCCGCTGTTCTTCAAGATTGAGAACGTTCCCTAAAAATCCAATTAACCAGTGGAAGATTTAGATCTACCTTTCTTACAAAGCGGTAATAAGCAACGTAGAGTTTTACTATTAAAACCAAGAGGTTAAGTGTTACACTGAAACCATTCAACCAAACGTTACATTGCGAAATTCCATGAAGTCGATTTTCCAGATCAGCGATTGTCACTTAAGCGATCCATCTAGCTTTGAAAACCTGCGCAAAGCGCTGTTGTGTGCTCAAAATGATTCATCCTGCGATACTCTTTTTCTCACTGGTGATCTGTGTTGCAACCCTCAACCTGGTTCTTACCTCAGTCTAGTCAACTTCATAGAGCAACACATCCGAGATAAGCGTATCTTCGCCATCGCTGGTAATCATGATGACCATGAACTGATGAAACAAGAACTGCGTGGAAGTTGTATCGCCATTGTCGATAAAGCCAAGCTCCATGGACGAGAGGTTATATTTTTGAACTCAAGTGCAAAGCCATTGGATAAGCGACACCCTTTAGGTTCTGGCCGAGTTGATAACCTTGGTTTAGCAGTCTTAACTAAACAGCTTCGCCATGCCGCTAACCCGATTGTCGTTGTCCACCATCCCATTATTCCTGTTGGCTCAGACTGGATGAAAGCGATTTGCTTGGAGAACGATGCAAGCTTACTTGCGCTTTTGGCAAAGCATCGAGTTCAAGATGTAATTTGCGGACATGGACATGATGCACTGACTATATCGCAGCAAGGTGTGACTCAACATATGGCACCCGCGACCGCTTATGGCTTTGACCACAGTATTGACGAATACAACCGAAGTGAAAGAATTGGTGTGAATAAGATTTGTTTTGAAGGTGAGAGGATAAAAGTGGAGACAATTTGGCTCTAGCTATTCCCTATTCCCTATTCCCTATTCCCTATTCCCTATTCCCAAAATACAAAAAACCCTGCCAAACTGGCAGGGTTTTCATTTCTTAAGAAGATACGTTACGCGAGATTAGTCACGTAGAGACGCACCAAACTTCTCAGAAACGTGAGCAACGATAGCGTCAACCGCACCAGCGATATCTGCATCTTCAAGCGTACGCTCAAGTGACTGTAGAGTCAGAGCGATTGCTAGGCTCTTCTTACCTTCTTCAACGCCTTTACCTACGTAAACGTCGAACAGTTTCGCATCTTTAAGGAACTCGCCACCTTGCTCTAGACAAGCGTTAACGATGTCACCAGATGCAACAGCTTCATCCACTACTACCGCGATATCACGACGGTTTGAAGGGAATTTAGAAAGTGCTACCGCCTCTGGGATCACTTTGCTGTTGATTGCAGACCATTCGATTTCGAATACGATAGTACGACCGTTTAGACCGAACTTACGCTCAAGCTCAGGGTGAACGGTACCGATCACGCCCACTTCTTTGCCGTCTACGATGATTGCCGCTGATTGACCTGGGTGAAGTGCTGGGTTAGCTTTTTTGCTTTCAGGTGACAGTGCAGCGAAAGAGTACGCTTTTTCGTTTGCAGATAGCTCTAGAATCGCTTCTAGATCGCCCTTAAGGTCGAAGAAATCAACAGTGTTAGTTTCGATATCCCAGTGCTCTTCACCGCGAGTACCAGCAATAACACCTGCAAGCATAGGCTCTTGACGCATGCCGTTTTCTGCAGATTCACATGGGATGAAACGTAGGCCGTATTCGAATAGACGAACGCGTGGCTGTTGACGCTTCTGGTTGTGAACAACCGTGTTCAGCAGACCTTGGATAAGACCAAGACGCATTGCTGACATGTCTGCAGAAATTGGGTTTGGGAGCACTAGAGGCTCAACACCAGGTACAACTAGCTTTTGTTGCTCAGGCTCAACGAAGCTGTATGTGATTGCTTCGTGGTAACCACGGTCAACAAGAAGATCACGAACGCGTTTCAGTGGAAGATCCGCTTCAACGTGGTTGTGCATCTTAAGTGCTGCTGCTGGGTGTTGGTTAGGAATGTTGTCGTAACCGTAGATACGGCCAACTTCTTCAATCAGGTCTTGCTCGATAGCGATATCGAAACGCCATGTTGGCGCTACAGCCATCCAACCTTCTTCTGAAGCTTCTACAGTCAGACCTAGGCGCTCTAGGATTTCTACTACGTCAGCATCAGCGATGTGGTGACCTAGTAGGTTGTCTAGCTTAGTACGACGTAGAGCAACTTTATTTGGCTTAGGTAGGTCTGCTTCAGACTCTACTGCAACAACAGGTGCTACTTCACCACCACAGATTTCAACTAGCAGCTGAGTTGCACGCTCCATTGCGCTCACTTGTAGTGCGTAATCCACACCACGCTCGAAACGCATTGAAGAATCAGTGTGAAGACCGTAGCTACGTGCGCGACCACGGATGTGGTCAGGTGCAAAGAATGCACACTCTAGTAGAACGTCTTTAGTCTCAGTTGTTACACCAGACTCTTCACCACCAAAGATACCTGCGATTGCAAGTGCTTTGTTGTGGTCAGCAACTACTAGTGTATCTGCGTTTAGTTCTGCTTCGCTGCCGTCAAGAAGTGTTAGCTTCTCACCTTGCTCAGCCATACGAACTACGATGCCACCTTCGATCTTCGCTAGATCGAATGCGTGCATTGGTTGACCTTGCTCTAGAAGAACGTAGTTAGTGATGTCTACTACAGGGTCGATCGAGCGAATACCACAACGACGCAGTTTCTCTTGCATCCATAGTGGCGTTTCAGCTTGAACGTTTACGTTCTTAACAACGCGACCTAGGTAACGTGGACACGCAGCTGGCGCTTTCACTTCGATAGACACTTTGTCTTCGATTGAAGCCGCTACTGCTTCTACTGATGGCTCAGTCACGTCAGCGCGGTTTAGTACGCCAACTTCACGAGCTAGACCACGAATGCTGAAACAGTCAGCGCGGTTTGCTGTTAGGTCTACGTCTACTGTTACGTCGTCTAGACCTAGGAATTCACGGAAATCGGTACCGATTACTGCGTCTTCTGCTAGTTCCATGATGCCGTCTGACTCAACGTCGATACCTAGTTCAGTGAATGAACAAAGCATGCCGTGAGATGGTTGGCCACGTAGTTTCGCTTTTTTGATTTTGAAATCGCCTGGAAGAACAGCACCAACTGTTGCTACTGCTACTTTCAGACCTTGGCGACAGTTGTGTGCGCCACAAACGATGTCTAAAAGCTCTTCTTCACCCACGTCAACTTTCGTTACGCGCAGTTTGTCTGCATCTGGGTGTTGACCACATTCAACAACGTGACCAACTTTAACGCCGTTGAACGAACCTGCTACAGGTAGCACGTCATCAACTTCTAGACCCGCCATTGTAATTTGGTGAGTTAGTTCGTCAGTGGTAATCGAAGGACTAACCCACTCACGAAGCCATGATTCGCTGAATTTCATAGTGATTTATCCCCTGGATTACTTGAACTGTTTTAGGAAACGAAGATCGTTCTCGAAGAACGCACGTAGGTCGTTTACGCCGTAACGAAGCATTGTTAGACGCTCAACACCCATACCGAATGCGAAACCAGAGTATTTTTCAGGGTCGATGCCTACGCTGCGTAGTACGTTCGGGTGAACCATACCGCAGCCTAGTACTTCTAGCCATTTACCGTTTTTGCCTTTCACGTCAACTTCTGCTGAAGGCTCAGTGAATGGGAAGTAAGATGGGCGGAAACGTACTTCCACTTCTTCTTCAAAGAAGTTACATAGGAAATCGTGCAGGATGCCTTTCAGCTGTGCGAAGTTCACGTTCTCATCAACCAACATGCCTTCCACTTGGTGGAACATTGGCGTGTGCGTTTGGTCGTAGTCGTTACGGTATACACGGCCTGGTGCGATGAAACGGAATGGTGGTTTACCATTTTCCATCGTACGGATCTGTACGCCTGACGTGTGAGTACGAAGCATCAAATCTGGGTTGAAGAAGAAAGTATCGTGGTCAGTACGCGCTGGGTGATCAGCTGCGATGTTTAGTGCATCAAAGTTGTGAAATGCATCTTCGATTTCTGGACCAGACTCTGTGTTAAAGCCAAGTTCGCCAAAGAACTTCTCAATACGCTCAACAGTACGAGTAACTGGGTGTAGACCACCGTTCTCGATACGACGACCTGGTAGTGTCACGTCGATCGTTTCTGCTGCTAGCTTCGCTTCTAGCTCTGCACGTTGTAGTGCATCTTTACGAGCTGCGATAGCTTGCTGAACTACGCCTTTCGCTTTGTTGATCTCTTGACCAGCTTCACGGCGCTCTTCTGGTGGTAGTTTACCTAGGCTTTGAAGTTGAGCAGTTAGCTCACCTTTTTTACCTAGATACTGAACACGCACTTCATCAAGTACGACTAGCGATTCTGCAGCTTCAATTGCTGCGCTCGCGTTAGCAATGATCTCTTCTAGATGTTGCATCGTTTCCTCATCTACCTATTGGTAGTATCCATAAGGGAGTGATTGGTTTTTTGATAGCTGTACATAGTAGCCAAACCCGCCACCAAAGCCAAATTGAATTATGAAAAGAAGAGGTTATTGAATAAAAAGAACACAAAAACGAAAAAAAAGCAGCGTTGTCTAGGAATAACGCCCATTTTATCGAAGTTGTTTTTGCATAAGAGGCCAAAGAAAGTCACTGGTATTGTTCTTATCAAGCGAGAAAAGAAGCTCGCTTTCTTTGGCGATCTAACATGAGAAGTAATCTAGTTTAAAGGCGTGAGTTTTTGTACGGTTTGAACTCGGTTTTTACCGTTCTGTTTTGCCAAGTAAACGCCCTCATCTGCAACTCGAATCAAATCCGTGTAGGTTTCCATATTGTCTCGACGCTCTGCGACACCAACACTGATGCTCCCTCGCCAAGGTTCGAATGAAGTAGGAACAAGCATATGGGAGACCTGCTTTCTCACCGCCTCTGCCACATGCAAACCACCCTCTAATCCGGTATCTGGGCAAATTACGAAAAACTCATCGCCACCCAAACGACACACAATGTCGTCACTTCGAAAGTAGTGCTTCAATGCTTGCGCGAGTTCAGTTAGAACTAAATCCCCTGCTTCATGGCCGCAGGTATCATTTACTTGTTTGAAGTAATCCGCATCAATCATGATACAAACCAAAGGTAGGTCTTTAGCGTCCTCATCCTTCCAAAGTTTCTTAAGCGTTTTTATCGCGCTTCTACGGTTCGGTAACTGAGTTAATGAGTCGGTTAAGGACAAGGCTTCTAGCTGTTTATTTGCATTCGATAACTGCTTCGTCCTTTCGTCCACCTTTTCCTCTAGAACTAGGTTCAGCTTGAGTAGCTCTCGATTTCGCTCGGAGACTTGTGAAAATAGCGCATTTAGCGCCTCAAGCAGCGGCTCTGTTGAGGCATTAGCTTGTTTTTCTTGCTCTTCATACGCTGCTTTTGGAGACATGCCGGATTGAATCGCCGCCACTTGTTTGGACATATTCTGATCGATGCCAAGAATGTGGTAGGCCAGCCAATGAATAAGGAAATCCAGCAACTGTTCGGCCGCACGCTTATTTTCTTGATTGATGAAGCTTTGCATGCTGATGATATCGCTCATGAACGCGCGATGGACTTGGATATGCTTCTGTAGGTGCTCAGGATAGATCCCCACTTCGCGCATCAAGTTCTCTTCTTCTTTGAAGTGGAACTCTGCGTAACGAGAAAGATCAAACAATGCGACTTGAATATCGGTCAGGGAGATGCTGTTTTGCGCCAAAAGTTCGCCGTACTTATTGATGAAGCCGACTAAATACTGGTGTTGCTCATCAACTTGTTCGATTCCAGTTTCGAAATATGTGTCCCAACGAAATGAATTCAACGCTACTACTCCTGAGTAAAACCAGTGAGTATTGATAGTTGCTTATATACAACTATCAATACCACAAAAAACATAAGGAATAGTATCGACAAATCTTCCTTAACGCTTTAGCAGTCAGTCAAAATAATGACGTGGATCTACTTGCCTCCAACTTTTCGATTAGTTTATCTACCAATTTAAAAATAATACTGGATAGAGAGTTCGATAAAGTCGTCGTCCCGTGCGAAATAAAGCAGGTCCGTTGGCGTGTCATTTTTAAACAACCAAGCATCGATTTGCCACTTGAAATGATTTGAAATGCGGCTGGAAGCCTCAAGTTTTGCGTTGTACACATCGGAGTTGTCGAGATCTTGCGTTATACCCGTAAGAATTTCTGTGCCGTCTTCATCATTGAGTGCTAAACGAATGCCTGCAAAGACATCATTTTGACCGATATTTTGCGCATTGTTACCACGGCTATCATAGAGATACTCACCAATAATGCCTACGTCCCATACCGTATCAAAAGCCCCAACTATCGTGTATTCAAAACCTGTCACGACGCCGACATGATTGTCGAAGCTATCGCGGTAGACACTCTCTAGCTTCCATAACCAATCACCTACGGTGCCTTGAACATCCAGCCCAACATGGCTCATTAGGGCGTAGTAAGGTTTTAACTCTCCTTGATCAAACCGAAAATACGGGTCACGGTTTGTTCCATAGACATAGCTTAAACCTACATCCCAATCGCCGAACATTTGCGCGTACCGAAAAGCGACATCCACTTGCTTTTCTTCTCGGCTAGATTCATACAGCGCATCATCAGAGACAACAGGATCAATCCTCAAACGTCCATCTTTACCTGCAAATGTTCGCTCACGAAAATAGGGCAATAACATCGCATCCACCGTCCCCCAATCTTTGATAGAAGTAAAATGAACCATAGGTTGGCCGAGCTTATCCTCTCCATCAACCGCTTCTATCGCATCAATTTGGTTTACAACATCAACCAAGTGCGCAGACTCCGTGACGCCCCAAAACACCTTACTAATGCCGACTCGGAGTTCGTAATCATCCCAATAGGTTAAATATAAAGCTTCTCGAATATCACCATGGGTGCGCTCATCATCCATGCTATCCCAGCGATAAAAAGGAGTGAAAGTGAAACTCGCATCACCGTCTTGCAGATCCCAATAAAGCTCGGGTTGCAACACGAGTGATGTCTGCCCTTTGTCTTGCCCCTGAGCACCGTCAGAGAAAAACTGGCGATGCTCGATATTGACCTGCCCCGCTAGTTCAACGCCAAGTAAAGGCGAAGAACACAGCATGGCCGTAATGCCAGCCAAGGTTCGGCTTGCAGCGATTGCCCTAGTCATTCAACCTCCCTACTTAACGCGCTTAAGGACGTTTTTGTTGAAATCGTTGTCTTTCAAACCAGTCTGGAACGTCAATTCGCTGGTCGTCAGCTCCGTACTTTTGCCCGTTTGGTGATTCGTCATCGCCATGGTGTGAGCGCGCCAGTATTGATTCAGATATTGTTTGTAGTCGGAGAATAAAAGTGTTTTCAACAACGCACCTTTGCGGTCATAAAACTCTACTTTCAGAGGACGATAATGTGCTTGATCTAGCCAAACCACCTGCTTGGTGTAACCGGAGTTTTTATCTGTCGGGATTTGCTCTAACACAAACGTCTCTTGGTCATTCACCGTTTCATCTTTTAGGTAATTGAAACGGTATTTTTCGATCTCGAATGAGCTCAGGTCTTCATAAGCAAACTCACTGCCCATAAAAGGACCGGATTTATTGCGCGAAGCAATACGTTTTACACGCTTAAGAGCCGGTAGGTAGAGCCATTGATCATCTGCACCAACAGTATGGGAGTGATTCAGGAATGCTGTGCCTTTTACATCACGAGGCTCATCAAAAATGGTCAACCCTTTGTCACCATCATCGGCAATCTCAAGTGATTTCAAGCGCATCAAACGCGTACTGCTCTCCCCTTGTGCATTGCGAAGGATCATTTGCATGGTTGCCACCGAATCCCCCCAACCTTCATCACGAGCTTTGCGCTCCTGTGCAATCTCTAATCCTTTTGCCTCATCTGCCCATGTAAAAGGCGAAAGCAAAAGTGAAACCGATAACGCGGCGACTTTGAATGGTGTTTTAACTAGTTTCATCATGTGTTCCTTGTCTTAATTCCTGAAGTTCGTTTCTCGATTACAACGGTGTCGCCGTAACGTTTTTCTCAGATTCTGAAGATGTTTTTTTCGTCCCTGTGTTTTGTGAGTAAGCGGCCTTATCAAACAGCATCAACAAAGTCGGTAAGAATAAGAAATCCACTACTAAAGCGATAAAGATGACAATCGCGCTGAGTTGGCCCATATCAGCATTCAAACGGAAGCTCGACATGGCCAACACCGAAAAGCCTGCCACCAACACAACAGTGGTAATCCAGAGCGCGCGCCCAACAGTATGGAAGGCGTAACGCACTGCCTGTTCGGCGGTTTGGCCTTCTTTTCGAGCACGCTGGTATTTAGAAAGGAAGTGAACGGCATCATCGACAACAATCCCGAGCGTCAATGTGACAACAACAGATAATCCGAGGTTGATTTCACCAGAGATAAGCGCCCAGAGACCAAAGCCAATCACGGCCGGTGCGATGTTTGGCACCAAGCTGATCAAGCCCAGCTTAAGAGAGCGAAGCGCAAAGATAAGCAGCGCGGAAATGAGCACTAATGTAATAGGTAAAGTAGAGAGCATACTCGCCATGTTGGTCTCACCAATGTGAGCGAACATCAAAGAAGGACTCGAAGCAACTACTTCATATTGAGGGGCATTGTCAGCAAACCACGCATAGATACGATTCTCAAGATCAACCAATTCAACACTGCCTAAGTTATCGACGGTGAGAACCATTTTAATTGACGATTTATCAACATTGATTTGGTTGTTTAGGTCGAGTCCATACGGCAAGGACATCTCATAAAGCAACAGATATTGCGCAGCCAGTTCGCGATTTTGTGGTAACGCGTAGTAACTTTCATCGTCGCCATGCATGTTCTTATTGAGACGTTTATACACATCCGCTAGCGTCGCAACATGGTCAGTTTCTGGCTGAACTCGCAGCCAATCCGTAAACCCACCAATAGCATTGAGAAATACCGGGTCTGCAATCCCTTGTGATTCGTTAGTTTTAATCGCAATACTGATGTTAGTCATGCCACTGATGCGCGCTTCCATAAAATCGGCAGCTTGGCGAAAATCACTGCGGTTATCGAAGTACTTCACGGATTCATCATTGACGCGATTCAAAGGAATCAAACTCGCGCTGACTGCAATAACCAAAACAGATGCTGGCAGTAACGCTTTGCGATGTGTAACAACAAAGTCGCCCAGTTTATCCATAAAGTCAGACTTGCCGTTCGAAGGCGTTTGCTTAACATTGATAGGAAGGAACTTCAGCAAGGCAGGAAGAAGCGTGACAGAAAGGAAGCATGCAATCATTACGCCTAATGCTGACAAGTTGCCGAAGTCTCTCAATACCGGAGAATCGGACATATTCATCATCAAAAAGCCGATTGCTGTGGTCACTGAAGTGATCAGAATTGGCATGAAGTTAAGTGAAATACTTCTCTCGATAGAATGCACTTTGCTAAAGCCATTTTGCATCGAATGACGCATGGTGGTGATGACATGCACACAATCCGCAACGGCAAGTGTCATCACCAGTGTTGGCACGTTGACCGTTGCGGTGCTCAAGAACATGCCAGCCCATCCCGAAAGTCCCATTGTTGCCATGACTGAGCCGATGATAACGATCAAGGTGGCGACGACACTCAAGAATGAGCGCAACATAATGGTCAAAAACACCAAAATCACTAACAGCATGGTTGGCACCAGCGTCGAACTGTCTTCTTGCGCTGCCGTCATAAACGCATAGTTCATGGCGATAATGCCTGCTTTATGAAACTCAACATTTGGGTACTTCTCTTGGTAACGCTCTAGCATTGCGCTGATATGAGACATCACCTCTTGCACTTCGGCCGTCTTGTCTAATTCTGGCAGCTGAACAGTAATGTTCACAACCGTTACGTCCCCTTGTTCTGAAATCAAAGCGCTTTTCAATACAGGTTCTGACAATGCAATGCTTTTGACTTTAGCGATGCGTTCAGGGGTTAGTTCATAGTCTTCATACAACAAATCCTCGACGAGAAGATCGTCTTCAAACGCTTCGGTATGTTGGTAGTTGGCGATAGAGTCAACACGACTGGAATAAGGCACTTGCCACGAATCGACGGTGAGGCTTTGTATAAGTTGGAGGATTTCCGGAGTGAAGACGTCGTTGCTGGCTGGTGCAACAACAATGGCGAGATTGTCTGTTTTAGCAAAAGTGGTTTGAATTTCATCGAACGCCAATAACTGCTTATTGGTACCATCAAAGAAGATATTATAATCACCACGAAAATAAAGGTTCTTTCCTCCTATTGTCGCGATTACAACGAGTAATACTGTGGCCAGTAGTACCCATATACTGTACTTGGTTGGAATCTTCCCCCATTGAGCAGAGGAAGCTTGTTGAGCTTGGTGGTGTTTCATCACACTCTCCCTTTGTGACGTTTCGTCATAAAACGGAGTTAAAAAAGCAGCATTAGCTGTTCTCTAATTCCAGATACGTTTCTAACGCGATCTCTACACCGATTTAATTAGAGGTATTGGTGTAAAAATCATCGTTATTGACGATCCGTCAAATAGTGTGATTAAAAAGCCAATCCGCTAATTTGATTGGCTTGTTGCTTACTTAACGATTGACTGAGTCAAGATAAGCAAGTTCTTCACTGAATAATTCCTGCTCTACTCGACGCCAGGTTTTGCGGTAATCCCACTCAGTTGAGAGCGGTAACCAACCCAAACCGTCAAGTAACATATTGGCGTTATGGAGCACTGAGAAAGGGTCTTGCAAGCGCTGTATGCATCGACTATTTGACGCATTTTGCGCAAGCGCATTAGAACCAAAAGCAATAGACCAGTTTGCGAATACAATGGCATCAGAGCCTACTGCGGGTGAGAATTTTAAATCTCCAACTTCTACCGCATGGTTCACTAATGCATCCGCACCAGAAATCACTTCCTCTTCAAGCTTATTCAATTCATTTAGGCGGGCCGGAGAGGCTTTCTCAATCACCCAAGGGGTTTTAGCAACAATTGCGCAAGTCGATAAGACAGGCTCCATGCGAGCGTAGATTCGGTAGCCCACATGCATTGCAATGATCTTCTCACGAGTATTGCCATCAAAGTTGGCCGTGCGTTCAAAAAACACCGCCTCACTTTTTAGAGAATGGATACAAAGCGCGAGAATCACATCTTCTTTGCTGCAGAAATGGTTGTAGATTGTCCCTTTTGAGTAAGGGCTTGCGGCGGTCAGCTTATCCATGGTGAGATTCGCAAACCCCTGCTCTTGAACCAATGACTTTGCAAGTTGGATCAACTCCACCTCACGATCGGCGATCGCTTGTTGTTTCTTAGTCAAACCAGAAACCACACGACACCCTTCTTGTTTGTCATTTTTCTTGCAGCCAAAGTTAAACATATTTCCCTGTTCCGTATCCCTGTGTAACCCAAATGAAGTGTAACACGAATATGGTTTGCAGAAACGACATCACATTTCTGACGAATCGTCATAATTGACACTTCGTCATAATAGTTCAACAAATAAACATTTCAAGAATGAATTTATAAATCACTAAAAATAACTAGAGATTATATCGAGAGACTCGGCTTATCCCCTGCGGATGCTATCGCATAACGAATATCATCAATAAAGTTTGTCTCTGTTTGAACGATACCATCTGAAAAAGTAACGGGCTGATGAGGGCCTGCAATCAAAAGGACATTGGTAAAATCGGATACGTTAAAGTTCTCTGCCACTACATTTTTTGAATGAAAATCAAGCACAGTATTCGCGACCTGTTCTTCCAAGATAAGCAGTTGTTCTTCTGTGATTTTCATGCGAGACAAAGCGACTCGAACACACTTCTCGTGCGTGGTCGTTTGATCCTTGATGATCTCTGTGTACTTGTCGTTAAGCTTCGAATTTTCAGCATAGCTGTAGTAAAGCGGACCATGCAGCGTAATGTTGTTTTCTTCATCAACATAAACCAGATCAAGTAATTCTAGCGCGCCTAAATAGTCCGACATACTTTGTTTCGAGAGGTCATACTTTTTCATTAGGATGGTATAGCCGTCTTTCCCACGAAGCATCCGTAATTCTCGATAAAAATCGTAAAGATGAGGAAATTGGAAAAAGACTTCGTCTTGCGTGTGGCTAAAGTAATCTTGATCCTCAGCTTGAAGTTGATTTGCCAACTTCTGCAACTCATCGAGGGTGCAGTCAACCGCGCGGCAATACTCGAGTAGCTTATCTAAAGCAAGGTTAGTACTAGTTAAATGACGTTTAAAAGTGGACAACGGCATGCCCATTTTCTCAGATAACTCTCGATATGTTAGCCCTTTAGTTTTTATCGCTTGTCGTAATGCGGCTAACAAGTACTCGGGAGTGAGTTCTCTCATCTACAATTCCTTATGGCAATGTTACAGCTGTATAGTATTTGTAACAATTTAGAATCACTTCGCAAGGCATAAGTTCATATTTTTATAAGAAAACTTTGAATTAATATACTTTCATTCACATTTATGATGTTAATACTGGCACTTAAAATGCATTCGGTTTCATTATAAGTTGTTATCAAAATAGATTATAAACATGTTAATCAACATGCTATTCGTCGCATTAACTACTAACTTGAGCGTTTTCTCAGAGTATTTCCGACTTAAGACATCACAAAAACTTAGAATATTTACCCTACAAAACATGCACTCCAAAATGCATAATTACTCAAATTGCATATGCTAAATCTCTATCTATTATTTTTTGCGAACGCTACGATCAGGATCAATAAGGTGAGTATGTAGGAACATTAGGTAGGCGTCAGAAATGCAAACGCAGAACATCACTATCGAGATTCTGCGTTTCACTTGAAATGGATAATCGAGTCGGAACTTACTACCCCATTCTATTGATCATGAGTTAGCAACACATCGTCTTGGCCAGTCGCTCTTAGACAAGCTTTACTGCAGTGCCAAATGCAAGAATCTCTGAAGAGCCATCAACGATCGAACTGGTGGTGAAACGAATACCGACAACAGCATCTGCTCCTAGGTTCGCGGCATCCTCTACCATTCGTTGAATAGCAATATTTCGGGCTTCCGTCATCATTTCGGTGTAGCCACGAATCTCACCACCAACAATGCTTTTTAAGCCAGCCATGAAATCACGCCCAATGTGCTTTGACTGAACCACATTTCCCGTCACAACACCTTTTATCTCTGCAATCTCTCGTCCAGGAATCGTCTCGGTTGTTGAATAAATCATGTTATACCTCAGTAAGATAGTTAGATAACTCAATTAAGTTACCATCTGGGTCTCTAATGTAAACCGATAGGATGTTACCAATTGCACCTGTCCGTTGAACGGGGCCATCAATAACCTCGATAGAATGGGAGTCTAAATGGGAGAGCACTTTTGCAATTGGCGTATCACATACAAAACACAAGTCGGCACTCCCAGAGACCACCTGACTCGCCTTAGGTTCAAATTCATTGCCTAGCTGATGAAGGTTGATTTTCTGTCGCCCGTATACCAAAGCAACACGCCCTTCACCAAAAGTAACACTTTCCATACCGAGAACCTGTGTATAGAAATCCAGTGTGGTTTGAATGTCTTTAACGGTCAGTACAAGGTGATCCAAGCGGTTTATTTTCATTAAAGCCTCTCTACAATGCTTCAGATGAGATGACTGCCTCAATCTCAATAGATAAGTCGGGGTGAATCAAACGGCTCACCTCGACTAATGAACAAGCAGGTAAATACCCCTCATAGAAGTCGAATAATACCGACCGGATCTCTGGCAATTGGTTCATGTCGGTTACAAATATCGTCAGCTTGACGAGATCGCGTTTCTCTCTTTGTTCTTCAATGAGTATCTGCGACAAGTAAGACAGAACCGTTTTTGTTTGCTCGATTAGGCTTTCACTTTGACTTGGTGACCCCATCGCTGTCAGCCCTGACACATACAAGGTCTCACAATGTCTTGTCGCATGAACATAAGGACCAGAAATTTGCGGCAAAAATTCGTAACTGATTCGTTGAACCATGTAGTTTCCCCTTCCCTAGCGGTTGTATTTTCGTTTGTTCAGTATCTCTTTTACTTCGTGCGTTTGTTCTAAATCTATTTCATAAACATTGGCTAATGCACAAACATAATAGAGTACGTCGTAGAGTTCTTCCGCGATTGTTCCTTTAATTGTGTCCTCTGTCGGTTGTCCAGTGGCGTCTTTCCTAATCGATTCAGACAACTCACCCACTTCTTCAATCAGTTTGAGGAAATAATGCTGTTTCTGTTCCGGGTCGTGATCAAACTCTTTTATATGCGCTTGTAGTTGTCGAATATCCATTTCTAATCCTTTTGTTTGTAATCCTAATAAACCCTACCATAAGTAGATAACAGAATGATTTAACGCGATATACCTTTACTTAGGACAATGCAATGGTACTCGCGCCCTAACTCATGCTCAGTATCATCAAATTGCTCTATGTGATTGAAGCCTTGCTTATACCAAAAGCGAAAAGCGTCAGTATTCTCAACGTACACGTTTAGCATGGTTTTATTGAAAGACGCATACTCAAGAGCAACGTCCAATACACTATCGACGATTTCCTTTCCTAAACCTCTACATTGATAGTCAGGAATAAGACACAACATAGGGATCCATAAACACCCTTTGTACGGAAAATTCAGTTCGAGTTGGATATAACCTATCGGCTCCCCCTCCTGTGTCGATATTTTTCTGAGGTAAAAAGCTTCGAGGTCATCGGGATTTTTTGGTAGAGAACTCTTTGAAATCAGCGCTTGATATTCTGCAATTGGCCAATCACGAAAAGTATGGTCATAAACCACTTTTTGATGATTAGAATCGAATAGAGATTTGGCTAGCTCAGCCTGTGTTGTATCAAAAGTAGAAAAGATTAAACGCTTTGATTCCCAATAGCTCGGTAACACAGATGCTCCTTATCCATGACTTAATGAGAGGAGGCAAAATAACAAATCCTACCATTAGAGCAACTTATTTGGTCAGAGTTGGGATATGAGCGGGAAACGAGAAACGAGAAACGAGAAACGAGAAACGAGAAACGGGAGAGTTTATGGTAGAAGAAACAGAAAACAATAAAAAAGGAGAGCTAATGCTCTCCTTCTCTTAATCCTAAACTGCTAATTAAAGAGCAGCTTTCGCTTTTTCAACTAGAACAGCAAATGCTGCTTTGTCGAATACTGCGATGTCCGCTAGGATCTTACGGTCGATCTCGATAGATGCTTTCTTAAGACCGTTGATGAAACGGCTGTAAGATAGACCATTTTGACGAGATGCTGCGTTGATACGTGCAATCCATAGTTGACGGAATTGACGTTTCTTAGCGCGACGGTCACGGTAAGCGTATTGACCAGCTTTAGTAACTGCTTGGAAAGCTACGCGGTAAACACGTGAACGTGCACCGTAGTAACCTTTAGCTTGTTTTAGAACTTTCTTATGACGTGCACGAGCTTGTACACCACGTTTTACGCGAGGCATTATGCTTCTCCTAAACTAAACGATTGATAACTAAAAAGAATTAAGCGTATGGCAACATACGAACAACTGCAGCAACTTCACAACGTGGAAGAATTGCATTTGGACGTAGCTGACGCTTGTTCTTAGTAGTACGCTTAGTCAGAATGTGACGTTTTGTAGCGTGCTTGTACTTAATACCACCAGCAGTTTTCTTAAAACGCTTAGCAGCACCTTTGTTGGTTTTCATCTTAGGCATGATGAATAACTCCGCATTGAGTAGGTTTAATAAACAACGTAATTAGGGCGAACAAAACCCAGCCGTTTACCTTTAAAAGGGAAACGGCTAGGTCTTAATTACTTGATGAGCCGCTAATTACTTCTTTTTAGGGGCAAGAACCATGATCATCTGACGACCTTCGATCTTACTTGGGAAAGATTCCACTACAGCAAAGTCTACAGTGTCTTCTTTCAAGCGATGAAGAACGTCAACACCGATGTCTTGGTGTGCCATTTCTCGGCCACGGAAGCGAATTGTTACCTTCACTTTGTTGCCTTCTTCAAGGAAACGCGTCAGGTTGCGTAGTTTTACCTGATAGTCTCCAATATCAGTTCCAGGACGGAATTTTACTTCCTTAATCTGAACCTGTTTTTGCTTTTTCTTCTGCTCTTTAGCAGATTTGCTCTTTTCAAAGAGGAATTTGCCGTAGTCCATAACACGACAGACTGGCGGCTCAGCGTTAGGACTGATTTCCACAAGATCCATGCCTGCTTCTTCAGCAGCTGCGATCGCTTCTTGAATCGATACAACACCAACTGATTCACCGTCAGCGCCAGTTAGTCGAACTTCACGAACGCCACGAATTTCACCGTTCATACGGTGTGGGTTTTGTTTTACCGGCTGTTGGCCGCGTCTTCCGCCTTTAATAGCTTATTCCTCCAGATTGAGCTTACGGCTAGAGATCTCGTCTTGGATGTATGCGATAAAATCATCCACTTTAAATTTACCGAGATCTTTACCTTTACGAGTACGTACTGCGATTTCGCCTGCTTCCATCTCTTGGTCACCGACTACAAGCATATACGGTACACGCTTCAAAGTGTGTTCGCGGATTTTAAAGCCAATCTTCTCATTTCTCAAGTCCGCTTTAGCTCTAATTCCACTTTTTTGTAGTTTTTGTACTACTTCTTGAACATATTCTGATTGTTTATCAGTAATGTTCATAAGAATTGCCTGTTCTGGAGCCAACCAAGTTGGGAAGAAACCAGCATATTCTTCGATAAGGATACCAATGAAACGCTCTAGTGAACCTAGAATTGCACGGTGAATCATTACCGGTACAAGACGTTCATTGTTTTCACCTACATAAGTTGCACCTAGACGACCTGGTAGGTTGAAGTCTAGCTGAACAGTACCACACTGCCACGCACGATCTAGACAGTCGTATAGTGTGAATTCGATCTTAGGACCGTAGAATGCACCCTCACCTTCTTGAATCTCGTATGGGATTTCCATCGATTCAAGAGATTGTTTCAATGCTTCTTCAGATTGATCCCAGATTTCATCTGAACCTACACGTTTTTCTGGACGAGTAGACAGCTTCACCACGATATTGTCGAAACCAAATGTTTGGTACGTATCGTACACCATCTTGATACAGTTTGTTACTTCTTCTTGAATTTGGCTCTCAGTACAGAAAATGTGAGCGTCATCCTGAGTAAAGCCACGTACACGCATGATACCGTGTAGTGCACCAGATGGTTCGTTACGGTGACATGAGCCAAACTCAGCCATGCGTAACGGTAGGTCGCGGTACGATTTAAGACCTTGGTTAAAGATCTGTACGTGACCTGGACAGTTCATTGGCTTGATTGCATATTCACGGTTTTCAGAAGAAGTCGTGAACATTGCATCTGCGTATTTGTCCCAGTGACCAGAGCGTTCCCAAAGAACACGGTCCATCATTAGCGGACCTTTTACTTCTTGGTAACCGTACTCATCTAGCTTAGAGCGGATGAATACTTCCAGATCACGGAAAACAGACCAACCATTGTGATGCCAGAACACCATACCAGGTGCTTCTTGCTGCATGTGGAATAGGTCTAGTTGCTTACCGATCTTACGGTGGTCACGCTTCGCCGCTTCTTCCAAGCGAGTTAGGTGCGCTTTCAGTGCTTTCTTATCGTGGAAAGCAGTACCGTAGATACGTTGAAGCATTTTGTTGTCGCTGTTACCACGCCAGTAAGCACCCGCAACATTCAATAGAGTGAAATGTTGGCAGAAGCTCATGTTAGGAACGTGAGGACCACGACACATGTCGATGTATTCTTCATGGTGGTAAAGACCTGGACGATCATCACGAGATACGTTTTCGTCTAGGATTTCCACTTTGTATGGTTCGCCACGTGATTCGAACGTATCACGTGCTTCCTGCCAGCTCACTTTTTTCTTAACAACTTCGTACTTGGTTTTCGCTAGCTCTTTCATACGCTTTTCAATCTTTTCAAGATCTTCTTGCGTTAGAGACTCATCTAAGTCGATGTCGTAGTAGAAGCCATTGTCGATGGTTGGACCAATCGCCATTTTAGCTTGTGGGTAAAGCTGCTTAAGAGCGTGACCAAGAAGGTGAGCACATGAGTGACGAACGATTTCTAGACCGTCGACTTCATCTTTTACTGTGATGATCTCAAGGCTTGCGTCTTCTTCAATTAGATCGCACGCATCAACGCGGTTACCGTTTACACGACCAGCGATAGTTGCTTTTGCAAGACCAGGACCGATCGATTGCGCAACTTCCATAGTAGAAACTGGGTTGTCAAATTGACGCTGACTGCCGTCAGGAAGAGTAATAATAGGCATGCTATGTCCTTTACAGTGGTGTTGCACACCAAGCAACACATGTTATTCAAATTAGAAGATATTTCGAGAGTCGATGACGGTCGCTCAGTAACACGAATACCGGACCTTCATCGGAACAAGGATTGTACATAGCTCACATTTAGAATGCAAAGTGCGATTTCAAAATGTCATTGAAACTTCATCACAGCAAATTCATCGATAAGTACGGAATGAGGAATTAATACAATTGAACGGCATTCAAAACATGATAAGACTATAGTTAATCTATTGAGTAATCTCACTTTAGGCTCTCATCATGATGGATTTAAGATGGCAACCTACGCTCATGAGTTGCACCATTCTCCTAACTGCGCCGGCAATCTGCGCTTCAGATTTGTATGGCCCACTGCGTTCCTATGCTCAATCTCCAGTGCAAGTTGTCAGCCACACGAACATACTTCGCTCCGGATATGCCCTCCCCTCAGGTTATGTTGAAGCGTATGGTTCGGGCACAATTGCGAGTGTCTGGGCGCATACCAGCGACTATTCACTCGACTATTACCACAACCAACTCGAGTTAGGCGGTAAGTGGCAAATCAATGAAAAGTGGCAATGGGAACTGAACTATCGTTGGGTCTTTGCTGCGGATAACCATTTAGATGGATTGACCGAAAGCTTTCACGACCTATTTGGTATTGGACAAAATGGACGTGATGAAGTCGACAAGAACCGCTTTTATATGTCGATGCCTGACTACGACATTTTAATCGAGGATTTTGAAGGTGAAACGCTAGCAAACAATCTCTCAACGTATATCCAATACCAAATAGTACAAAATGAACATCATGGTTTGTCTGTTGGTGGAAGTCTCTACTATAACGATGTTGCTCATGGCTCTTTCAAAGGCAACAGTTTTGAGCAAGGGGTACAAATCAACTACACCTATCGATTCAATGCAGCCAATGTATTCTATTCGATGGCCGGAATGACCTTTAGAAACAGTGATAAAGCACTCGCTGATTTCCCCTATCGACATAACACCGCCGCCTTTGCTGGCGGTTATCGCTATGCACTAAAAAACAATCACCACTTCATACTTGAATACCATTGGTATCAAGGTTCGACAGAAGGGCCTAGCGAGTTTGCCGACGCATCGAATGAGTTCGTGATCGGATATCGCTATTTAATGGAGAGCTCTGCTATCGAGGTCATGGCGATTGAGAATGCGAGGAATATGGATAACAGTACCGATATCGCCTTTACATTTGGATATCGGTACTTGTTCGCTCCAGATAATGAGAGCTAGAAATATTACAGATTCAATGTTGGCGCAATGGCTGCCGCAACTTGTGAATCAGAAGCCCCAATCGGTAACGAGAACGAACGGTATTGGTCACCCGACATACTAAACGAGCGGTCAATCTCTGCTAAACAGTGGATAGTCCCACCATCTAAGATAAAGGAAAGCTCTATCTCTTTCGTAGAAACGAAGCCGTTATTGCGGAATTCTAATTCTTGGTAAATACCCGAACGTGAAGAGAAGGTATTCCCACGCAAGAAGCCTTTTTCAACATCTGCTTTTACCATCGTAAAACCGGCTTGCTCTATCGCTTGAATCACACGAGCAGCAACAGGCAAAGGTTTAACCTCAATGTAATCACGATCGCGAGGGTCTATCGCAAAGCCGATGTCCAGTGTGGTCTCTACCCAAACATGACACTGGTTTTTATGTGCGTTAACGGCTGTGATGGGCGTTTCATCGTGCAGTTTGAGTTCAAAAGGTACTTGTTTTTCTTCATTCGGTTGAATGACAAACGGCTCAACCGCTTTCAATTGATCAATGGTGAAAGTTTGGTAGCTAACGCTATCGTCTTCTTCCACCTTCATTTCTGTGTTCAATTTAATGGTAATGGCATCGATTTGTTGCTCAACATCACCGCCTTTAATTTGAACGTGACCACGCAAAGTCGCGCCTTGATACACACTCATCTCATCTAAAATCGTATCTACTTTTGCTGAGCCGATACCGAGTGACGCTTTTAGTTTTTTAAACATGCGATTCCTTTGTGACTGTCTGTTTTCTTTATTCTGATAAGTCTCTGTTTACACAACTGATGAAACTCCTGCAAGCAATAGACGACAAGAATGCGGACTAATTCCTTTTATCACTGCACAAAATACGTATGTCTGTTTGCAATTTGTCTATAGATTACGCACTATTTGTATAGTCAATTAAAAGGAAACCTTTATGTCTGCACCACTCTATATGCAAATCAAACGATTTATCCTCGATAAAATTGATTCGGGTGAGTGGATGGTTGGTCATCGTATCGCAACAGAAATCGAATTGACGGAACAGTTTGGTGTGAGCCGTATGACCGTCAACAAAGCGATCCGAGACTTAGTGAATGAAGGCAAACTTCAACGCCGACCACGCCTCGGTACCTTTGTTTGCGATCCGGCAGAAAAGTCTGAATCTCCACTTTTAGACATTCGCAACATTGCCGATGAAATCAGCAACCGTGGACGAGAGCATCACAGTGAAGTGTTGCAACAAATCTCCATCAAAGCCGATGACAGTATTGCAACCAAACTTGGCGTCATGCTTGGCACCACGGTGTTTTACAGTGAAATTATCCATTTTGAAGATCACACTCCTATCCAACTAGAGTTGCGTTGGGTCAACAGCCAATATGCGCCCAACTACTTGCAACAAGATTTCACTTGTATGACGCCAAACCAGTACTTGTCGGGCAACTGTCCACTCAGTGCCATCGAACATACTGTCGAAGCGATTATCCCCGACGCTCGCGTAAAACAAGACCTAAAAATGCAAGCCAACGAGCCGTGTTTGCTGCTTAATCGCCGTACATGGAGTCAAGATAAACTGGTCAGCACAGCTCTCCTTTATCATCCGGGCAACAAGTACAAATTAAGCTCTAAGATCCTGCTATAAACTAGGCGTTACTTCTTCGTTTTGATCACATTTCAGCAACATTAGCCTTGTCAGTGATGCTTTTTTCTCCTATTTATTTGTATATACATTTAAAGATACAAATCAGAAGGAAACATCAGAATGGATTTGCTGATTGAAAATGCACGCCTCGTCACTATGCAAGAAGGAGAACAAGGTTACCTACCTTCTCCCCTTGCTCGCGTCGGCATTCGGTCAGGAAAAATTGTTGCACTCAGCACCGCAGCAAAAGGCGAAGACAGTGCAGAAACTGAATCCATTCTGAATCCGGACCACTACGAACAAACCATTGATCTTCAAAGCAAGCTTTTGTTGCCAGGTTTGATTGATTGCCACACTCATCTTGTGTACGCCGGAAATCGAGCCAACGAGTTTGAAATGCGCCTCAATGGTGTGCCTTATGAAGAAATCGCCAAGCAAGGCGGCGGTATTCTCTCTACCGTTCATGCCACTCGTGCTGCCAGTGAAGAACAACTTATCGAGCTCGCTCTGCCACGTTTAGATGGGTTACTTGCCAGTGGCGTTACTTCTATCGAAGTTAAGTCTGGTTACGGTCTCACGCTAGATGATGAAATCAAGATGCTGCGAACAGCCAAAGCCTTAGAGCAAGAGCGCAAAGTCAAAATCACCACAACCCTACTCGCCGCTCATGCACTTCCACCAGAATTTAAAGACCGTGCTGACGATTATATCCAACACATTTGTGATGACATTATTCCCCTCGTGGCAGAAGAAAAGCTCGCCACCAGCGTAGATGTGTTTTGTGAATCGATAGGTTTTAACTTAGCGCAAACCGAGCGTGTCTTTGAAGCAGCAAAAAAACACGGTTTGCATGTCAAAGGGCATACGGAACAGCTTTCTGATTTAGGTGGCACTACGCTAACGGCAAAATACAATGGCCTTTCTGCCGATCATATTGAATATCTCGATGAGATTGGCGTACGTGCCCTTGCCAACTCTTCTA
Organism: Vibrio sp. B172a; assembly: GCF_030248355.1. Taxonomy (NCBI): domain Bacteria; kingdom Pseudomonadati; phylum Pseudomonadota; class Gammaproteobacteria; order Vibrionales; family Vibrionaceae; genus Vibrio; species Vibrio sp. B172a. The sequence continues at coordinate 180,687 of NZ_JAHGAC010000003.1, read as the reverse complement.
CCGTGGCAACTTTGCTCCCTGGTGCATTTTACTTCTTACGTGAAACCCAATTACCACCTATCGATTTACTCAGAACACACAAGGTGCCAATGGCGATAGCGACGGATATCAACCCTGGCACGTCACCGTTCGCAGATTTAACCCTGATGATGAACATGGCTTGCACTCTGTTCCGTTTAACACCTCAAGAAGCACTGCGTGGCGTCACTCAAAACGCAACAAAAGCACTGGGTTATGGGGAATCTCGTGGCGTGATTGAAGTCGGTTATGACGCTGACTTCTCAATCTGGGATATCGAACACCCAGCAGACCTCAGTTACCAAGTCGGCGCGAAACGTCTAGTAGGTCGTATAGTCAATGGTGAATATGTCTCTCACGGAGGACTGTAACATGGCTCAATCAGATCCAAATACCGCTCCATTTCATTGGCAAGGTCGCCACGATGCAGAAGATGGAGAACTGGGTAAGCGCGTTCACCACGTGATTAAAAATATTTCTGTCGAAGAGTTACCGAGCAGAAGCGAGGGCGTCTCAATCCTTGGCTTTGCGACCGATGCAGGTGTTGCCAGAAATAAAGGCCGTATTGGTGCGAAAAAGTCACCGGATTTGATCCGTCGTGCCCTAGCCAATCTCGCTTGGCACCAAGATGCACCACTTTACGATCTCGGCACCGTCGTTTGCGAAGACGACTTACTAGAGAGCAGCCAATCGCAATGCGCAGCCACGGTTGCTCAAGCGCTCCCCCATTCACCTGTCGTGGTATTAGGAGGCGGACACGAGATCGCATGGGCGTCATTTTCTGGGTTGGCCGAATACTTCAAAACTCATCACCCAGAAAAGCAGCCGAAGATTGGCATAATCAACTTCGACGCACATTTTGACCTACGCGCTTTTGAAAGTTCGCTGGCAGATGTAAAACCGAGCTCAGGGACACCATTTAATCAAATCTATCACTTCTGCCAACACAATGATTGGAAGTTTCATTACGCTTGCATCGGTGTCAGTCGCAGCAGCAATACTAAAGCACTATTCCAGAAAGCGGACGAACTCAACGTTTGGTATGTGGAAGACAAACAGCTTTGCTACATGAACCACAGCTACCATTTAACGCAGCTACAGCACTTTATCGATGACTGCGATTATCTCTATCTAACGATTGATTTGGACGTATTCCCTGCGGCAACGGCTCCGGGTGTAAGCGCTCCAGCAGCAAGAGGGGTCAGCTACGACATCATTTCGCCGTTTCTCGACCGAATCCTACATTACAAAAACAAGCTCATGCTTGCAGACATTGCCGAGTACAACCCCACTTATGACGTCGATAGCCAAACCGCTCGATTGGCAGCCCGCCTTTGTTGGGACATCGCCAATGCCATGGCAGAGAAAAACCACAAGCCTAAATAACCAAATCCAATAACGATTAAATAGCCAAGCACAGACTTGGTGTACACGTGAAACTAAAGGAGTCTTAAAATGACACAGCGCCAAGGACAAGATCCACGACTTGATACCAGCAGAACAATTCGTGCTCCACGCGGTACCGACCTGCGCGCCAAATCTTGGCTGACGGAAGCCCCACTTCGTATGCTGATGAACAACCTCGATCCAGACGTAGCCGAGCACCCTCACTCGCTCGTTGTATACGGTGGTATTGGCCGAGCAGCACGAAATTGGGAATGCTTCGATAAGATTGTTGAAGTGTTAGAAAGACTCGACGATGACCAAACTCTTCTCGTTCAATCAGGCAAACCTGTGGGCGTTTTCCCGACTCATAAAAATGCACCACGCGTTCTGATTGCGAACTCTAACCTAGTACCACATTGGGCTAATTGGGAGCACTTCAATGAGCTCGATAAAGAAGGCCTGATGATGTACGGACAAATGACTGCAGGTAGTTGGATTTACATCGGCTCACAAGGCATTGTTCAAGGCACTTACGAAACCTTTGTCTCGGTAGCTAAAAAGCACTTTAACGGCAACGCAAAAGGTCGTTGGATTTTAACTGGCGGCCTTGGTGGTATGGGCGGAGCTCAGCCTCTAGCTGGTACAATGGCGGGGTTCTCAATGATTGCTGTTGAGTGTGACGAGTCACGTATCGATTACCGTCTGCGCACAGGCTACGTCGACAAGAAAGCTACATCGCTGGATGAAGCGCTAGCGATGATCAAAGAGTCCGACACGCCTATTTCTGTCGGTCTACTAGGTAACGCTGCAGACATCTTCCCTGAGCTTGTGGAACGTAACATCACACCAGATGTAGTAACAGACCAAACCTCTGCACACGATCCATTGAACGGCTACTTACCACAAGGTTGGAGCATGTCTCATGCGGCAGAAATGCGCTTGCAAGACGAAGCCGGTGTAGTGAAAGCGGCAAAACAATCCATGGCTGTGCAAGTTAAAGCTATGCTGGAGCTGCAAAACCGCGGCGCTGCGACACTGGATTACGGCAACAACATCCGCCAAATGGCGTTAGAAGAAGGCGTCGAAAACGCGTTTGATTTCCCAGGTTTCGTGCCGGCTTATATTCGTCCTTTATTCTGTGAAGGTATTGGTCCATTCCGTTGGGCAGCATTGTCTGGTGACCCAGAGGATATCTACAAAACCGATCAGAAAGTAAAAGAGCTGATCCCAGATAACCCTCACCTACACAACTGGCTAGACATGGCACGTGAACGCATTCAGTTCCAAGGTCTGCCTGCACGTATCTGTTGGGTGGGTCTGAAAGACCGTGAACGCCTTGGCCAAGCCTTTAATGAAATGGTGAAAAATGGTGAACTGAAAGCACCGGTTGTGATTGGTCGTGATCACTTAGACTCTGGTTCGGTAGCCAGCCCGAACCGTGAAACCGAAGGTATGATGGATGGCTCTGATGCCGTATCAGATTGGCCATTACTTAATGCCCTATTGAACACCGCAGGCGGCGCAACTTGGGTATCACTTCACCATGGTGGCGGCGTTGGTATGGGCTTCTCTCAACACTCAGGTATGGTGATTTGTTGTGACGGTAGTGATGAAGCGTCTGAGCGTATTGCTCGTGTTCTTCACAATGACCCAGCGACGGGGGTTATGCGTCATGCCGATGCGGGATATGACATCGCAAAACAATGTGCAGCTGAGCAAAAGCTGGATTTGCCAATGCTCAATGAAGAACTGAAAAAGCTGAAGTAAGGATGAAAGACATGCTCAATTTAACGCTAAAGCCAGGCCATATTAGCTTAAACGAACTGCGTCAGGTGAGCCGTTCGCCTGTCAACCTTACTCTCGATCCAGAAGCGATTCCGGCTATTGAGGAAAGCACTCAAGTTGTCGACCGAGTGATTGCAGAAGATCGCACCGTTTATGGCATCAATACGGGTTTCGGTCTACTCGCAAACACTCGTATTGCGCCGGAAGATCTAGAAACGCTGCAACGCAGTATTGTACTTTCACACGCTGCGGGCATCGGTAAATTCATGTCTGATGAAACCGTTCGTTTGATGATGGTGCTAAAAATCAACAGCCTTGCACGTGGCTTCTCAGGCTTGCGCTTGAAAGTCATCAACATGCTGATTGACCTTGTGAACGCACAAGTATATCCATGCGTGCCTCAAAAGGGCTCCGTCGGCGCGTCGGGTGACTTAGCACCGCTAGCCCACATGAGTACGGTACTTCTTGGTGAAGGCCAAGCGCGTCACAATGGTAAAGTCATTTCTGGCTTAGAAGCGCTGCAAATTGCTGGTCTAGAGCCAATCACACTGGCACCGAAAGAAGGTCTTGCACTGCTTAACGGTACTCAAGCATCAACGGCGTTTGCACTCGAAGGTTTGTTCATTGCCGAGGACCTATTCTCATCTGCGACAGTTTGTGGCGCGATGTCGGTAGAAGCAGCACTAGGCAGCCGTCGTCCGTTCGACCCTCGTATCCACCGAGTTCGTGGCCATCGCAGCCAAATGGATGCGGCGTTAGCGTATCGACACCTATTAGAAGCGACCAGTGAGATTGGTGAATCCCATACCAACTGTGAAAAGGTTCAAGACCCTTACTCCCTGCGCTGTCAGCCTCAAGTTATGGGTGCTTGTTTACAGCAAATTCGCAATGCGGCAGACATTCTACAAGTAGAAGCGAACTCGGTATCGGATAACCCGCTTGTGTTTGCAGAAGACAACGACATTATCTCTGGCGGAAACTTCCATGCTGAGCCAGTTGCTATGGCGGCGGATAACCTTGCACTTGCGATTGCAGAGATTGGTAGTTTGTCGGAGCGTCGCATGGCACTGCTTATTGATAGTGCTCTATCTAAGCTTCCTCCATTCTTGGTCGACAATGGCGGCGTAAACTCGGGCTTTATGATTGCTCAGGTGACGTCAGCAGCGCTTGCGAGTGAAAACAAAACACTGGCTCACCCTGCTTCTGTCGATAGCTTGCCTACATCTGCAAACCAAGAAGATCACGTCTCAATGGCCACGTTTGCGGCTCGTCGTTTGAAAGAAATGGGAGAGAATACGCGTGGTATTTTGGCGGTTGAATACTTATCTGCCGCGCAAGGGTTGGATTTTCGAGCGCCAAACAAATCTTCTGAGCGTATCGAAATTGCCAAACAAATGCTGCGCGAGAAAGTATCGTTCTACGATAAAGACCGCTACTTCGCGCCAGATATCGAGCAAGCCAATGCACTACTCAAGCTTGCTCTGCATAACGCATTGATGCCAGAAAGCTTACTGCCAAGCGTGCATTAATCTATTGTGCTAATGACCCTAAAGGCTCCTTCTTGGAGCCTTTATTGTATTTATACGCATCAAGTCCCTCAATAATATGGTAAATCGCGGATTTATGGCCATACTGAATAATGCATAACAAAAGCGCTCTTTTTGGTGCTTTATTCCGCTGCGTTATCGTTTCATTGTTAAGATACAGTGAAGTTTTCACTGGATGGACCATTGCTACGCAGATATTCGCATATAATCCCTGACAGTTTTGGTTACTACGTAAAAATTATGTTTCTAACACCTTATTTTTCAAACACTAATCACCAATTTCAGTTCACTCGTGAACAAGCAAGTCACTTCGCAAAACGCGTAGCTGGTGATTACAACCCTATTCACGATGAAGACAACAAGCGCTTTTGCGTTCCAGGCGATCTGCTTTTTGCAGTATTGCTGAGCAAAGAAGGCGTAAGCCAAAAGATGCGTTTCGATTTCTCTGGAATGGTGAATGATGGCGTTGCACTTCACATCGAAAATAAGTGTGAAAAAGAAAGCGCCGTGGTCGATGAGGCAGGTAAAGAATACCTACACATGTCTCGTGAAGGCGAAACAAACCAAGATCCAGCATTCATTGAGCACGTGGTGACTAACTACGTTCAATTCTCTGGCATGAACTTCCCTCACATCATGGTTCCTCTAATGGAAGAGAAACAGATGATGATCAACTGCCAACGTCCACTGGTGATTTACGAAAGCATGGAAGTTGAGTTCTGTCGTTTAGACCTGACTCACCCAGAAGTCGATTTCACAGGCGCAACGTTTGATGTGGAAGGCAAGCGTGGTGTTGTAACGTTAAACTTTGCATTCAAACAAGACGGTGAAGTCGTTGGTAAAGGCATCAAACGTATGGTGGCAAGTGGCCTTAAACCATACGACCAAGATGCAGTTGACGATTTAGTACAACGCTTTAACGAGCGTAAGGATGCCTTCTTAGCAAAGTTCGCTAAGGCAGCTTAGTCTTCGGAAGCTATGCTCCAGCAGACAAGCCCTGCCGCTCCTTTCCAAAAAAGAAATTCAATAGAAAGCCCAGCAAATATGCTGGGCTTTCTTTTTATCTGCGGTTTGTTTACTCATTAAATCCAGCGACGTACTTGGTTCTTATAATCTAGGTAATCTTCACCGAATAGTCTTTCCAAAGCGCGTTCTTCTGGCTTAATTTGGTAGCGATTCATGTACGCGACAAACAATACAGCGCACAAAATAACACTGAGATGTTGCCACCACAGACCAATAGCGATAATGACAAGCAAAAGCGCTACATACATTGGATTGCGTGTGTAAGCGAATACGCCTGTATCGACCACCAGCGAAGCCGTTTCTGGTTTCACGGGGTTTACGGTCGTCTTGGCTTTACGAAACTCGTAAACACCGGCAATGCCCACAAACCCAGCAATCAAAACAAGCCCAGCAGTAACAAACTCAACAAACGGTACGGTAATTTTCATTTCTGGCACGACGTCTTTCAGCCAGTACATCAGCAATACCATCAACAAAAATAGAACGACAGGTGGCACTTTAAGCTCAAGCTTTTTCAATCTTCATATCCTTATGAGAATAAAACGTTGTCATCGTCAGTAACGGTTCTTAAATGATAAAAAGCCCAGTTAGACTGGGCTTTCGTAAAGCATTATATCAAGGTTAGCAAAGCTTGAACTGGGTGCTTAGGTTTTACCCCTTCAAAGCGTTTGACTTGGCTTCGGCAGGAGTACCCCGTAATCAAGCAACGCTCGTTATCAAGTTTGTCCAAGTTTGGCTTCCAGCTCAGATCATAAATGTCACGCGACATCGAGAGCTTATCTACTTCATGGCCAAAGGTCCCCGCCATGCCACAGCAGCCTACAGGCACGGTGTTCAGAATCGCACCGAAGTGGGCGAAGATAGCCCCCCACTCTTTCTCTGCATTTGGTAATTTGGTTTTCTCAGTACAATGAGCGAACAGATACCAAGGTGCTTGCTCTTTAGACTCAAGAGCATCGAACTCGCCCAGTCTTGGGTGAAGCCACTCATGGGCAGTAAGCACATCAAACTGACCACGCTTGCTACCCAGCACTTCAGCATACTCGTCGCGGTAACACAGTACCAACGCAGGATCGACTCCCACCAATGGGATATCTAAGTCCGCGACCATCTCCAAGAACTTCGCGGTATCTTGCGCGGTGTTCTTAAACTGACGTAAGAAACCTTTGATGTGCTGTGCTTTGCCGTTTGGCTTAAATGGCAGAAGAACCGGGTTCATACCCAACTTCTTAACCAGTTTGATGAAATCTTCCACCACCTCTGCATCGTAGTAACTAGTGAAAGGGTCTTGAACAATCAGCACATGCTTTTGTTTGTCTTCACTTGATAAGCCACTTAGTGCTTGTAGGTCGTAAGCCGTGGTTAACGTCTCTACTCGCTCTTTCAAAGTCGGTACAGACAATAACGGAGCATCAACATAACCCACCGTCGAAGCCGTTAGACTTTGTACCCAAGATTGCTTGAGCACACCATTCACGACACTTGGCGCTTTGGCCATTAATGGCAGCATGGATTCAATGTTCGACACCAAGTAATCTTTTGCCGGGCGTTGGTAACGAGAGTGATAAATATTGAGGAAGCGAGAGCGGAAACTAGGTACATCCACTTTAATCGGACACTGACTCGCACACGCTTTACACGCCAAACAACCATTCATCGCTTCATACACTTCGTGGGAGAAGTCATACTCATGACGACGATTAATCGAATGACGCACACGGTCGATCATGGTTTTGATGGACGTTTTGCTTTCCAGCGTCTGCTTCTCTAAGTCGAGAATATCAATGCCCTGCTCAGTCAATTGTCGTAACCACTCACGAACTAAACCTGCACGCCCTTTCGGCGAATGACGGCGGTCTGCAGTGACTTTCATTGAAGGACACATAGGCGAGCTTGTGTCGTAGTTAAAGCACAAGCCGTTACCGTTACACTCCATCGCTTGCTTGAAGCTATCACGTACCTGTACGTCAATCTGACGATCGAAGTAACCGCGTTTGGTGTCGGTCACTTTCACAAGCTCTGCATCGCTATTCAGCGGCGTACAGATTTTACCTGGGTTCATTTTATTGTGTGGGTCAAAAGCGGCTTTCACGCGGCGCAATTCAGAAAAGAGTTCTTCACCAAAAAACTCTGGACCGTATTCAGAGCGGAACCCTTTACCGTGCTCACCCCACATTAAACCGCCGTATTTTGCCACCAATTTAACCACTTCATCCGAGATTTCATGCATCAAGGCTTCTTGGTGAGGATCGCACAGATCCAATGCAGGTCGAACATGGAGAACACCTGCATCTACGTGGCCAAACATGCCGTAGTTAAGTGATTTTGCGTCTAGCAACTCGCGAAACTCAACGATAAAGTCCGCTAAGTTTTCTGGCGGAACACAAGTGTCCTCAGCAAAAGCGACTGGTTTCGCCCGCCCTTTCGCAGCACCCAATAGCCCCACGGCTTTTTTACGCATGTTGTAGATACGGCCAATACTCGCCACATCACTGCAGACTTGGTAGCCAATGATGCCCGCTTCTTCCGTTTCTAGCATGCTATCGAGCTTAGCCGTTAGGAACGCGACTTGAGAAGCCACTTCCTCTTCATCCTGACCTGCGTACTCGACCATGTTGATGCCAAGCATCTCTTTATCAGGTACGTCGGTAATCAAGTCACTGACGGTGTGCCAAACAATGTCTTGCTTCGCCAAGTTCAGAACTTTTGAATCCACTGTCTCAACGGACAACGCTTTTGCTTCCACCATAAATGGCGCGTTGCGCAGAGCCGAATCAAAACTGTTGTATTTAACGTTAACCAGAGTACGCGCTTTAGGAATGCGGGTTAGGTTGAGCTTCGCTTCGGTGATAAACGCCAATGAGCCCTCAGCGCCGCACAAAACACGAGTGATATCGAAGCTGTCTGCCTCTTCATCAAATGCGTTTTTAAGGTCATAGCCAGTTAAGAAGCGGTTTAACGGTGGAAACTTATCGTTAATTTGCTGGCGCTTGTCACGGCATACCGACTCCGTCACACGCATTGCCGTATCGGCAAACTCCCCCTCGTTTGGCAAGCCATGAGAAAGGTCGGATTCCAAAATCGAACCATCAGCAAAAACCGCTTGAAGAGAAAGAACGTGGTCAGAGGTTTTGCCGTACTTAAGCGAGCCTTGGCCGGACGCATCGGTGTTGATCATCCCACCAATCGTGGCACGGTTGCTGGTCGATAAGTCTGGCGAAAAGAAATAACCATACGGACGAACAGCATCATTCAGTTGGTCTTTAACCACACCCGTCTGAACACGAACCCAGCCTTCTTCTTCATTCACTTCTAGAACTTGGTTCATGTGGCGAGACAAATCAACCACGATGCCCTTCGTTAAAGATTGACCGTTCGTACCTGTACCGCCACCACGAGGAGAAAAGGTAATACGCTCGTATTTTTCTTTGTTGCTGAGTTTACCGATGAGGGAAACGTCGTGGGTGGTTTTGGGATGAACAACAGCCTGAGGAAGTTGCTGGTAAACACTGTTGTCGGTGGCTACCGCGAGACGGCTAGAGTATTGGCTTTCGATATCGCCAGTGAACCCAGAGTGCTCAAGCTCTGTGAGAAAACTAAGAACAAGAGGATCGACATCCGTTTGCGAGTGTAATCTTGGTAACATTTGCTTCCTGCCCCTACTGCGCTGATCCAATCAGCTGCGGGTTATCTAATTTTTAATCATTCTCACCATCAACGACCAAAACCACTGGCGAGTTAGAGGTATGAATGAGGTTGTTTTCTTTGAATTACGTCACTTTACAACATTTAAAAAGGCGTTCAAATCAGAATCTCAATACAAGAATTAAACTTATGCTTTATTTTATAACGCTTGATGCCTTACATTGAAAAAGAAATAGCCTTTCAATATGAGCTTTCAGGATGAAAAAAAATAAAGTTGTAACCACTGAAGATATCCTTCTAAAACTTTGCCAGTCGGTTTCTGGCGTACTTACTTCAGCAACCTCTTCTCAAGTTAACTACTCTGCAATGGTGCAAAAGATCAACAAAACCAGCCTCAAGCCGGATTTTGGTTGTTTTGTATTGTTTGATGGGGGCTTCACTGGCCTTGTTGTGATTAACTTTACAGCAAAAGCGGCCTTAGAGATTTACACCAACTACATGCGTAATATGGGCATGCCTGAGGAAGAGTTAGCGATCTCACACACTTCAGATGAAGTGGGCGATGTGCTTGGTGAGCTTATGAACCAATTGGTTGGCGACTTCACGAATAAGATTCGTAAAGAGCTTCAGACCAACATCACGCAGAACCAACCAAAAATGCTTTCGCTCAACAAACAGGTGATCCTGCAAGTTGATACCAATCTAGACCGTCCTCAAGCGCGCCGAGTCACCTTCTCTACAGAGAACAATAATATCTTCTACCTAGAACTTGCGATGGACAAGACCGAGTTTATCCAACTTGAAGAGTTTGAAGTGGCTGAAGATGAAAGCCCGGACGATATTTTAGAAGCCACTCGCAAAAGTATGGCTGACAAAAAAGCAGCAGAATCAGCAAGCTCAAAAAGTGATGCGGACGATCTGCTAGACCAACTTGGTCTGTAATATTGTCAAACAACGACCTTTCTCAAAGCCTCTTTCCATAAGGGGCTTTCTTTTTGCAGCACAGTTTTCCCTCTCCATCGTTATTCCGTTTTTCCATCAAAAAAGGTAATATATCCGACTTCCTAAATTTTCAGTTCCCGGTACTGGTCGTCGATGGATAAACAAAAAGCTCTGAAAAAAATCGCCAAGTGTTTAGAACTGGGCAACTCCGCCAACGTTAATGAAGCGGCGAACGCTATCAAGATGGCGCATCGTCTCATGCTGAAATATGGCTTGGATAAGGACGATATTGAGTTTATCAAGATGGGTAAGACTCAGTCTTCACACCTCTTGCCAGCAAGCATTAGCTCGACGATATTGCGCGTGATTCGCGGCATCAATACTAAGTTCGGTGTTGAGGCGGTTCTTTTGAACCATAAAGGGCTTAAACGAGTAGAGTTTATCGGTGAAGCAGACCGCGCGATTTTTGCGGCTTTTGCCTTTGATATTATCTATCGTGAGATGAACGAGAGCACCGGACAGTTCCGCAATAGTTTCGCGGGTTCAGGCACTTCTTCAATGGAAGTAACGCGTCGTGTTAACTCGTTTGTTTCTGGTTGGGTAGAGGGCGCGCTCGAAAAGCTACCTGTGATCTCACCAGACGAAGAATCCGCAAACAAAATCAATAACTACATTGATAAAGAATTTAAGAACATCGACCGCGAGACGTTCAAGAAACAGCTCAAGGAAGCGATGAAGAACATCACTGCAGATTATGAAGTTGGCTTGAAAAAAGGCCGCAAAGTTTCCGTCAACCGAGGTGTTGGCGGAGAGCAGGCGAGAAAAATGTTGGATAACCCTTCTAAATAACTCTGGAACTGATTACAACATCGCCAACTATAAGAAAAAGCTTACAAAGCTTCTATCAATCTGACGTTCGCATAACAAATATCTATACCTTCTATTCCATAATTCACATCCCATTATGAGGCGCACTTGCGCCTCGGCTTATACGGAGATTTTCCCTTGAAAAAGATGTCTATTGCACTTGCGCTAGTGCTGGCTCTTACTGGCTGTCAAGCAACACAACGCCAAAACGCAACTACAGGTGAATACGAAACTAACTCAACTACGCAAGGTGCGCTTATCGGTGCGATTGCGGGTGCAGCAATTGGTCTTGCGACTGGTGACGACGCTAAAGAACGTCGTAAACACGCATTGATTGGTGCAGCAGCTGGTGGTGCTACAGGCGCTGGTGTTGGTTACTACTTCGACCAACAAGAAGCGGAACTGCGTCGTGCTCTATTAAACTCTGGCGTACAAGTTGAACGTGTTGGCGAAAACCAACTGCTTCTTCGCATGGAAAACGGCATTGGCTTCTCTTCAAGCTCTTACCAACTAGACGCAAGCATCCACAACACACTACGTGGTGTGGCTCGTATCCTAGTTGAATACCCAGACACAAGCCTTGTGATCGATGGTTACACAGACAGCACAGGTAGCGATTCTTACAACCAAACGCTATCAGAGCGTCGTGCTGAGTCAGTACGTCAATACCTAGTATCACAAAACGTTGCACCAGGTCGCGCTATCGCACGTGGCTACGGTGAGCGTAACCCAATTTGCTCAAACCAAACTTCTGAAGGTCGTGCTTGCAACCGTCGTGTTGAAATCCAGATCTTGCCACTGAAGTAATTTGGTTGCACCATATCGGTAATAACAATTATTACCGGAGCAGGTCTAGCGTCGTTCGCTAGACCTGACATACCCAATGTCTTTCAGAACCACTGCCCTCACCTTTGCTTTAAGTGCCTGCCTTACAAGCACTGCATTTGCTTCTCAGAACCCGACACAACCTGAAGCCCAATTCGACCTTGCGCAGCAACTGGCATTGAAACCCAATCCAGAATCACCGACTGACGCACGTTATTGGCTGGAACAAGCGGCACATCAAGGTTACTTACCTGCTCAAAAACAATTAGCAGAAGATTACGCTCGTGGTTTAACTGGCAACACGGATTTCACCCAAGCGATTTATTGGTTCACTTCTGTTGCGTTAAACGATCCTACCGACCGTGGCTTTTTGTTGGCCGACTTTGTCCAACACCATCAAGCGGAAGTATCGAACTCTGATCTTGTCGAAGCTTGGTATCAATTGTCTGCACTTAAGAACCCTCAGGCAGAAGAAGCCTATAACCAGTTTTTGGAAGATCGCTTCAATCAACTCAGGGCCAAACAAGTTTCTGAGATTGTAGAGTTGGATAAGCAAGCTACAGACGAAGAACAGAAAGAGACCATTGAAATTCAACAAGCGAAGAAAGCTGAAAACTCCAGCGTTTGGTATGCCTCTGGCGCTCTAGGCTTTGCTCTACTTCTTGGTGGCGGAGCATTCGGTTACCGCAGGCACACACAAAAGGCCAAAGCCACTGCAGCAAATGAAGTGCCCCGCTCTCTGCAATTAGAGACACAAGTGAAAGAACTTCAGTTCGCCAATAAACAACTTAAGCGCCAACTCGAAAAAGTATTTAAAGAGTTCAAGAAGATAAAAGGTCAATCTGAGAACCAAAAACTTCTCGTCGCTTGTGCAATGTTTGGCTATACCCCGCAAACTATTCCAGACAGTAAAGCAGTGAAGTTGCGCTACAGACAATTATCTAAACTCTACCATCCTGATTCCAGGGGAAGTGAAGAAGAGATGAAGCGTTTAAATCAGGCGTTTAAAACCATTTCACAAAATGTTACAAAAGAGTAAAACTTAGCCACACACCTTTATCTCGCGAGCTTTTCATCCTAGAAAATAAAGGCTCGCAATCGATCTCCCTCTCAAACAAATTAACAGACATTTAACTTGACCATCTTTTATATGCCATAATGCTGGGCGAAAAATAACACCTAGCGACTCAAATTTATGTAGGTGGGGAGAAAATCAATGTTCACTGAAGAAGGCACCTGTGACTGGTGTAAAAAACCTAGCTTTGTAACTCGTCATGATTACGTAGATGGTAAATACCATCGTTCATGCAGCTCTTGCTACGACATCGCGAAAATCGATGTCCGCCTATTCAACCAAGGCGAATTGCAAATGCGCGAGCGTTTGGAACAACGAGCAAGCTAAATAGAACAAATCAACGGAACTGATTTTCAAGGGCGCCTTATCACAAGGCGCTTTTTTGATCCTTCATTAAAACGTGAAGCCCCCACAACCAAAACACTCCGCAATCACATTCTCTAGTCCTCTGGTGGTTCTCACACTCTCAAATCGGCTATTAATTGACCTATTAAAAACAGTGTCACTTATTTCATAGTGATGTCGATGGTTTTCCCTGTCAGCGGGTCAAACCTACGATACATCTGGAGTATAGTTTTGTCGCTCAAACAAAAAACAGGTGACCATATGTACACAGATGAAGCGGAAGCAATTATTGCTAGCCAGCCTCCTGAAGCCGTTGCAACTGGCGAGTTGATGGTTTTGAAAAATACAATTAAAAGAAAAGTCTCTGGCCCTAACAAAAGTCGATTATTGCGATTAGCAAACTCCGACCTTGGCAGTTTATGCTCCCGTGCCAATTCAGGTAACATCGAACAAATTCGCACCATGTTTCAAACTATGGTTCAGCTTGTAAGAGCTGGCAACATCGGCCAATTTGAAACAGAAATCGCGCGTGCAAAAACCGAATTCTAACCATTATTAAACATCGATCCTTGTATTTTCAGGCTGCGTATTCGCAGCCTGCTTTTTATCGTTGTCTGTAAAAGCAAAGCGCTTTCTTGAACGTTCAGCCTCTGCCTTTCTTTTTTCTCTTCCTTTCTTCTCCCTCAAAAGCACTAACACTACTGTGTGCCATCACGAAAAAGCACTGTATAAACCGGTTAAAGCCACTGTATAGCTAAGCCGAAATTACTGTATATACAGTAGTAATCACCGGTATATACAGCTCCGGAATGCAGGTAACTTCACATTTCACCATGTTTATCAAACATATCAAAATCCAAACTTTACATTTTAATTTCAATAACTTAGACAAAAACCAAGTCATAAGTACGGGAAAGTTTTTCAACTCCATTCATAAAAATCGGTTGATCAGGTATCAAAAACAAACTACTGTATACACATACAGCATGTATAAAGGAACAGTAAGATGCAGTTACAAACTCAATCTCATACATACTCTCGCTACAACGTATTGGCACAAGCAACACAACCTATGGATGTGTCTGACCAACTTCTTTCTAAGTTGGCAGTATTGTCTCAACAACAGCAATGGATTCTGTTTACCGCTGAGTGCCCTCGTCCTGATTTTGAGCAACTTGCTGCTTCCAACATTCGCTGTCAAAACATCATTCAGATGAAGCCGTCTCAACAGCTTTCTGAAGTGGAAATCGTGATTAAAGCTATTCAGTCTGGTAACGCTAGCGCTGTCGTCGCATCGAACAAGATTGCCCTAATGAATCAATCAATGCTTCGCGATATTGCTCAACGTTATCAGTGTGAAGTCTTTTTCGTCGAAGGCAGAGTGAACAAGTACCACTAACAAGATCGACGTTATCCATCCTGCATCTCGCCTCCTTTTAAGGGGGCTTTTTTTGTGCTTTAACAAATTAAGGCAAACGTTTGCTTTTTCTCTGGCGAGTTAAAATAGTTCTGGTATGATGCCCTCATTCGATTTATTCAGCGTGTTCTTTTCGCTGGATATCTTCTCTTTATGACGTTTGATTAAGATGATAGGAATGTCGCAATGAGCCTTGCTAATCAAGTACTTGCCGTCAATGACGACCTGCCAATTCGCACCCACAAGCCTGTTCACAGCGGAAAAGTTCGCTCTGTTTACTGGTTAACTGAAGAAGACAGCGCACGACTGATCAAAGAAAAAGGATATGATGTCGCTCCTGATGCCCCGCTGGCCATCATGGTGATCAGTGACCGTATCTCTGCATTCGATTGTATCTGGCACGGCGAAGGTGGACTCAAAGGCGTTCCGGGTAAAGGCGCTGCACTCAACGCGATCTCTAACCACTGGTTCAAATTGTTCAAAGACAACGGCCTTGCTGATAGTCATATCTTGGACATCCCTCACCCATTCGTTTGGATCGTACAAAAAGCGAAGCCCGTTAAGATTGAAGCAATCTGCCGTAAGTACATCACCGGTTCTATGTGGCGTGCCTACGCAAATGGCGAGCGTGAATTCTGTGGCATTCAACTTCCAGAAGGTCTTGAGAAAGATAAAGCGCTACCTGAATTGCTAATGACACCTTCAACCAAAGGTATCTTGAAAGGTATTCCAGGCGTTCCTGAGGCGGATGACGTGAACATCACTCGCCAAAACATCGTGGATAACTATGAAGCTTTCAACTTCTCAAGTGCAGAAGACATTGCACAGTACGAAAAGCTATTGAAAGAAGGCTTTAACGTGATCAGCAATGCGCTTGAAGCCGTTGACCAAACGTTCGTAGATACTAAGTTTGAATTTGGTTACGTGCACGACGCTGCCGGTAACGAAAAGCTAATTTACATGGATGAAGTCGGTACGCCTGATTCGTCACGTATTTGGGATACGAAAGAATACCAAGCAGGTAACATCGTTGAGAACTCGAAAGAAGGTTTCCGTCAGTTCTTGCTAAACCACTTCCCTGATCCTGATATTCTGCTTAACAAAGAACGCATGCCAGAGCGTGAAGCCCTTGCTCGTGATAACGACCTGCCAGTGGAGTCTTTGATGGATATCTCTCGCACGTATATCGGCATTGCAGAAAAAATTACAGGGCAACCAATCAAGTTGAGCGATAATCCAAAAGCAGAGATCATCGAAATCTTGAGCAAAGAATACGGTCTAATCGACTAAAGCCAGCTTCTATGCTGAATTACTAGATTAACCAACAAGAAAGTCCGCCACGTGCGGACTTTCTTATTTCAAGCACGGTCGTTTAGAACGTAATCGTTAGCTGCCCTACTCGATATCGAGCGTCAGACCATCCGTTGTGGATGCCGACTTGGTTGTCACTTGATAGTTTTTGTCTTTAATGCTGGAAAGCATGTACCACGTTGATTGTGCTTTCTCTGGCGTAAAGGTCACGCGCATGAAACCGCGTTGCTTAATGTCCGTCCATTGCAGTTCAGACACCAAGTTCGGTAATGAGTATTCCATCTGAGCAATCGCAACCGGCTCCAACGCTAAATATTCTTCCAAGCCCGGCGAACTGACCGAACTTGTCGCGAACTCAACGCCAATAGGATTGTTCGACACATCCTTCAACTCACTAGTCCATGCATTATGTGTATCGCCCGCCAAACACACAAAGTTGCCAGAGCTCGCTTTAGCAATTTCATAAACGCGCTCACGTTCGACGTAATAACCATCCCAAGCATCGAGGTTATACGGCAGCTTAATCATGTCCGAACTTGGATCGGCAAGATAACCTGCGATTGCATTGTTCACTGCCAATAATGCGTCCACCTTCTGATCATCGCTTGCGGTAAAGAGCTGGAACATCGCCAACATGACCGAACTCGGAAGCTCCATACGTGACATCAGCACTTGCTGTCCAAGCACATTCCACTTTGCATTTTGGCTATTAAACGCATTCATCAACCAAGCTAATTGCTCTGTGCCAAGCAGTTCTCTTTCAGTACTTCGTGACTGAGCGACTAGGCTACCAATTGCTTCCATTGTTGGTTCGGTTAGGGAGAAATAATCCAAAGGCTGGTCGCGGCCTACCAATCGAGTGTCGAGCATCATTAGATTGATTAAGTCACCAAAGGCAAACTGACGATAAATCAGCATGTTTGAGAAGGTGTTTTCTCGCACAGGGAGCCATTCAGTCCAAGCTGCTGCTGCCGCGGCGCGTCTGTCATTAAAGCTGCCTTCATTGTCTTGATGGTTTTCCGCTCCCTCTTTCCATGCATCATTAGCTAACTCGTGGTCATCCCAAACCGCGATCATTGGTAGCGCCGCATGTAGAGCTTGCAGGTCTTCATCTTGGCGATATTGAGCATAGCGCTTTCGATAATCATCTAAACTAATACACTCTGTGCCTTTGCTCGGCTCACGACCTAGCGCAGCTGCATCTTCGCTCGCATAACCACCAGCGCCGTATTCATAAATGTAATCACCGAGATGCAAAACCACATCGAACGCTTCCTTTTGATGCTGAACAAGAATCTCTTTGTATACGTTGAAATACCCCGCCGGATAATTTGCGCAAGACACGACTGCCATAGATGCTTTGCTCACGCTGCCTTCCGGTAAGGTCTGTGTCATACCAACGATGCTCGTATTCTCTCCCACCATGAATCGGTAGTAGTACTGGGAGCTTGGATTAAGGTTTTGCACATCGACCTTAACCGTAAAATCGTGACTGGTATCTGTGGTAAAAGTGCCACTTTGCTCGATGCTAGAAAAATCTTCCGTTGCAGACACCTGCCAAGAGACATCGACATAACTCGCCTGCGTAGTCACGCGTGTCCAGATTATCACTTGAGTTTGAGTTGGGTCACCACTGGCGACGCCATGCTCGAATGAGGCAGCATTAACGGTATTGTTATCCTCACTCCCACAAGCGGTCAGCGTGGTAGCAACGGCTCCTGAAGAGACGACTTTTATAAAGTCTCTGCGAGACAATGACATAGTAACTTCCTTTGTTATTGTGTTTTTATCGATGCGCGTTTTCCTGCGCTGAGTAACGAGCCAATTTAGGCATTGGGGTCGTTTGGCTAATTACTCTAAAAAACATTAAGTTAGAAGCTAGTTATGACAATTGCATTTCTTGATGTTAATTTTTTGTTACCTTAAGTGTAAATACTCTATATTCATCACAGTTCCAACAAATTGAAAACTAATTTATAGAATCAATAGAACAAACATAAAAAAAGCGACCGTTGCAGGTCGCTTTTGTGTTTGGGGGAAATGTTCCTTGGGTGTTAGAGCTTCAAATTAAGCACATCTTGCTCTGCAGTTTCTACTTTTAGTTTACTTCGAGATTCAATGTACTCTATTTGTTTTGAGTCTAACGAATAAGGCATAACTACACGTAATTCATGGATCCCTTCGTGTTTTGCTAGCTTCACCAACATCACTAGATTGGATTCATCGCTCTGACGAGAAGACATCGATTTTAAGGCAGCATCCCAAAGGCGATCCTCTGGTTGGCTTAACTCCGCGATGTTCTGTTTCCACATCAGGCCAAAAATGGGAGCGATGGTGGCGAATGCCTCCAAGAAGGTCCACTTCTTACTTCCCGTTGCCCCTAGGAAGCTTGTGTAGTCGAATTCAATGCATGTCTTTCCTTGTTGCTCCATCCTATGCCTCGACACTCTGAAATGAGATATACAAAATATCGTTCAATTATTTTGATATAGCAATAGGATATAAAACAATGGTCTTTTATGCCCTAATTTAACCTCAAAAGGAAATATTAAAACCAGCTTTGTAACAAATGATGTACAGCTTCGCCATATATAAGCATCCAATTGATTAATATTTTAAACGCCAAACTAAAACTAAGGGGCAACAAGGGATACAAGCAGATCGGCGTTATAAGTTAACCAACCTGATCCCAAGCCCAACACGCGTTTGTGAATGGTCGTAATCAATCAAGGTTTCACCATAGCCATGGTAGCCCTGAACATACAAACCTAAGATGTCATTGAAGTACAAGGTGTACCCCAATTCTACGCCACCTTTATCATCGGCAAAGTTATAGAAGCCTCGGGTATTAAACACACCAGCACCAGTGTAGACCTTTGCCCACAATTCATAGGGTGCATAATAGTTTTCCATGTCATCATTTTCGGTGGTGACCACCCACCAAGCGTGCGCACCGTATTCAACAGGACCAGAAAAACGCTCTGCCGCGATATACAGGCGATCCCAACTGCGAGATAGCTTACTTGATTGGCCATTTGACTCATGCTTGTACCCCACTTCTAAGTGGTTGAATAACAGCATGTTTGATTGATGTGCAAGAAACACTTGAGGTTTGTAATTGGTCTCTCTGAACGGAGAAGAAATGTCAGAGTTAGCAAGTTGCCAGAGAGACTTTTGCGTGTAAGACCCCATTAAAGCCGTACCGGAACTGAATCGGTAGAATGGGATAGAAGCCGAGATTTGAAACTTCACTTCAAACTGCTGAAGTGAGTCCATATCTGAACCGAGTTCGTTGTAGGCGTCTTGATTGATGTCTGTGGTATAGGTACCCAGAACGTAGTTGTCTTCGTATGTTGAGATGTGTGTGATGCTTTTGCCGTACGCTAGTACCGGACATAGCAATAGTGGAATCGCTTTATACTTCATCGTTTTCCTTCACGCCGCTCAACCGGAGCGGCAAATTCATTCCTTATCACCTAATAATCAGGTCATAAACTGCAAGGGAAACGGATTGAAGCAATTATCGTTCCGGCTTATAAATATCCTTATTTTACATCAAGCACACGACTGGCTTTTTTGTACTGCACTTTCCAACCAGCCCAGCGAGGTAACTCCCAACGTTTCGGGTCACCTTTTCGGCTGCCTTCGGTGTAAATGACATGAACCAGTTTGCGAGACACAAAGTATTCCACATCGAGTTTCAGTTCCGCCAAGATCAACTTTAAAGGGAACTGCTCAGCAAAGTCTTGATATTCCCAGTCTGGAATGCCTTCGAATGGGATGTCTTCAGCTTCAAACAGCTCAATATCTTCCACACTTTCTACGCCAAGCGTTTCCAGTTGCTCGACCAACCAAGTAGTGAAAGACAAACCGTCGAGTTCCGTGTTATCGATAGGCTCAGGATTTAACCCAAGCGCGTTATAGATCTTCCAATGCTGAATTTGTTGTTTTCTCAATGAAGCAAAACCCGGTAATAGCGTTTCGTCTTCAATCATCTCAACGATAGATTGGACGGCAACTTCGCCTTCAAGCGCTTGATATTCCGTACAAATGGTTCGTCCTGCATAGATCAAATGCATGGTCGCGCGAGGGGCTTCTTCCTCATAATTGGTTTCGCCTTGTTGCCACTCACCAAGCTCTAATTCGCGCAGCAGATTGAGGGATACAGGTAGCATTACGGAGGCAAGATTGAGCGTCTGTTTTACACCTCGTCCGGGTACGCTGTGGCTATCTAGCACCACAGCTGCTTCACTTTTTTCCGGAAAGCGGCTATTACGCCCAACCATCATTTCCATCAAACCATTGCCTAGCGCGTCACGACGTCGTTCTCGGCGCACAAATACAAGCTCTGGATGTAACGTGGCAATGGCTTTGGTCAATTCATCGCGTTTGTATCGCGATGCGACTTCAAGATCCGGCAATTCAAACACTTCTCGCATTTGCTTTGCTAAACCTTGCGCTTCCTCAAGCACGCTTGCGTCAACATTAACGCCAGGAAGCTGCTCCCCTCGCACCAAACGAATCATCAGCGAGGCATCGCAGCCAAATGGTTCTTCTTGAGCTAATGCTTCGGCAGACTCACCGCCTTGCAATTGGTACAACTGAGCGGGCACAGAAAGCGCTGCCGCTAAATCGATCATTGCTTCTCTTTCTGATTTGGTTTGGATGCGAGTCACTAAGTCTGCAAACAAGGCATCAATTGGTAGAGGGTAAACTTTTTTACCGTGCTCGGTGATGTCACCTTGCTCGTCTATCGCTGCCATCCCCTGCAGGGTTTGGAGTGCTGAGTTAAGTGACTTTTCAGGTACAGAATCGAGGAAGGTAAGTTCGGAAAGTCTATATCCACAACAAGCCGCAGCGAGCATTGGTTCTACCAGTTCTTCACGATGCAATTCAGGCGGCGTCACCAGTTCCAACGGTGCATGCTCACCAAACAAGCGAATACACGCCCCTTCAGCAACACGGCCTGCTCGACCCATTCGCTGCGCCGCGCTGGCTTTGGAAATGTTGGTTAACGTCAGGGCTGTCCGTCCATTTCGTTGCACGGTTCTGCGTTCCAAACCACTATCGATGACCACGCGGATGTTTGGAATGGTCAGAGAGGTTTCTGCGACGTTGGTTGCCAACACCACTTTACGTTGCTTTTGTACCGTTAACGCACGATGGCGCTCTTCATCACTCACCGATGCATGCAGTTTCACGACCATCACATCATCAATACTTTGCAGCATTTGTGCACATTGAGTGATCTCTTTTCGACCCGGTAAGAAAACGAGAATATCGCCCTCTTCATCTTCGAGTGCTTCTTTTACCGTGCGCACAACATCATTCTCACACCCTTTCTTGTTCGGCAAGTAACGACTGTCCATTGAGCGATGAGTCACGGTGACAGGGAAACAACGACCTTCTGATCGCAGGCGCTTGGCATCCAAATAGTTCGCCAGCTTTTCACCTTCTAAAGTGGCTGACGTGACAATCAGACGGTGCTGTTTTTCTTGCTTTAAAATCGCGGTAAGGAGATCAATGTCCCAGCGGCGTTCATGAAATTCGTCCACCATCACGATATCGAAGCTAGCCAGTTTGTCTTCCGCGAACCAACGCAGCGCAACACCGGGCGTCACGAACACGACTTTAGTCTTTTCATCATAGTGAGCGTGAAGCTTGATCGCGTAGCCAATCTGTTTACCTAAAGGTTGACCAGATTGCTCGGCAAGAAATTCAGCTAACGAGGTACAAGCGATTCGGCGTGGCTCAATCACCAATACTCGACCGTGATTTGCTGCCCAAAGTGGCAATCGCGTGGATTTACCTGAGCCGGTTTCGGCCTCAACCACCAAATGATGGTGATTCACGAGTTGGTCAAATTCCGCTTGTAAGCTATCGATAGGTAATTGAGACATAAAAGATAAGAACGTGATAATGGATTGCGAGGCATTATACCTGAGTGAGAAATTCCTGCTTTAGGAATCGTTTCTGGCCATTTAATGACAGTATTATTGTTTCAGTGACGATATTTTCGTCGGGAATTGGATTTTTTTGCGACATTACGTTGATGTGCATCAACGAATGTTTACAACTAAATAGTGAACCCGTTAGAATTTTGCACGCATCCTTCAACCCTACATTTAAGGCACCCAATGAACAACGACAAGCGCCCACTCTATATCCCATATGCGGGTCCGGCTCTTTTAGCGACCCCTCTTTTGAACAAGGGCAGTGCGTTCTCCGGAGAAGAACGTAGTTCATTCAACTTGGAAGGTCTTCTACCAGAGACAACTGAAACCATCCAAGAGCAAGTAGAGCGTGCGTACCAACAGTACAAAAGCTTTGAAAGTGACATGGACAAGCACATTTACCTGCGCAACATCCAAGACACGAACGAAACGCTATTCTACCGCCTAGTTCAAAACCATATTTCTGAGATGATGCCGATCATCTACACACCAACCGTTGGTGCAGCGTGTGAGAACTTCTCAAACATCTATCGTCGTGGTCGTGGTCTGTTCATCTCTTACCCGAACCGTGACCGTATCGATGACCTGCTAAACAACGCAGCAAACCACAACGTTAAAGTTATCGTAGTCACTGATGGCGAACGTATCTTGGGCTTGGGTGACCAAGGTATCGGCGGCATGGGTATTCCAATCGGTAAGCTTTCTCTGTACACAGCGTGTGGCGGTATCAGCCCAGCTTACACACTGCCAATCGTACTTGATGTGGGTACTAACAACCCGCAACGTCTTGCAGACCCAATGTACATGGGTTGGCGTCACCCTCGTATCACTGGTCCTGATTACGATGCGTTTGTTGAAGAGTTTATCCAAGCAGTACAACGCCGTTGGCCTGATGCCCTGATCCAGTTCGAAGACTTTGCACAGAAAAACGCAATGCCACTTCTAGAGCGCTACAAAGATCGCATCTGTTGTTTCAACGATGACATTCAAGGTACGGCGGCGGTTACAGTAGGTTCTCTACTGGCAGCATGTAAAGCGGCAGGCACTAAACTGTCTGATCAGCGCATTACTTTCTTGGGTGCTGGTTCTGCTGGTTGTGGTATTGCAGAAGCGATCATCGCGCAAATGGTATCGGAAGGAATCTCTGATAAGAAAGCACGTTCGCAAGTTTACATGGTTGACCGTTGGGGTCTGTTGCAAGAAGGCATGCCTAACCTTCTTGATTTCCAACAGCGCTTGGTTCAGAAGTTCGACAACACGAAGAAGTGGGAAAATGAAGGAAATGGCTTCTCACTTCTTGATGTGATGCACAATGCGAAGCCAACCGTACTGATTGGTGTATCTGGTGCCCCTGGTCTCTTCAGTGAAGAAGTGATCAAAGAGATGCACAAGCACTGCGCGCGTCCGATTGTATTCCCGCTTTCGAACCCGACAAGCCGCGTAGAAGCAACGCCAAATGACATCATTCGTTGGACAAACGGTGAAGCGCTAGTCGCGACAGGTAGCCCATTTGAGCCAGTGGTTCATGAAGGCAACACTTACCCTATCGCGCAATGTAACAACAGCTACATCTTCCCTGGTATTGGTTTAGGTGTACTTGCAGTAAACGCGAAGCGCGTAACGGACGAAATGTTGATGGAATCAAGCCGCGCATTGGCAACATGCTCACCATTAGCGATCAACGGTAACGGTGCTCTGCTTCCACCACTAGAAGAAATTCATTTGGTATCGAAGAAGATTGCATTCGCTGTTGCGAAGAAGGCGATTGAGCAAGGTGTCGCGCTAGAAATCACTGATGAAGCGCTAAATGATGCAATTGACCAAGCATTCTGGCAACCAGTTTACCGTCGTTACAAACGCACAGCATTCTAAGCTTTAAGACGTTTTGTATAATTATTAGCCCTCGCACTCCGAGGGCTTTTGTTTTTTATGCTCTTTTTTCTCATCCTAACCATATTTTGGCATAAATGGGCTTCTCTCTTTTCATTTCTATCAGATATGATGAGGGATACACATTGAAATAAGGACATCGAACGTTTTGCTGTTTTCTCGCATAAAGTCAAAGTGGAAGCTCAAGTTCTCATGGAAGCGTCTGGCTTTGGTTTTGTCGATCTCTTTACTCGGTCTTTTCGTCACAATTATTGCTATTGACCGTTGGGTCGTGCTACAAGCACAAGAAGAAATCTTTACCGACTACGAGCAAGTGCCTAAGCATGAAGTCGCAGTCGTTCTCGGCACCAGTAAATACATTGGGAAGATCCTCAATACTTACTACACCCACAGAATCAACGCCGCTATCGAACTGTACAAACAAGGAAAAGTGAAGCAGTTTTTGTTGAGTGGGGACAACGCACATCGCTCTTACAATGAACCGTGGACGATGAAACGTGATCTACTAAAAGCAGGAGTGCCAGAAGAAGTGATTCATCTGGACTATGCGGGATTCCGAACTCTGGATTCCATCGTTCGCGCTAAAAAGATATTCGCCTCTGAACGCTTCTTGATTGTCACTCAACGATTCCATTGTGAACGCGCGCTGTTTATTGCTGACGCTTACAATATTGATGCGCAGTGTTTGGCCGTAGCTGGACCAACGGCAAGTAAGCAGAAGATCAACATGCGAACACGTGAACTTATGGCTCGTGTGAAAGCGTTTTTGGACTTGTACATCATGAATACGCAACCGCGCTTCCTTGGTCCTCAAGAGCCAATCGTTGCGGTCGAAGATACAGTGGAAGAAAAGCAAGAAATCATCGAAAACGAACGTAACATTCCGGTTCATTAAGTCGACCAAAGTGTTGTTGCTTTCAACATTCTCGCTCCGCATTACACACCGATAACAATTCATTAAAAGTAAATGGGTAGCTTTCTACCCATTTCCAATTCCCAACCTCACACTTTCTTATTCTGCCGTCGATTCAGGCAAAACACCCTTTTGCATCCGAAGTAACATTTAATCAATAAATAACTACAAGTCAGTTACTTTGCCATAAAAAACCAACACTAAGGCAATGCAAAAGGAGCACAACCCATGACCGCACTCGCTGTGACACTGAAGAATTGGTTCTTCACACGCAACAGCATGATATTGACGTCTAATGTCCTGCTGTTCGCTATTTTGTTCAACACCCTACCCTTTGAGCCTCAAGTCGTAACCGGCTTATGTATTTTGATTTTCGTTGCCGTACTTTGGTTAACGGAAGCCATTCACGTAAGCATCACTGCCCTGTTAATCCCGCTACTCGCGGTATTCTTGGGCGTATTCAATACCCAAGCAGCACTAAACAACTTCTCTAACTCGATCATTTTCTTGTTCTTGGGTGGTTTCGCGTTGGCTGCAGCGCTGCATAAGCAAAAGCTTGACCAAGCGATTGCCGACAAAGTATTGCTCATTGCGCGTGGTAAAATGTCTGTCGCAGTCTTCATGTTGTTTGGTGTGAGCGCAGGTCTATCAATGTGGATCTCAAACACCGCAACGACAGCAATGATGTTGCCATTGGTTCTAGGCGTTATGAGCAAGCTAGACGCGAAGAAGAGTCACAGCACTTACCTGTTTGTATTACTTGGTATTGCTTACAGTGCGTCGATTGGCGGTATCGCAACGCTAGTAGGTAGTCCACCGAATGCTATCGCAGCTGCAGAAGTCGGTTTGAACTTTACAGAGTGGATGGAGCTGGGTTTACCAATTTCTTTGATTCTGATGCCTATCGCGATCTTGGTGCTTTACACCATGACAAAGCCAGATTTAAGCCACACGTTCGAACTTGACCACCAGCCAGTTGAGTGGACAAACGGCAAGAAGATCACCTTAGCGATTTTCCTATTAACAGTGACATTCTGGATTTTCAGCAAACCAATCAACGCGATGCTTGGCGGTTTTGCTAAGTTCGATACCCTCGTTGCAATTGGTGCGATTCTATTACTTGGCGCATCTCGCGCAGTAGAGTGGAAAGACATTGAAAAGACAACTGACTGGGGTGTTTTGATCCTGTTTGGTGGCGGTATCTGTCTAAGTAACGTACTAAAAGCAACAGGTACAAGTGTATTCTTGGCTAACGGTCTAGCTGGTTTCCTTGAGCAAGCTGGTGTCCTACTTACGATTCTATCTGTGGTTGCGTTCGTTGTTTTCCTAACCGAATTTGCAAGTAACACAGCAAGTGCGGCGTTATTGGTGCCAGTATTTGCCACCATTGCAGAAGCGCTTGGTCTATCGCCAGTCATTCTATCAGCACTGATTGCTGTAGCTGCATCTTGTGCCTTCATGCTGCCAGTAGCAACCCCACCTAACGCGATTGTATTTGCAACGGGTCATATCAAACAGAAAGAGATGATGCGAATTGGTATGGTGCTGAACGTTGCATGTATTGGCGCACTAACTCTATTCGCTTGGTTGTTCTGGTAAACATTGCTCAAATAAAAAAAGAGCTGCGCCCAAACGCAGCTCTCTTATCAAAACTAGCACTACAACTGCTGTTCTCGGTAATCAAATTGAATACCTAACTACTACCCCCTAGTCATGTTCAGCAGTTTCCCTTTTGGTGGTCGGTCGGCCACCTTTTTTCTTTTCCACGCCAATGGTGAGCGCGGCACTTAGGAAGCTTGAGTTATGAAGCTTAAGTTGTGAAACCTTAGTTATGAAGTCTTAGTTAAGAAGCAATATCCGACTTCTTTTGCATGCCGTAATTCACTTCTATTCGGTTTCGACCATTGCGCTTAGCCAAATACAAGACTTCATCTGCACGAGCCATCGTCTCAGAGACTCGTTCATTTTGCATTTGGGCGACACCAATACTGCACGTTAGTGATTCACCATGAACCCAGAGGTGTTTTTCAACGTTCTGGCGCACGACTTCGGCTTTCTTCACGGCTTGCTCAATATCGGTATTTGGGCAGAACACGACGAACTCTTCCCCACCCCAGCGAACCAAACGATCATCTGGTTGGATAGAGCTAGCGATCACCATGACAAACTCCCGCAGAATATCGTCACCCATCTGATGACCATACTTGTCGTTTACTCGTTTGAATTTATCCAAGTCCATGTAAAGGATAGAGAAGGAATCGTGCCCCCAACGAACTTGTCGAGCCTGTTGCTCCAACCAGTTTTGTACCGCATGTCGGTTCATTGCTCCAGTTAACGCATCACGATGTGCCAGTTCTGCAAATTCATAATTTTGAGCACGCAGCGTACTGTTCACTTTTTCCAAATGGCGATGACGCTTGCGTGCTTTGTTATACGCGATTTTGTTTTTGCGCATTTCATGCAGCGAGAAAGCCAAGCCGAGTGCCATCCAAGAGAACAACAACGCGAACAATAGTGTGGATTGCTGAACATACGCACCTTCAAACTCTATCTTGTCGATAACGATCTTATGTTTACCGAGTGCCGCACCCGCTCCGGTAGCCAAATCAATACGAGTAATATTGGCAAACTCAGGCGCAGAGTGTTCAATTGCAACGTCGTTGTCATTCAACCACCACGTCATCACCTGAAGATTCTCAATTGGGATCTCGATAACTTCGCTAAAGTCTGAAGGAGAAAACTGCATGCCATTGTATTTGATGGTGTATTCGTCATTCGGATCTGAATAGGCCGAATTGAAGTTACGCAGGTACAAGCGCAAGTTTTTGCTTGGGCTTTGCCCCTCTCCCGCCGTTTCATAACGAATTTTAAGACGAACGGTATGGTAACTGGAAAGATCCAAACCTTTAGTCGCTTGCTTCACATCGGTGTAAACGGAGATACCGCAATAAGGCCACGCGTACTTACTTTCTTTTAGGTCACAGTTGAGAACCAAACTGTGGTTTTGATAAGTAATATCAGATTCACTCAGACCACCAGCAATGGCATCGCTTGTGACATGAATATTAAATTGATCCGGCGTGACTTCTAGCTTACGGGTATCACCAAGCAAACTGTATAACGCCACTAAACTGATGGTGCATATCGACAATGCAAAAATTAATCTGTGTATCCACTTCATCGTGACTAACCTAGTTACTGACTATCGTTCTGTTTATATTAAACAAATGTACTGAAAGTTATTTCACATTTCAAATAAAGTTATTTATCAAGTTAAAAAGTGATTTTTGACTCACATTCTCACTCTCGATACATATTACTCATTTAAGAAGCGTGATCTTGCTTCAGGTATGTAGGATTTTTCTCACTTGAGCATTTGTGCGAAGCATCTCACGTCAATCAACATCACCTTGATTAAAAAGGCACCAAAGAGAACACAAAACCACAGACTTGTTTGCTTACCTCTGCATATCGAGACCGCTTCGGTATATACTGTGCAAAAACACAATAATGAGTAATGTCATGTCAATAATTGCTACAGGCACACTAAATAAAATGCGTGCTTCTCTGGATGGTGCAGTAAGCTACCGTCTGCCTGTGGGTGACGAAGAAGTGGATTTGAGCCCATTTCTTGGTAAAACCCTCACCCTAACTCACACTGGCAACATCTACTGTTGTTCTTGCGGTAAGAAAACCAAGAAAAGCTACTCTCAAGGCCACTGCTTTGTATGTATGAAGAAGTTGGCGAGTTGCGACATGTGCATCATGAAGCCAGAAACTTGTCACTACGAACAAGGCACCTGTCGCGAGCCGCAATGGGGTGAAGAGAACTGCATGGTGGACCACTTCGTTTACCTATCTAACACGTCAAGTTTGAAAGTGGGCATCACGCGTCATACCCAAATTCCAACCCGTTGGATTGACCAAGGTGCGACACAAGGTCTGCCTATCTTCAAAGTAAAGACTCGTCATATCTCTGGCTTGATTGAAATCGAATTAGCGAAACACATTGCTGATAAGACAAACTGGCGAACGCTGCTGAAAGGCGATGGTGACCCAATTGAACTGCAAGATCGCTTTGCAGAACTGCTGCCATTAGTAGAAGACAAAATCGCTGAGATTAAACAGCAGTATGGTGATGACGCAATTGAAGTGTTAAGCGAAAACATCACTTCTCTAAGCTACCCAGTTCAGCAGCATCCGACTAAAATCACCTCACACAACTTCGATAAAAACCCAGTTGTAACGGGTACATTGCAAGGCATTAAAGGCCAATACCTGATCTTTGATACTGGCGTAATCAACGTGCGTAAGTTCACCTCTTATGAAGTTGAAGTGAGCGAATAAGTTCTCGGTTAATTGAACGAAAGAAACGAAAAAGCTCGAGCACTTGGCTCGAGCTTTTAGTTTGTGGCGTCTTCGATTCTTAGGCGTCGAGGATGTTTTCTAACACATCAAACAACATATCGATTTCTGCCGTCGTGTTGTAGTGCATACAACCGATGCGCACCACGCCGCCCGACTCCTCTAAGCCTAACTGGCGAACGAGTCCTAGTGCATAGAAGTGCCCGTTCCAAACGCAGATATTGTGCTCACCCAACGTCTTCGCGATGAACTCTGGAGCGTATTTATCAAAAGTCAGCGCGAAAGTTGGCGTTCTCAGTTGGTTGCTTTCATTGTTAATACCAAACAAGTTCACGCCATCCAGCGCCCCTAAACGCTGCAAGAAATGCTCGCTCAATTGCTGCTCATGTTGGCTGTACAACGCATAGCTTTGCTCTAAACGCTGACGAAGTGATGCATCTTCATCACCAAACTGGGCTAGGTATTCAACCGCAGCTGTGACGCCTGCCAAGCCTTCAAAGCTCTGTGTTCCGGTTTCAAAGCGCCCCGGTCCAATGTTGGTCGCAGGTTCAACTTTGTAGGGCTTAACACTGTGTAACCACTGGTCTGCTACGTAGGCAATTCCTACATGTGGTCCAAAAAACTTGTACGCAGAACATGCCAAGAAATCACACCCTAATGCTTGCACATCGACTAGATGGTGTGGCGCATAATGCACGGCATCCACATAAACTTGAGCGCCGATACTGTGTGCCATTTTGACCACTTGGTGCATATCAACAATCGAGCCGGTGGTGTTCGATGCGTAAGTCACCGCCACTAAACGCGTTTTCTCATTCAACAAGCTCTGAAGATGCGCAAGATCCAGCGTGCAATCTTCTTCATTAACTCTGACTTGGTGAACCACCGCGCCTTTATCTTCTGCTGCTTGTTGCCAACTCGACACGTTAGAGTAATGGTCTAGGGCTGAAACAATGATCTCATCGCCCTCTTTCCAATCTCGACTAATAGCGCGACTTAGCTGGAATGTCAGCGAAGTCATATTCGCGCCAAACACGATATTGCCAGAGGACGGTGCGTTTAGCAGAGCTTGTGCCGATTCGCGAGCCGATTGCATTACATCAACCGTCGCTTGGCTTGAGAAATAGTGCCCACCAAGGTTCGAATTGAATCGTCCAAGGTAGCTCACCATGCTGTCTAGTACCGACTGCGGCACTTGTGAACCACCGGGTCCATCAAAAAAGGTCACTGGGCGGTCATTGTGGTATTGCGCCAGTGCGGGAAATTGTTCTCGGATCTGATTAAGATTGAAGTTCATTTCGTTTGTCCGTCGCTGTCAGTACAAATACATCCATATGACCTTCTTGGTCATTAATCACTGAGCGAATTGGCACCGCGTTGTGCCACAGTTTGCTGTCTGCCAGCATTGCCACTTCGCCATTTTCCAATACTTTGCGGAAAAAAGGCGCTTGATTGTGGCTGCTGTAAAGCATGATGTCGCCACCCATGATGTTGTGACGCCCTACGCCTACTAGCGCGATATGGTCAAAACCATCTTGGTGTACCCCTTCCGGTGCAACTTGGGTTTCATCGTAAATCGCGGTAATTCGAATTTGATGGATCTCGATTTCCTGACCGTCAGGTAAGTGGTTTGCGTTAACGAACAACTCACACATTTCACGGAAACCTTCGCTGGAAAGAATCCCTTTTTCAATCGGCTCAAACTGGCGAATCACATCACCTTGGAAACGGTTGATATCAGAAGATTGTACAAAGCTGTTCTTGTTTAAATCGACCACCTGACCGTTTTCAAATCCAACAACAGAGTAACGACGAAGACGATATTGGCCGTCGGCGTGTTCCGTACGAGGTAGGCCTTCGAAGGAAGGAGAAAGTTGCTCAATCGCTGCCATGCTGAGCTGAGTTAAATGTAGGGTGTTCTCTCGTGAATGTAACATCATTGGCTCCTTTAATGAGGCACATTTAGCTTGTTTGAATTAACATTTAATTTACATCTTAGGATACGCAAATATTCTGCAATTACCAGAATTTGACGTTGATAGCTTCAACAAAAAAGAAAAAACGACACTTAGCACTACAATTAACATTAACAGCAGTTTAAACATTCAGAACGGAGCTTGCGCAGTATTTGAAACTAGAACTCTCCACTATAAACAGAATTTTATTCTAGTCTGGAACGCCTCTCCATAAACATCAGCAAGTTCTAACCTATAACCAATAATTCGATCCGCTCCTTTCGTTTATGCTTTTAAAGCACTAAGAATTTCCATACAATCGGGAGAAATGTTCAGCCCTCTATGGAGCCATAATGAGCGACGTAAAACACTGTAAATTATTAATTCTTGGTTCTGGCCCAGCAGGTTACACCGCAGCAGTATACGCAGCGCGTGCTAACTTAAACCCTGTGCTAGTAACGGGAATGCAGCAAGGTGGTCAGCTAACGACCACAACTGAAGTAGAAAACTGGCCTGGTGATGCAGAAGGTCTTACTGGCCCAGGTTTGATGGAACGCATGAAAGAGCACGCAGAACGATTCGAAACAGAAATCGTGTTCGATCACATCAACGAAGTGGATCTGTCTCAACGTCCATTCCGTCTGAAAGGTGACTCTGGTGAGTACACTTGTGATGCGTTGATCATCTCTACTGGCGCATCAGCGAAATACCTAGGTCTTGAATCTGAAGAAGCATTTAAAGGTCGCGGCGTTTCAGCTTGTGCAACTTGTGATGGTTTCTTCTACCGTAATCAGAAAGTGGCGGTTGTGGGCGGTGGTAACACTGCTGTAGAAGAAGCACTTTACCTATCAAACATTGCATCAGAAGTGCACCTGATCCACCGCCGCGATTCATTCCGCGCTGAGAAGATCCTTGTAAAACGCCTGATGGATAAAGTTGAAAGCGGTAATATCGTTCTTCACACTGACCGTACACTCGATGAAGTGCTAGGCGACGACATGGGTGTAACGGGTGTTCGCATTAAAGACGTGAACAGCGGTGCAACTGAAGATATCGATGTAATGGGTGCATTCATCGCAATCGGTCACCAACCAAACACGCAAATCTTCGAAGGCCAAGTCGATATGAAAGATGGTTACATCCTCGTTCAATCCGGCCTTGAAGGTAACGCAACGCAAACCAGCATCGAAGGTGTGTTTGCAGCAGGCGACGTGATGGATCATAACTACCGTCAAGCAATCACCTCTGCAGGTACTGGCTGTATGGCAGCTTTAGATGCAGAACGCTTCTTAGACGCACTTACTGACAAATAACTTTTCACATTTGTGTCATATCCTTAAAGCCCAGCGGTATTCCCGCTGGGTTTTCTTTTGTATACTACCGCCTCATTAAAACAATTATCATTAAGCCTTCACGATGGATAAGAAAAAGCAAAGCAGCTTGAATAAGTGGCTTAAGCAACAGAGTAAGTTGGCCAAGCGCTGGCTGATGGTTGCGATAGGCCTAGGCGTACTATCAAGCGTGTTTTTATTGGCTCAAGCAGCCCTGCTCGCCTCCATTCTCCACCAACTCATTATTGAACAAGTCGACAAATCCGAACTCGTTTGGTACTTCGTCGGACTTGGTGTCACCGTTATCGGTCGCGCAGCTTGTACTTGGGGACGCGAAATCGCTGGATATCGTTGCGGCGAACAGATCCGCGTTTACATCCGCCAACTGATTCTCGATAAAGTTCACCAACTTGGTCCTGCTTATATCAAAGGCAAGCCAGCAGGTAGCTGGGCAACGTTGATCCTAGAGCAAGTAGAAGACATGCAAGACTTCTTCTCGCGCTACCTTCCACAAATGTCGTTGTCTGTTTTGGTGCCTTTCATCATCCTAGTGGTGGTTTTCCCAATTAACTGGGCAGCCGGTTTAATTTTCCTGATTACTGCACCATTGGTTCCAATGTTTATGGCATTGGTGGGTATGAAAGCCGCTGACGCAAACCGTAAGAACTTCAAAGCGCTGCAACGTTTATCTGGTCACTTCTATGACCGTTTGCAAGCAATGACAACCATCCGTTTGTTCGACCGTACTCAATCAGAAACCGAGACATTAAAAGGTGCATCTGAAGTTTTCCGTACTCGCACAATGGATGTATTGAAGATTGCATTCCTATCTTCAGCGGTTCTTGAGTTCTTCACCTCTATCTCAATTGCGATTACGGCAGTTTACTTTGGCTTTAGCTATATCGGAGAGCTCAACTTCGGTTACTACGGCGCAGGTGTAACGCTGTTTGCTGGTCTATTTATTCTGATCCTTGCGCCTGAGTTCTATCAGCCATTGCGTGACCTTGGTACCTTCTACCATGCGAAGCAACAAGCAGTCGGCGCAGCAGAAAGCATTGTTGAATTTCTAGAGCTAGATGTAGACCAAGTAAAAGACGGTAACAAGGCTGTAGAACAAAACGCTGCGATTCATATCGAAGCTCAAGACCTTGTTATCTTCAGCCCTGAAGGTAAACAACTTGCTGGTCCCCTATCCTTCTCGCTAGAAGCGAACCAAAGCACCGCACTGGTTGGCCCAAGTGGTGCAGGTAAAACCAGCTTAGTAAATACCATCCTTGGTTTTATGCCATACAAAGGCAGCTTAAAGATTAACGGCTGTGAACTTTCCGAGTTGGATTTGGCGACATGGCGCGAAACCATCAGCTGGATTGGTCAAAACCCAATGCTTTTGCACGGCAGCATTCGTGACAACGTCACCCTAGGTAAGCAGGATATTCAAGACCAGCAAGTCCACTCTGTACTGAGTGACTCCCACGCTGCAGAATTTGTTGAAATGCACGGCCTGGATTACCAAATCTCGGATCGCTCTGGCGGTTTGTCTGTTGGTCAGGCACAACGTCTTGCTCTTGCTCGTGCGATGTTACAAAACGGCCGTTTTTGGCTACTTGATGAACCAACCGCAAGTTTGGATGCTCGAAGCGAAAAATTAGTTATGGAAGGCATCGGTAAATACACCGAATCCACCACTAACTTGATGATCACTCACCAATTGGCGCCACTGCAGAATGTCTCCCAAATTCTGGTTATGCAAGAGGGTCAAATCGTTCAACGTGGCGATTACGCAACGTTGGCATCGCAAGATGGTTTATTTAAAGAAATGTTGGCTGCCAACCTAGCTCAACGTGAATCAGACAAGGGGAACTTAGATGCGTGATTTACTCCCTTATCTAAAACTGTATAAAAAGCACTGGTTTGGTTTGTCACTCGGCATGCTTCTGGCGTTTCTAACGCTCGCCGCTTCTATTGGCCTACTCACCTTATCCGGTTGGTTTATCTCTGCGGCGGCGGTAGCGGGTTTGACTATTGCTCGTGAAACCTTCAACTACATGCTTCCGGGCGCTGGCGTTCGTGGCGCTGCGATGGCACGAACTGCGGGCCGTTGGGGCGAGCGTGTAGTTAGCCACAATGCAACATTCAAACTACTGACGGATCTACGTATCTTCTTCTTCAAGAAGCTTGCACCACTGATCCCTGGTCGCGTTTCGACTCTGCGTGATGCGGATCTACTCAACCGTCTAGTGGCAGACGTAGACGCGATGGATCACGTGTACTTGCGTCTTGTCAGCCCTGTGATTGTTGGCATCTTCGGTATCTTATCGCTAACTGCAGTACTTGCCTTCTTTGACTGGCACCTTGCGCTACTGCTTGGCGGTATCCTGACGGTAATGCTGTTGGTGTGGCCGGTATTGTTCTACAAACTGGGCAAACATAACGGCGAACACCTGACTCAAAACAAAGCACAACTGCGCGTAGCAACACTGGACTGGCTACAAGGTTACAGTGAACTGAGCCTGTTTGGTGCAGAAGAGCGTTACCGTAACGTGATTCTAGAAAAGCAAAAACAGCTGCTATCCAACCAGTTTGTTAACGCAAACCTCACTGGTATGGCATCTGGCTTGTTGATGCTCGCTAACGGTTTAACCCTTGTTGCAATGCTTTGGTTTGCTGCGGATGGTGTTGGCGGTCGTACACCAGATCCTTGGATTGCACTGTTCGCATTTGCAACCATGGCAAGCTTTGAAATTCTGATGCCAATTGCTGGTGCTTTCCAATACCTCGGTCAAACATTGACGTCCGCACGTCGATTGAACGAAATCACCTTAGCGGAGCCAGACGTTGTCTTCCCTGAAACATCGAAGCGTGAAGGTGATAAACCATTGAATATTGAGTTCGACAAGGTTGATTTCACCTACCCTGACGGTCAGCAAAAAGTGCTGAAAGACCTGTCACTGTCACTGCCACTGGGCTCAAAAACGGCGATTGTTGGTCAAACCGGTTCAGGTAAATCGACGCTTATTCAATTGCTTTGTCGCTACTGGGATGTAAACCAAGGTCAAGTGAGCATTGGTGGTGCGCCTCTGCAAGATTGGAGCGAATCCGATCTGCGCGCTGCAATCACAGTAGTTAGCCAACGTGTGGATGTGCTTAATGGCACACTGCGTGACAACCTATTGCTTGCGGCTCCAGAAGCAACGGATGAACAACTGGCTGATATTCTGACTAAAGTAGACTTGGCGAATCTGTTAGACGAACCAGGACTGGATGCTTGGCTAGGTGATGGCGGTCGTCAACTGTCTGGTGGTGAGAAACGTCGTATCGGCATTGCTCGCGCTCTATTGCGTGACGCTCCTATTCTGCTGCTTGATGAACCAACTGAAGGTCTAGACAAGCGTACTGAGCAAACAGTGATGGAACTGTTCAAGCAACACTTCACCAATAAAACGGTCGTATTCATTACTCACCGTTTGATTGAGTTGGAAAGCATGGACAACATCTGTTTGATGGAACAAGGCGAAATCATCGAACAAGGTAGCCACCAAGCACTGCTAGCAGAAAAAGGTCGTTACCACCAGCTGTTACAATCTCTGTAATACTGGGATTCAAATAGACAAAGGGCTCATCCATTGATGAGCCCTTTTCTTTTGCTCTCGCTGTTCCCATAACAAGTGCAAAATTCGTTAACGACCTGACTTGGCCAGATAAGCCGACATTTCCTCTTCCGGTACCATGCCGCCACCGGTCGCCCAAATTAAGTGAGTCGCGTTGTTTAATTTCTCTTCAGTAAACTGCATTCGCGCTTGGTAAGCTTTATCGTTAGAAACATGCACCGCACCAATCATGCCCGCTA
The DNA here is from genome assembly GCF_030248355.1 of Vibrio sp. B172a. Taxonomy (NCBI): domain Bacteria; kingdom Pseudomonadati; phylum Pseudomonadota; class Gammaproteobacteria; order Vibrionales; family Vibrionaceae; genus Vibrio; species Vibrio sp. B172a. Next base: position 144,243 of record NZ_JAHGAC010000003.1, on the reverse strand, counting down.
ACGCTGATGGTTCTAAACGAATATCTTCCAGCTCACTTAGCTCACCTAAATGGTGATACATGCGCTCATCCGTGATGGTGTAGTAACCATCAAGCAGTCTCTCCATCGCTCGGCCAACAAAACCAGACGCACGACCTACCGCTAAACCGTCAGCTGCAGTGATATTGTCGATACCAAGATCTTGAACCGCGATGTCATCATGCAAACCAGTGTGCACGCCAAGCAGCATACACGGAGAGTGTGTCGGCTCCGCGAAGATACAATGAACATGGTCACCAAAAGCCATCTTCAAGCCGAACGCCACACCACCAGGACCACCGCCCACCCCGCAAGGTAGGTAAACAAACAGAGGGTGGTTCGAATCAACGACAATGCCCATCTCATCAAACTGTTGCTTTAAGCGTTCACCTGCAACGGAATAACCTAAGAACAAGGTTTGAGAGTTTTCATCATCAATGAAGAAGCAAGTTGGATCTTTTTCCGCTTCTTTGCGCCCTTGTTCAACAGCAACACCGTAGTCTTGCTCATATTCCACTACATTCACGCCGTGAGAACGCAGTTTGTTTTTCTTCCACTCTCTCGCATCTGCCGACATATGAACCGACACAGAAAAACCGAGTTTTGCACTCATGATGCCGATAGACATGCCCAGATTTCCGGTTGAACCTACGGCAATGCTGTATTGCTGAAAGAACTGACGAAGCTCTTCACTTGCCAATTTGCTGTAATCATCACTTTCACTCAGAAGCCCAGCTTCAATCGCCAACTTCTCTGCATGTGTCAACACTTCATAAATACCGCCACGCGCCTTGATAGAACCTGAAATAGGCAAATGGCTGTCTTTTTTAAGCATCAAACGCCCAAGAATTTGAGTATCGTATTGCGCTTCCAAACACGACTTCATCTTGTCGATGCCGACCACGCTTGATTCAATGATTCCATTAGAGGCCGCCGTTTCAGGGAAAGCTTTCATTAAGTAAGGAGCAAAGCGTTTTAGTCGCTCGCTCGCGTCTTTGATGTTGGCAGCATCTAAGCCAACGTACGGCAGACCTTCTTTAAGTGTGGTGATATTTGGGTTGAACCAAACCACCTCTTCCAAATCAATCAATCGCTTAACCAGAGGAAACTCGGTAGCAAGTGCGTGTGCATTGTAGGTTGTCATTGGTTCCTAGTTGCAAGTTACTGTCTTTAATCGTTATTTAACCAAACTCTTGCCAAAGATGACAAACGATCAAAAATCACTTTCACATGAACCAGATTAAAACAAAAACGTGATTAAGTTGGAATTTTGCGGACAAGAAGTCTTTTTAGCTCAACATACAACACACAAAAGCCCTATTATCCAATCAACAGCAGCAAATCATTCATTAGCCATGTACACCAACGACACCATTTTCGGTAAGCATCAGCGCATCAATAGTTTTCAGCTTTCTAAGTTACACACCTTTGAAGTAGCAGCGAGACACTGCTCTTTTTCCCTTGCTGCGGAAGAGCTTTCCATGACCCCTAGCGCCATCTCACATCGCATCAACAAACTGGAAGAAGAACTTGGCATCAAGCTGTTTGTAAGGTCACATCGAAAGATAACCCTGACCGAAGAAGGCGAACGGATATATCTAGCCCTTAACCGAACGTTGAATGAGTTAAACCAAGAAGTAATGGAAGTGAAGTGTGGTGATGTCTCAGGCGAACTGACCATCTACTCCCGCCCTTCCTTTGCACAAAGCTGGTTGGTTCCGCGTATTTACTCGTTTAAACAGCAATTTCCGTCGATTGAGCTAAACATACTAACGGGTAATGAGAACGTGAATTTCCAAGGCTATGGCATTGATGCCGCCATTTATTTCGATGAGCAGATGCCAGAAAAACTGTGGCACCAAGAACTGATGGAAGAAAGTATTGTTCCAGTTTGCACCAAAGAGTACGCAGAAGAACTGGGACTCATTGATGCCCCAGATAAACTTGTGAGCGCCACATTATTGCATGACAAACAAGCATGGGACTACAACTCGCATCATGATGAATGGGCGCTCTGGGCGAGTGAAAATGGGCTCAACGACATCGAAGGGATCCCGAGCATCTCGTTTGATCGTTCCGATCTTGCGGTTACAGCGGCAATGCATAACGCCGGCGTTGCCATTGGCCGACTTTCTCTTGTCGAAAGCTTATTGAAATCCGGCGCACTTATTACGCCTTTTTCTGCGAGAGCACTTCGCTGTAAACAGAAATACTATGTGGTCACCGCCAATGAAAAGCACTCACGCAAGTTGGCACTTTTCATTGGTTGGTTAAATCAGCAAGCAGGGAACCGTTAAATTTTATGCCCACATCGCCGATGAGCCATGGTTTGAGCTAGGCTTAGAGAGTTTTGGGCATAAATCCGAAACCATACTTGGTCTGTGCAGGTAATAACCCTGCGCATAACTCACATCCAAACTTTGCATGAAATTCAGTTCATCGGATGTTTCAATCCCTTCGGCAACCAAATCAAATTTGTATTGGTGCTTCCAAGACGCCAAACGTTGCCAGAACTTCTCATATTGAATGCCTTGCCTTCTGAGTAAGCTTCGATCGAGCTTCACTACATCTGGCGATACATACCGAATGATGGATTCATTTTTATGATTGTCTCGACCAAAATCGTCCAGCGCAATTTTCACTCCCAAGTTTTGGCACAACTGTAGGTTGATCTTAAACATCAACTTATCGCACACCTCTGTTGGGTACTGCGTCTGCTCGGTCAGTTCAAGCCATAACGTGCTTCCCATACGCTTACACGCGTTCAATAGGGGCAACACATCGGCAAAAAAAGACAGACTAGAAAGGTAAGAAGGTGGAATATTTACCGAAATGAAACCAATCGATTCAGGAAGCTCATCCAAACACGTTGAAAGCTTTTTGAATAATCGTTTAGTAAAAAAATTGGCGTACCCTTCTTCCTCGATACAACGGAAAGATTTTTCGATACATCTTGGCGTATTCCATCGCGTTAGCACTTCAGCACCAATTTTGTGGCCGTGCTGCAATCCATAGATTGGTTGAAAGATGGGATAGAAAGCGCCTTTACGAATATCCGCAAAGACCGTTTTACATTCATCCTCCCTCGTTGAATTTTTCATGGGTCTTACCGTTAACAATAGATCTCTAATATAAAGATTAAGGGAACGTAATACACAATAGTAGGCATCGAAAAATGGGTTTGCTTGAGCTTTGCTATGCGACTCCTATAATGACAGAGCAATCAATAACCTATTACAGAACAAAAAATGCGAGGAAATTGATGTTCGGGGAATACTTAAAACAACTCAGGGAAGAGATTGGACTAACACAAAAAGAACTCGCGACCAAACTGAACCTCGCGAGCACAGATTTCGCCTCGATTGACCCAGTAACGATTAGCCGCTGGGAAAGAGGAACGACGGCTCCAACGACGGTAAAAGCCATCAGGATCCTGAGAGTACTCACCACCGACTTAATGCCCTTTCTCATTACGCTGCCATCTGAGTCAGGAAAAGGCATATTCGAAGAGATTGTTGAATATCGATTTAAGTCGCCTTGGGCAACATTAATGAGCAGCTCTTATGACACACAATCGAAATGCAATGCGATTACGGAAAGTCAGCTGTTAGAAAGCGATCAGGATGATTACCTAACTAGCCTAAAACACTTTTTCAATAGTTTGTCGCTCGATAACAAAGCGCTATTCGATATCGATTTGTACCAATATCAGCTCGACAACAAAATGGTCGCTCGCAAATACACGGATGAAGAAAGTAAAGAAATTCTGGGTCATAGTATCTCGTTTTTATTTGATGCTAACGAATTACATCAGTATTTCTCATCGCCATTTTATCCAGTGCCATTGCAGCAAGCTCGCCCTTACTCCACGAGCCGAGCCATGGCGGTTTGTACCATCTCTCGTTATTCATCAATCGAATCTGTATTTTGGCAAAACAGTGCATTTGGTGCGAAATACGTTGCCTCACATGCCAACATTCATGATATGTACTTTTATGCTGTTGACCACTGGTCAGTCAATTATATGAATAGCTTAGATGCAGAGAAAATTGCTTTTGATACACCCGATGAAAACGGCATTGTAAAAATTGGCAATCAATCTTTTAAACGCTGTTTATACCGAGTTGATAGCGCTATCTGGTTATCCAGACCAGAAATCATTGAACTGCTAAAACGCGAATAATTATTAATAAGTGTCACCTCTTTCTTATATAGATGAACAGGATATAACCAAATCCAGACATATTATTGACATGATTGAAGGCGACACTGCCTAGCATAAAAATAGTTTCTACAATTAATGTAGGCACGTGTAAGAAACACGATTCAAGTTATTATGAGGGCAATGTATGTTCGGGGATTACCTGAAACAGCTTAGGATCGAGGGAAATCTTACGCAAAAGGAACTTGCGGTAAAACTTAACTTAGCAGACCCAGAATTCGCCTCTATCGACTCTGTAACGGTCAGTCGTTGGGAACGCAATACTACCGCACCGAATCCGGTTAAAGCGGTTAAAGTACTCAGAACCCTTACCAACGATCTAAGGCCCTACCTTCTCTCCATCGAGATTGATGAGGACAAGACTCAGATTAATCATTATCTGAAAGAGCGTTACCATTCTCCAAAAGATGTCTTGATGAATACTTCGTATCAATCAAACCAAGAGGTTGAAGCATGTAATGTGCTTGAGGCACCACTGTTTGAGTTCAGAGGGGAAAAATACGAAGCGGGTTTAAAGAACTTCTTGAGTGGAATTGGCATTGAGCACGACACCTTGTTTGACGTCGACCTGTACCAATATCAGCAAGATCATAAGATTTACGGCAAGAAGTATCTCGATAAGCTATCTGGACGATTGCTGGGGCACTCGCTGTCTTTCTTCTTCCATGCCGACGATTTAGAAGACTATTATTGTTCGCCGTTTCTTAAGATCCCGATAAAAAAGACCAAAGCCTATTCAAGCAACAAAAAGATGGCAATCTGTACGTTAACCCATTTTTGCTCTGATGAGCCTACCTTTTGGATTGACCATCAAACCGGTATTGACTACCTCGCGACTCACGCGAATGTTCAAGACCTTTACTACTATGCCATCGATAAACTCACGGCAGACTACATGATTGGGATCGGCGCCGAAAAAGTGGCTTTCGACGCACCGAGCGAACAAGGCATCGTCAAAATCGGTGCAGAAAAGTACATGCGCTGTTTACTTAAACTCGACAGTGCGATTTGGCTGACACGCCCTGAGTTGCTTCTCCTTCTCAAAAAACAATATCCTCAATAATCAACTACCCTAGTGTAAGAAGCCAATTAGTTTTGGCTTCCTTTCCATAATAAAAACAAGGTAAGTGTATGTTTGGAGACTATTTAAAACAGTTGAGAAATCAGCTCAACTTGACGCAAAGGGAACTTGCCACAAAGCTCAACCTCGCAAACCCAGAGTTTGCCTCTATCGACTCTGTAACGATCAGTCGATGGGAAAGAAACACGACATCACCAAACGCGGTTAAAGCGATCCGAGTACTTCGTGAACTCGCATTGGACTTAAAGCCATTTTTGTTGTCCATTCCGTCTCCAGAAAATGGCACCATGCTCGATGATATCTTGTACGACCGCTTTCACTCACAACGAGCAATGCTCCTAACATCGGGATACGAAGAACTAAAACCGAGTAAAGAAGTTGAGATCATTGAAGAGACGCTTTTCACTGAGCATGTTGATGCCGATCTGGCTCGCTTAAAAAACTTCTTTCTCAATTCAGACGCGCATTACCCAGGGATGTTCGACCTCGATTATGTGGCGATGCACAATGACGATAAGTTAATCGCCAAAGTCTACAAAGACAGTGAGACGAACAAAGTGCGCGGGCACTCGATTTCGTTCCTTTTCCGGATTGAAGATTTGGACGCACATTTTCATAACCCAAGCCAAACCTTGCCGTTCAGCCAAGCTCGCGCTTACTCAGAAAACCGAGGCATGGCACTATGTTGCTTGAGCCGATATGCCGCTAGCGAACAAGTCTTTATGATGCTTCATCCGACGTTGGTGGATTACTTGGCAGGACGTTCCAATATCACCGAGTTGTACTATTACGCGTTCGATAATCAGTTTACCGATTATTTAGTGAGCTTGGGGGCTGAGAAAGTCGCTTATGACACGCCAGACAAGGCGGGGTCAGTGACCATAGGCAAAACGTCTTACCGGAAATGCTTACTCAAAGTGGATACAGCCGTACTTCTTGCACAGCCTTCAATGATATATCTACTCCATCAACACCAAGCAAATACTGCAAAACGCTAAATAAGGCTTTCCTGAAATATATTAAGCGCCGCAAATTCACTTACGGCGCCTATTAGTGCATTGGCACTAATCGATAAATAATAAATTCAGTGAAGAAAGGACCTTATATTTATATCTAATATACTCATATGAAATATGTTCTTTCCCGTGAACCTTTCTCATTTTTAAGATAACAGTAAAAAATGATTTACCGAACGTATAATTGTATAAATTTCATCAACCTACGTGACCAAGTACTAAAAAAGACTGTAATTACAAGGCTATTTTCATCTATTTTAGGACAGTATTGGCCATCACTAGGCATCTTCAACCGACTTAATAAGCACAATGCCTTCTCAATTTAATAACAAACACAATATGATTTGCATGATATTTATGATCAAACACAACATAAATATTAATGCATTTTCAACCTCCTATAAGCCAAGTCAATTTTAAAGGGTCGTAAGTAAATGGAATAACATTTCCAACAATTGACATATTTGGCAGAGGAATGTCATGCACATAACTTAAACGAAAAATAAGAATTAGCTATGGACATGTTTTAAACCTATGGGGGAAAGTAAAGTGTTCGGGAGTTATCTAAAAGCAATAAGAACCACATTAGGGTTAACTCAGGAGCAAGCATCGATAAGGTTAAATCTATTAGGTGGTGATTTAGCTAATATAGACTGTGTCACTTTCAGTCGATGGGAACGGGGCATTACTCAACCAAGCTTAAGCCGTCGAGTAAGAGTCCTACGAGCGTTTGAAAACAACTTGCTGCCTTATCTGTGCAGTTTGGGATTAGACTCATCTTTAAAGGATGAAGTTGAGCAATTTGAACTGTCGTTGAAGCAACGCTACCAGGACGCGATGTCGATCATCTCGGGGATTGATTACAATACTCCGTGTCCGGTAGAGCACAATAATATTGAAGAGGAAGAGCTCAGCCAAAGTAATGAACAAGAGTTCATTCACAGTTTGAACAACTTCCACAATCAATTGAAGTCGCTCAACATTAAGCACAACTTGGCTACTATCGATTTGGTGGAATACCAAAAGGATGGTCGCGCAATTGCTTACAAGTATCTTTCTCGAGGAGAGTTAGTAGGACATAACATTGGCATGTTTTTTACCGAGCCAACGTTAGAGAATGAAATTGATCGAGTGAAGAAGAACCGCTTACCGATCGATGTCATTGACCTAAGACTCACCAAACCGCTGAAAGATAAAGGGGTATATTCTTACTACGCCATCAGTCAACACTCGAAGAATGAACGTGTTTTCCGAAGGCAGTTACACACTGAATTTACCTTTTTGGCTCAAAATGCGCATATTCATCACTATTACGCGAGTGTCACCCTCAAGAGTTCTGTCGATGTTATGCTCAAAATGGGCTTTAGTGTCGCCGCTTACGAAGGTGAAAACCCAGTTGGTGCGATTAAAGTCGGGTCTAAGCGTTACACCAGAGCAATCATGTATATTGAAACCAGTGAACTGTTCACGCAGCCCGAGTTTCTCTACTTGCTCACTTGTTGCGGCGTTTGCACTCACCGCCAGTGTGACACCTGTACGGAGCACCCTGACTGCATTTGTTAATTAGCGACAAAGAACGAAAGTTTCGGCATTCAGCTGCCCCGCTCTGTGCTTGAACGATACTGTTCATCAAAAGGTCAATAACAGCAGACTCTCCCTCCTAACCTGTTGTGATTGGCCTTTTTATTATCCACGTCACCCGCATTTAGTCTTCGACCTTACATCACGCATACGGCCATCAACGAGTTCAACGGTAATGTATCCAGAGCGTGTTACTGAGAAACTCTAGCTAGAAACTTGAGCCTGAAACTTGAACCAAAAACTGAACGCTCTGACTTATTGGTTTCCATTCTAAATCCTATTTGCTGCATTACGTAGGCAGATAACAGTTTAGCTTTTTATAATATGCTTAGGATTGATTAAGTTAGAGCATTTAATCCGTGCATATCCGCGTTGAAAACTCATTAAGTATCACTTCTCAATCGACAGCGTATCGTACAAAAAGAAAAAGCAACTCATTGAATATCACCATACTTAGCAATAGGGGTATGTATCAATTTGTAAATGCTATCTTATCAAGCTTCATAGTCGTTAAGATGAAACGTTAAAGTGCTATACGTTTATTCACAGGTGAAACGCATGAAAAAGATTCGCTACCCATTTGATTTGCACGGAACGCTCTCAATCCGATACAGGGACAAAGTAAATCCAATTTTTCTTGATACTGATGAGGAAAATCAGTCCATTATCGACATTGATGACTTTGCAGTAAGAGCGTTTAGCTACGACGCAGAAGATCGTCTACTAAAAATATCGTTGCAAAAGGCGGTGAACCTTACCGAGATCTCGGATTGCGGTTCGGTATTTACGGGTGTGGAATTAGAGCAGAACAACATCAAATTGGATCTTGTGTACTGCCTTTACAATGCTGGCATTATTAGCTCTAGCATTTCTTACCCACTTGATGACGCTTCACCGATTGAATCTATCGCAGTCTCAAAGCCGCTAACCCTGCATTTAAAGTAGAGCCATCTGATGTACGAGCCCTCAAAGCAATAACTGTGGCTCAGACACAACAATGACTGCATTACAATACTCAAATAAAAAGCCCTTGCAACAGAAACAGCAAGGGCTTTTTGTATTCAGGCGAGTAACGCTAGATTAATAGGCTCGGCTCTCTATGCCCTACTCCAATAGCGGTTTACTTTTGATAGAAGGCGCGTTTTTTCTCGTACATGGCCTCATCTGCGATGGAGAACAGATTTTCCAGCGCCACTGACTCACTCGATGCACCGCCAACAGAGAACTGAACTGGGTGACGGTTTTGCCCTGATAGCTCTATCCATTTGTCTTGCTGAGATGCTTCCAAAGCCGAAATCAATTCATCTAATGCTGCGGCATTCATATCTTGTGCAATCACCGCAAACTCATCGCCACCAATTCGATACAGGGTGTGCTTACCTTGAAGTACCGTCTTAATCAGTTGAGTGGATTTGGCAATCAACAGATCACCACGATCGTGCCCGTAGGTATCATTCAACGTCTTCAATCCGTTAATATCAATGATAAGAATCGACATCCTACGCCAACGCCCCTGAGCAACAGACTGGCGCGCATACTCATAGTCTTCATCAAACGCTTTTCGGTTAAAGCTTTTGGATAATTTATCTCGACGAGCGAACTCTTCCAATTCAAGCCAAGAGTAGAGCTGCTTCTTGAATAGCTCTAGAAGGATGCCTTCCTCTTCGTTCATCGAATAAGTGCCGTAGTCGAAGTAACCCAACTCAGAACCCGTTGATGAGCGCATCGTTTTGACGCGTTCACAATCCGGTTTCTCAAAGCTAAAGCGCATGTCTGAATCAGGGAATAGCTTGATCAAACCTGAATTAATCACTTCCGGAATCGCGTGATACCCCACACCTGCATGGCTGGTGGTGAAGTTAATCAAGGTCATCAATTTAGCTTGGTGCGCCTCTTCTCGGGTCAAGTTCGCACGTAACTCTGCTGTTTGTTCATCAACGCGATGCTCTAGCTCTTGGTTAAAATTCGCTAACTGTGCGTTGGTTTCTTGGACTTGCAGATTTGCCTTTCGCAGTGCTTGGTTTCTTATCTCCAATTCATCCATGTGGTTGGTCAATTGAAGCCACAACGAGTCGAGCAATCTCATCAATTGCCTAAACTCTTTAAACTGGAACTGCTTGGGTTGAAGATCCGGACGCTTGTTGTTTTTAAAGCTACGTACCACCCGCTCCATCTTCCTGATAGGTTGAGTCAACCAACGGCTTGCCACAATCGCAAAGCACAGAGTCACGATGAGCGTCGCGATGATAATATTGAGTAGCTGTTGCTTCGAGCGCATAAGGTCTTGGTTACGCACAGCATCAGAGACAGTGTGCACCATAGTGACTTCAAGCGGCTCTACAAAGTTACTGTTGTTCACCTCTATCTCACTCACATGGCGAGAGTTATCCGTCTTTAACTTGTTGATGTCACCGTAGTGGAAGTTCACGCTCTCTTGCGCATAGAGAAAAGGTTGAGAGATACGAATCAAATCTTGATACGAAACCAGCACCACCAAATAACCTTGCGGCTCGTACTCTGATCCAGGCAACAGCGTATACGGCAAAAGCGGACTAACGAAAGCAATACCACTTTGTCCCCCATCCAAAACTAACCCTTCATCAAAGTAGGTGGTGTGGAACATTTTACCCTGCTTATAAACATCACTAGCGGCGCGTATTTTGTTAAGCAGTTTGCTGGTTTCTAAATGGTAAACGGAGCCATTGCTTTCGTACATTGGCTGCCAGTTTTTGTCGATGATGTAAGTGGTACTGACGTTAACGGCCAATTCTTCAAACGTTTCGATCATCTGCCAGATGATGCTTGAATACAGCACGTTATCCATGCCTTGAACCAACAAACGGTCTTTGGAGTACCAACGTGTTAAGTTCGCGACGAACGTCAGATCTTCCGTCACTGTTTTCTTGATACCTTGATTGGTATTAACAAGCTTGATCTCTTTCTCCACCAGCAGATCTTCTTGGTGTTTTTCGATCATACTAGTCCCGACCCAATAAGCAGGAAGCAAAGAGCCTAGCACCACAATCAAAGTTAGGATGTTACGTAAACTTATCATGATGACTTCCTACGTTTATGGATATGCTGAGAGTGTTTTTGGATGAAATCCACCACAAACTCTGCTGCGGATTCAGCAGGCATGCCTGCACGGAAGCGTTTGTAGCCACGAATCAACGCTTCCCATGTCACCGCCATTTCGACAGTACTCGGCATAACATAAGCTGGGTTCAACTGAGTATAGAGATCGCTGTAGTAAGTGCTGTCTGCGTCATACCATTTACGATTGATTGAGCGGTTGGTCGAAATCAGATTCTGGTTGATGATAACGTCTTCGATGAATTCAGGTTTCTGTACAATCGTCGCTAGGGTTCGCATGGCTTGGCGCTTGTCTGGGTTTGCCATTGCTTCAGCATTAAACGCCAGCACTTTGCCACCACTTAACGAATGCATGTGATGGTTGTTGTAAGTCGGCAAGCCGCTGATTTTCAGCTCTTTTGAAAAGTGTTGTTTAAGCTCCCCTAACGCCCAGTCACCATCAATTAAGTACGCCACTTCACCATCGATAAACTGCTGTCGTGCCTGATCTTGGCCGTACTCGCCTTTTAAAACGCCCACGACAGGAAGCTCACCATAGAACTTCAGCGCAGCAGCTAAAGCACCAACGTCAATGTCTGTGACCGGTTTCGAGCGATGGTCAGAAAACATTGGGACAAACGACATCAAAAAATACATATTCGGATATTGCATCGCGAGCGTCGTTCTTCCCTGCTCAGCTTCTTCAAGCAACTCTTCCCACGTCGGTTCAAGATCTTTGGTTAGCTTTGTGTTCACGTACAACACAAGGTGATTGCCCAATCCAAGAGGCACACCATAAATGGCTCCGTCAACCGAGACCAGCTCTAGCGCTTTTGGCTCAATACTCTTTTCATCAATCCAGCTAGAAGGGATTTTAGCCAAATCGAAATAATCGTGTAGCCCTAGAAAATCTGAAGGCACCCAAATCACATCAGGTACCGTAATCCCTGTCTGCTTCGCTAATAACAGCTCTGAGCGAATGTTGTTTACGTCAAACTCACGAATCGCTAGCTTGTTGCCCGTCTCTGCCTCAAAACGCTCTTGGATCTCAGCAACGGTAGAGTACTCAATACCGCTCCACACTTGGATCTCTTGTGCATTTGCAAAGGAAGATAAGCAAAGCAGAAATGTCAGACAGAGGTTTCTCACTAGATTTCTCGAAAATTGATGATGTTACAAAGATAGCGAACAGCGGATGGTTGTTCAAAATCGCCATTTGGAAATGTGCGTGTGCTTCCATTAGAAAATAGCGATTCTGCAGAAAGTAAAAAGCGCCGCTAATGCGACGCTTTGAAGGATTGTATCACAGGTCGCGATTAAGCGTATTCTTGCTCGAACTCTCGCATAAAGTCGACAAGGGCCTGTACACCTTCTAGTGGCATTGCGTTGTAGATAGAAGCACGCATACCGCCAACCGCGCGGTGACCTTTTAGCGCTTTCAGACCTTTCGCGTCTGCTAATTCTAAGAACGTTCCGTCTAGCTCAGGCTTAGCAAGTTGGAATGGTACGTTCATTAGAGAACGGTTCGCAGAATGCACACCATTGCGGTAGAAGTCTGATTGGTCAATGTAATCGTAAAGCAGTGCAGCTTTGTCACGGTTTACCTGTTCAATCACTTTTACGCCGCCTTGCGCTTTCAGCCACTTGAATACGAGGCCAGACAGGTACCAAGCAAACGTCGGCGGCGTGTTGAACATTGACTCTTTCTCTGCCAACACTTTGTAATCCAAAATGCTTGGTAGTACTTCTTTCGCTAGACCAAGCAGATCATCACGAACGATCGCAATAGCGATACCTGAAGGACCGATATTCTTCTGCGCACCCGCGTAAATCACGCCGTATTTCGAGACATCGATTTCACGAGAAAGAATGGTTGAAGACATATCAGCAACGATTGGTTTGTCCGTCACTGGCATATCGTTGATTTCGATACCATCAATGGTTTCGTTCGGGCAGAAATGCACGTAAGCCGCGTCAGGAGAAATTTTCCATTCTGCCGCTGGCAATACAGCTGCTTTGCCGTCGATGACAGTCTTTGCATTGAAGACGTCTGGTTCACAGTACTTTTTCGCTTCTGCTACTGCGCTTTCTGCCCAGTAACCGCCATCAATATAAGTCGCAGTTTCCGCATCGCCTAAAAGGTTAAGTGGAACAGCGGCAAATTGAGCACGAGCACCACCTTGGCAAAACAGTACTTTGTAGTTGTCTGGGATGTTCAGAAGATCACGAAGGTCTTGCTCTGCTTCTTCTGCAACCTTGATGAACTCTTTGCTTCGGTGACTGATTTCCATCACTGAAGTACCAAGACCTTGCCAGTTGATTAGCTCCTTTTGTGCTTGCTGCATGACTGCTTTTGGCAGACCTGCTGGCCCTGCACTGAAGTTAAATACGTTGTCCGTATTTTGTTCCATGATGCTCATTGCTCCTGCTAAGTAAAGATTACGAAATTAATATCACGTTTTTGCAGGGATAAAAACAACAAAAGAGGTCTTACGACCTCTTTTTAAACTGAAAAAGCTAAAAACTTACTTTGTAAACTTCTCTATTGCATCAAGGCTGGCATAAGCAGTGCGATTAAAGGAAACTCTTGTCCGTTTTCGAACTTCAATTTCCCATCAGAAATTTGCGCTTTTAGTTCATAACCTTTGTCTTTTTTCTGGATAAGCTCCATCACCATCAGCTCATCCACACTTTCTTGAATGAATGGGTAAAGATCCACGAGTTCATCCGAGAAGTAAGTGTTTAGAGAACCATTTGTCGCCGTCATCAACTTCATTGGGTCTTGAGTGATGTGGTCAGTACCTTGAGGCACAGACAATTGCCATTCGTTGCGGAACTTGCCTTCACCAAATGCCAAAGACAACTCATTCACAGATAGGCTGAAGCCTTTGCTAAACAACGTATCAATATGTGGCAATAGTTTTTGAACTTCTTGCTCATCCAGCATTGGCGAGCTTTGGTAAATTGACATGATTTCATCAAAGGATTTGCTGTCTACATCGCCAATAGCAAAATCCAACTTAAAGTTATCAACGTCTGTGCCATCAGTTAAACGCATTTGCTTCGCATCTAACACAAGTTTCGTGCTCAGCTTATCGCCCGCTTCGTTCAGAGAGGTATTGCCGCTGTAGCTTGCGTTCTCAATCAGGAACATAGGAGCAAGTTGCGCATCAACGATATCTAGCTTTTGTAGTGAGAAAGACTGCTCACCTAGCCAGTAACCTTTTGCTTGCTTACCTTTACCTTCACCTTTTAGCTCTGTTAGGTGAATCTCTTCGCCATTTTCGAAATCAATTTGTACCGAAGGAATCGACACTTGGTAGTTCAAATCACCCAGTACCGTTACATTACCTTTCACTTGAGCAGGGCTTGAAGAAAGGTGCATACCTTGAGCATCATTCTGGTAATTCCAGCTAGCAAGGTCCAACGTAAAATCGGTGTTGCCATTCAACTGGGTTTTGCTGTGCATCGTCAGCGGCAAGAAGTCCGCATCCACCAATTTAGAGTCAGCACTTAGGCTTGTTAAACCATGAGTCACGTCACTGGTTACATCAAATGCCGTCGGAAGACCATCGCGCTCAAGCTGCGCTTTGATTTCTGGGTCGACAACGGTGTAACGTGTCAGAACAACTGAAGACAGGTAACCGCGGTCATATTCCACGATTTCAGCTTTGACCATTTCATCGTTCATGTTGGCGATGCCATCTTCAATGATAGTTTGACCAATCTGACCAACCGCTAGCGGCCAACATAGCGCAAGAGAAATAGCGCCACCAATGGCACCGATTTTTTTTAGATTTTCCATAACGTCACTTATTGAGTATTTGTGCTCAGTCTAACCCAAACCCAAAGCGGATAAAACATTGAGATATATCAGACTATTGATGGTTATTTTAGTTCATTAATCGAGAATAATACCCAGCTCCCACCCATTCTTACATTTAATTGATATGTTGTTAGTGCCAAGTTTTAACCGGAGCTCAAACCGCTGTGAACCGTTACGCTGTATTGTGCCTCGACAACAATCCAATCAGTGCCGAACAGTTTCGATTGGAGTTGTCAGCCTTCTCAAGTAAGTTTGATATTCTCTCTGTGGAATCGATAGAAGAAGCACAGAGCGCTCTCGAATATCTCGAAGAAAGAGAGCAAAAAGTGGCACTCGTTATTGCCAGTCATCACGCACATTTTAACGGCGTCGATTTCCTCATTGGCTTGGATCGCAAGCCTCATACTGAACAAGCGCGCAAAATACTGATCAGTTGCTCTTCGGATATTGAAGCCATTTTAACCGCCGTTAACGAAGGTAGACTCGACCATTGCTTAACTAAGCCACTCCCTGACAAGGTTCTTTTCAATACAGCACAGAAAGAGCTCACCCAATTTATTCTGCGTTACGACAGAGAAGACTTACTCAGCTACAGCCAAATTCTCGATCAGCACAAGTTGCTTCGTGCACACATCGAAAGTCAGATGAGTAATTATCAAGCTGGTTTCCTAAACGACTATCACGCCCTTTCCGACGGAGAACTGGCAGAGCAAGTCATCAGTGCTCTGCAACATTTCTTTGAACAAAATGACGATACCAAGGCTTGTCGCACCTACTCACCAGAACACTTGCTCACGGTAGAAGGCGAGCCAAACAGTTTCTTGTGGTTTATTACCAGTGGTGAAGTAGCACTCTACAAACGCGATGAGCTTGGTATGCAGCGCGAAGTGGTCCGACATTCGAAAGGTAACATTGTCGGCGGCATGTCGTTTGTTACTGGAGAAAGTTCCTTCTCGACAGCCTTAACACTCACCAAAACCGAAGTGATCAAGCTGGATAGAAAAGTTTTCCGCAAAGTAATGCAGAGCGATTCAAACTTATTACCGCTCTTTACTAACCTGCTCCTCCGTCATTTCAACCGACGATTGCAACGCAGCATCAACACCAAGTTACAGCTACAAAAAACTCTGGAGTCTCTAGAATCTGCCCACCAGCAACTTATTGAGAGAGAGAAAATGGCGATGCTTGGGCAACTTGTCGCCGGCGTTGCCCATGAGTTAAACAACCCTATCGCAGCCATTCTCCGCGGGGTGGAAAATCTGACGCATACACTGGAGAATCTGCTCACAGAACTCCCTAGCCATGACATTCAAGAAAAAGGCGTTGCCTTACTGACGAAAGCCCAACGCGTCAAACCCGCTTCTACGTCCGAGCTACGGGAACGAGTGAAACAACTAAGCACCGACCTACCCGACAGAGCGCTCGCTAAGAAAGTCGTTAATCTCGGGCTCGAATCTGACCAAACCTTGATAGCGCAGCTCAACCGTCAAAAAACCGAATCCTTGCACGCCTTGGGAACCCTAGAGCAGTATCACCAAGTTGGTGCTTCTCTGCGTTCGATAAATGTGTGCGCCGCTCGGATTGCTGATATGGTGAAAAGCTTGAAGGGATACGCCCGCTCTGATGATGAGAGTTTGCATTTTGCAGACCTGCATGAAGGCATAGAAGATACGTTGGTGATCTTTGAAAACAAACTCAAAATGCACAAGGTCACGACCGACTATGCTGAGCTACCAAACACCCTTTGCCAGCCGATTGCGCTGCAACAAGTGTGGACCAATCTTATTTCCAACGCGATTGATGCTTTCCCAGACAAAGGGGAATTGGTGATTCAGTCGAGATTGGTCGAGAAAGGCAGTCAAACTTATGCCGTCATCTCATTCAAAGACAACGGATGCGGCATTCCAGAATCACAACAAAAAGCCATTTTTGAACTCAACTTTACAACGAAGAAAGAAGGTAATTTCGGTTTAGGAATCGGACTTTCTATCTGCCAACAAATCATGGCGGGCCATAAAGGCTGGATAGAAGTGGAATCTGAGCTCAACCATTTCACTTGTATGACCGTCTGGTTACCTATCACTCAAGAAGGAGATGAAGCATGACTAAATATCTGATTTTATGTGTGGATGATGAAAGAGAAGTCTTGGATAGTGTCCTTCAGGATTTGATCCCATTTGAAGATAACTTTGTGGTCGAAGGCGCGGAATCCGTAACGGAAGCCAAACAAGTGATTGAAGAAATGGCGGAAGATGGCATTCAGCTCGCCTTAATTCTGTGTGACCACATCATGCCAGAGCAGACAGGCATCAGCTTCTTAATCGAGCTCAGTCAAAATGGTGACACTAAATCCGCTCGAAAAGTACTCCTTACTGGACAAGCAGAGCTTGAAGACACGGTAGAAGCAGTTAACCACGCAAGTCTTGATTACTACATTGCTAAACCTTGGAAAGGTGAAGAATTAAGAGAAGCTATCGTCTCGCAACTGACTGCTTTTATGATAGAAAACGATGATAACCTTCTATCCTGGACTTCTATTTTAGACGCAGAAGCAATTCTTAACGCCATGGCAGATAGACGAGCGAGCTTCGGCGAATAATCTTTTAAACACAAAAACGCGCCGCGTAACCCCAACATGGCGCGTTTTTTGCTGTTAACTTGGCACAATTGACTCATTTGACAAAACATCGACACTTTTTTGTTGGTCGTCGCCCTTGGTTTTTATTATGATGTCGAACAAATCAGATTACGGTTCAAGTGGTTACTTGGATCCATGGAACTATAAGACAAGGTTTATCGTTAGTTATGCGTAAAACACTATTAGCCGCTGCCCTTTTGCTGGCATCTAGCCAAGCTCTAGCTGCGAACGACTACAACGCTCCAGCAACAATGAGCAACTTTAGCTACGACTACATGGAAGCTCGCATTGGTGCAAGCCCAGTAACATTCGGTGCTGGTTTCAGCAAATCAATCCACCCAAATGCACACGTAATTGCTCGTATCGATTCTGAATTCGATGGCGATTTCGATTCAGCAGCGGGTTTTGGCTTCCACTCTCCACTAAACAACTGGGCTGACCTAACAGGTGCAATGCTAATGCGTGTTGTACAACCATCAAACTCTAGCAGCACAGACGTTGGTATGGAACTGAACCTTGGTGTACGCCAATGGCTTGGTCCACAACTAGAAGTGGGTGGTAAAGCAGGCTACGTATCTATCGACAACGATGACGATTGGATTGGTTCTGTTTACGCTCGTTTCCACTCTACAGAGCTATTCTCTCTAGGTGCAGAAGCGCGCATCAACGACTTCTACGGTGACCAAGTGATGTTCACGACTCGCTTCAAGTTCTAATCAATCCCTTGATTGAACAGCCCTAGAAGCACAAATAAAAAAACCGAGGCATCTGCCTCGGTTTTTCTTTTCTAATAACTGATTTGTAGCAATGACTAACTCGAATGAAGTGGCTAAAAGCATCAACTTCCTTTTGTCGCTTTCAACACTCACCTTTTATGACTCGCTAACTTCATCCTAAACGAGTCAATCATCGTGAAACTAAAGCGCCTTACTCGCACATCGCTAGCAATTGCTTTTTGCGTGGCTCTTGGATCAATTTCCAGTGGATACCATCGATCGCACCAGCAAATTTCCATAGAAGTTTCACGTCAACGTCACTGCCGTAAGCAACTCTGACTTTGTTGAATACTTCTACCGGTCCAAGTTCTAAAAATGTGTCGACATCATCAATGCCGGCTTTCTTTACCATGCGTTCGAGCGTCAACTGCATATTTGGCAGATCACGCAAACGTCTACTGGCGGAAGACTTTTGGTATTTGCGTTCCTTAATAGAACATTCAATTGATTTTTGTAACAGTTCGTCAAGTCCATCAAAGCTTGAATCAAACAGATCTGTTACGTCGTAATAGTTTACGGTTGCCGTCGTTTGTTTTTTGACGTGCTTATATTTTTCGCAGTTTAGTTGAGTAAACTCATCATCCAACCCATTTCCGCCGCGTAAATAACAACAGTCGTTACTTACCAACGCGAACATTGCGTCATTGCTGAATAAACCAATACCACCAAACATTGAACGTTTTTGGTACTCACTAAAATTGCTTACATAGTTAAAAAAAGCTTGGTCTGTCATGTCCATTGACCTCTTTAATTGGAATAAATTACCCCGATTAGCGATGTCACCAGATTGAACAGCAGCTTATAGCGATTAAAAATTGTCTTTATGTTGGCGATATTTTTGTGAATTGCGCTCACCAACTGTCTTAATCATACTTAACGTTGAAAAATAAGTTAGGATCTATGTCACAGATGCCAAACTACAAATTCAACATACGTGATTAGTTTCACAGTTACTTATCTTCATCCGATGTTTTTTTGACGCAGTAAGTGCCAAAAAATAAGCATCATGGTGATTAATACGGCAATTGCGAGAGCGAATTAGGTATTTAATTGATAACTAACATACTGTGAGGGTACACTGTACGAAAGCTCTCAAGCACAGCGTCATAATGGAACATTTATCATTTTTTTGGCTACCTAATAATAAAGATAAGCTCATAAAGGCACTCGAATCTGAGTTCGCTCAGCTGGTAGAACAATCGATTTCTACTGGTAAAATTTCCCTTCCTCCCATCCCAGATGTCGTCCTCAAGATCCAACAACTTTGCACTGAAGAACACACGACCATTGCAGATGTAGCAAATGCCTTGCTGGAAGATCCAGGTTTGGCTGCAGTTGTTGTTCGCGTGGCAAACTCTGTCATCTTTAATCGTCGCAACATTACATGCAATGACCTAACGACGGCAGTTTCACGCCTTGGGATTCTGCGAGTGAGGGATATCGTCACCGCACAAGCGATTGAACAGTTGAAGCACTCTGTAAACCTGACCAAAGAGTGTAATAGCATCTTGGTGAAAAGTGCGGCTGTTTCACGTGAGCTTGGCGCAACCATGGTGTTAGTGGTTCAAGAGTTTCGTAAGCATGAGCCGGCGACCTATGGGCATCTGGAGCAAGAAAAGGCACTGCTGGTTGGCTTGTTAGCCGACATTGGCTTATTCTGCCTAATCAATGAATACCACCTCTATCTCGATCGCGGCAATTACCTTGATGCCGACATCGCGCTACAAATATTCCAAACCCGCTGTTCTGCTACGAGTAAATTAGTGCTAGAAAAATGGGGCTTTGATAATGATTTCCGTGAAGTCTCCTCGAATGAGAAGTTCGAATCTGCTCGCCCTGAAGTAAGCTATTTAGATATTGCTCGTATCGCAAACCATCTATTAATGTTTCGCAATCAAGATGAACGCATTGAAGATCACGAAGTAGAATTTAATTTAACAGGTGCAGAAGTCTTGTACGATCTCAGTAATATGAGTGATACTGACTTCCAAAGTGAAATTAAAGAAGTACTCAGCGCAAGCGGTCTTTAATCTTACTAGCTTCAAACCAAGCCACGATAAGAGTCAGATAGTATTCTGATACGTTGATTCGTGGCTCTGTTGTTCTTTATCCAGAAAGGAATCATTGGGCTTTATGTTCTCAGGGATGCTATTTATCTTCGCCCCACTCGTGGTGGGTTATTTAATTCCAGTTTCTCGCGCGTCAGTATTGGAGAAGATCAATAAATCGACGTCATACCTTATTTACGTCATTCTTTCCCTGATGGGCTTGAGTTTGGCTGCGCTGGATAATTTAGGTAGCAATCTACAAACCATCCTTCTATACGCGGGCACCTTCTTTGTATGCTTGGGAGCCTGCAACCTACTCGCTTTACCTTTGGTCGATAAGCTACTTCCTTTGCAAACCGATCAGAATCAAAAGAAGCTCCCCCTTTCGTCAATGGCCTTAGAGTCAATCAAGCTTGTCGTTGTTGTGGGTGGTGGTCTAATCGCTGGCTTGATTCTTCCTATTGGCTTGTCTTGGGTAGACACTGCAAGCGAGTGGATTTTATTCCTTTTGCTTTTCTTTATCGGCATTCAACTGCGTAATAGTGGTTTGACGCTCAGACAAATTCTACTCAACAAGCAAGGTATGGCGATTGCGACAGTGATCATTACAACGTGTATGCTTGGCGGCGTAATTGCTGCAATGATTTTGGATCTTCCTCTTTATCAAGCTTTGGCAATGTCTTCCGGTTTTGGTTGGTACTCACTGGCTGGCATTTTGATGGGTGACGCCTTTGGCCCAATCTTTGGCGGCGCTTCTTTTTTAATTGAGCTGATGCGTGAATTGGTCGCTTTGATTGCCATTCCACTGCTTATTCGCAGTTATCCATCTACAGCAATTGGCTATGCTGGTGCGACGGCGATGGACTTTACGCTGCCTGTCATTCAAACCACGGGCGGTGTTCGATGTGTGCCTGTTGCCATTGTTAGTGGCTTTATCTTGAGCTTATTAGTGCCAGTTATGATGCTTTTCTTTGTGTCTCTTGCTAGCTAGATCTCAGGAATATTCATTAACATCCATTACAATACGGCAAAAATTCAAATACCCAAGTAACCTCAAAATGCTCAATTCGAAGAGAATTTTCTGGTTCACCGCTTTGTTATCGAGCCCTTTAATTTTTAACTCTTGGATCGGTAATCAGTGACAGGCAAGGCATATGTCTATTGGGGTTACAAAGGGAATACAACCAAAAGGAATAATAATGAAACGCTTTGTCGTTGCGGCGCTCCTCGCTACAAGCTCAACTTTTACTTTTGCTGCTGATCAGCAATGTCTTGCAACTAAATACGATGGCTACATTGATGCTTCCCTACAGTGGTATCAAGACCTCGTAGACCTAACTGTGACTCAATACCCTGACTTAAAAGAAGTTAGCCAATGGTTCTTAGAAGGCCGTAAACACCACTTCGAACTCAACCGTGAAGCAGTACATTATTTTCTAGAAAACGATCCAAGCCGAGTAGCAACAGAGCAACCGGTTGAAGCGTGGTTGAAGCTAGAACAACACGATGTGAAGCAACTGGCGACACGCAGCGATGCCCTGGGCGAAGCGGCGAAGAAAACCTTCAGCGATCGTCAATCTGCAAACCATCCAAAGAACTACGACCTACGCTCTGCATTTGCTGACTTATTGAGCCATCCAAAACAGATCGATTCTGCGCTTAACAAGTATAATCAATCAATTGCTAAGATTGAGAAGCAGAAATGTGAATAAATCCCACCCTTGAATTTCATTTCAGCAATATGGGTTTCAATAATTAAAACGGGACTTTGCGCCCGTTTTGGTTTAGATTGTGCCGCTCGCATTACCAAAATAACTACAAAGATTCTTTGCTATGGTTAAGGAACAAAAAACCGCTGACGTTAGCTTCGAGAGCTTGTTAAAGATCTTCACTATCCCTGAAGGTCCAGATTCAACGTTGACTAAAATTGATGAAAGTCTTTCGCAGAACTTGAATCAATTTCTTCGTGAACACATCGTGGCAGAAGAAAAGCCTTTACGTGAAATTGAGAAAGACTTTTCTTCTGCTCAGATTCCTGAGCAACCTGAGTTCGTGTCAGACCATACCGAGCACCTGCTAGATACCTTGGTATCTCACTCGGTTCACACCTCTGCACCAAGCTTTATTGGTCACATGACTTCTGCCCTGCCGTATTTCTTAATGCCGCTGTCGAAGATCATGATTGCCTTGAACCAAAACTTGGTGAAAATCGAAACATCAAAAGCTTTCACACCGCTTGAGCGTCAAGTTCTTGGTATGTTGCATCGCCTTATCTACGGTCAGGACGATAAGTTCTACCGTAAATGGATGCACAGCGCGAAACACTCTCTGGGTGCATTTTGCTCCGGCGGCACCATCGCTAACATCACTGCGCTTTGGGTTGCTCGCAATAAAGCACTGAAGGCTGATGGCGCATTCAAAGGTGTAGAAAAAGAAGGTCTGTTCAAAGCCATGAAGCATTATGGCTATGAAGGCTTAGCAATTTTGGTTTCTGAACGAGGTCACTACTCTCTTAAGAAAGCAGCAGACGTTCTTGGCCTTGGTCAAGAGGGCCTAGTTGCCGTCAAAACAGACGCGAACAACCGCATCATTGTTGACGACCTAAAAGCAAAAATCGCCGAGCTCGAATCACAAAACATCAAGCCTATCGCTGTGGTTGGTGTTGCTGGTACGACAGAGACTGGCAGCGTTGACCCACTACCTCAAATTGCAGAAGTATGTGCTGAGCACAACTGCCACTTCCACGTGGATGCGGCTTGGGGCGGCGCGACACTGATGTCGAACAACCATCGTCATCTACTTGGTGGCGTTGAACTTGCCGACTCTGTCACGATCGATGCTCACAAACAGCTTTACATTCCGATGGGCGCAGGCATGGTTCTGTTTAAAGATCCAGATGCGATGAAGTCTATCGAGCATCATGCACAGTACATCTTGCGTAAAGGTTCTAAAGACTTAGGCAGTCATACGCTTGAGGGTTCTCGTTCTGGTATGGCAATGTTGGTTTACGCAGCAATGCACATCATCAGTCGCCCAGGTTACGAGCTTCTGATCGACCAAAGTATTGAGAAAGCACGTTACTTCGCTGATCTGATTAACCAACAAGAAGACTTCGAATTGGTGTCTGAGCCTGAGCTTTGTTTGTTAACCTACCGTTACCTGCCAACCAAAATGCGCGCGGCGTTAGATAAAGCACAAGGCGTTCAGAAAGAAAAACTTAATGAGTTAATCAACCAGCTCACTCAGTTTATTCAGAAACGTCAGCGTGAAACTGGTAAGTCGTTTGTCTCTCGTACTCGACTGAATCCAGACCAATGGCAACGCATGAACACCATTGTATTCCGCGTAGTTCTTGCTAACCCATTAACCACCAATGATATTTTGAGCGCGGTTTTGAGTGAGCAAAGAGAAATTGCTCAGCAAGCACCGAGCTTGATGGCTAAGATTGAAGAAACTGTCGACGACATTCTCAATTCTTAGGCGCCAATGTGAGTTACATCAAAGTGAAAATTTCTTTCTTTTTGGTGTAACTCAGACATCATTATTGTGCCACTAGAGCAACAAACCAACGATCCCACCTTCAATTCTGTAGTTTTTACAACATTTTGTTTGAGGCTTGTCAAATTCTCACGAAATAGTAACGGTATTTGTTTTAGCCAGATAAAGGATCGGGTTTATACTGAATTTATGGCGCTGGTGGTTTTCGTTAACGCCCCTCTAGACCGAGAAGCCCCTTGGGTTTCCATTCGTTAACAGAGCCAGCGAGTTGTTCTCTATACCCTCGTGAACACTATGAATACATTAGAAAAAATTCAAAAAAACCTGGAGAATTTCAGTAAGTCAGAGCGCAAAGTTGCGGAAGTAATTATGGCGTCTCCACAAACTGCAATTCATTCAAGCATTGCAACGTTAGCTAAAATGGCTGACGTGAGTGAGCCTACTGTTAACCGTTTCTGTCGTCGTCTGGATACTAAAGGTTTCCCAGATTTTAAACTTCACCTTGCGCAAAGCCTTGCCAATGGTACGCCTTACGTAAACCGTAATGTCGAAGAAGACGATGGTCCAGATGCATACACGCACAAGATTTTCGAATCGACAATGGCGTGTTTGGACGTAGCGAAAAACAGTCTTGATTCGATGCAAGTTAACCGTGCGGTTGATCTTCTGACTCAAGCTAAGCGCATCTCATTCTTCGGTCTAGGTGCTTCTTCTGCTGTTGCACGTGACGCTCAAAACAAGTTTATTCGCTTCAATATTCCAATTACTTGTTTCGAAGATATCGTGATGCAACGCATGAGCTGCATCAACTGTAGTGACAATGACGTTATCGTTCTGATTTCTCATACTGGTCGCACTAAGAGCCAAGTTGAGATTGCAAACCTTGCTCGTGAAAACGGCGCGACGGTTATTGCCATCACAGCAAAAGACTCACCGCTTGAGAAAGCAAGTTCACTGGCTATCACGCTAGATGTACCTGAAGACACAGACGTATACATGCCAATGGCAAGTCGTGTGGTTCAAATGACGGTCATCGATGTGTTAGCAACAGGCTTTACGCTACGCCGTGGTACTGGTTTCCGTGAGAACTTGAAGCGAGTAAAAGACGCGCTGAAAGACAGCCGCTACGACAAGCTAAGTCAATACTAACGAATCGACTTAGTCAGTAATAAGAAATAGAAAGGGGAGCTAAATAGCTCCCCTTTTCGCATCTGGTTGATCGTATTTCTACTGATTCACATCCGAAAGATCTGAGCGTGACTCCAACACCTCTACTGAGCTGACATGTTGGCTACCTTCACTCTCGCCCATGCAGGCATCACTGCAATCACAAACTTGGCGAAGAATGTACACCAAACGATCTTGCGTAAGCGGTAATGGATTACCTTTGATGGCAACTGACTTTAGTGCATCATCGGCGACTTGCTCAAACGACGTCTGACACACACCAAATTTACCAAGCTGAGGTAACTCAAGCTTATCCAGCACCATTCTCACCCAAAGTACGCCATCATGCTCGTTGGCATTGGTTCTTTCCGTGACGAGTTGGGCCAGTCGCTTGTAACGGCTTATCACATCACTGCGCCCTGCTCTTTTTGCGGCATTGATGTTTTCTTGCATAACATGAGGAGCCAAACGCGCAGTAATAACACTGTGTGGGGCATCGAGCTTGCCACCTAGTGCAGAGGCTAATCCGTGCGCCGCACCAAGTTTAGCGTTGGTGATGGCCATCCCGCCTAAAAGTGCCGCAAAAGAAAGGTCTGCTCTGGCCTTATGATTATCCTGTTTACAGCCCGCAATGACCGAACGACTTAATCGACGTAGTCCTTCTTCACACACCATATCGGTGAGAGGGTTTGGGTCACCACATACGTATGCTTCCATCAAATGCGTGAAAGCATCCATTGCTCCGCGACCAGAAGTATATTGGTCAGTGCCATAGGTTAAGGTTGGATCGACTATCGCCACATCAGCGAGCATTTCCGGACTTCTTAAACTGACCTTCACCTGATCTTGCCCGGATTTAAGTACGGCGTTCCTGGTTACCTCAGAGCCAGTACTTGCCGTTGTAGGAATCGCAATAAAATGAATCGGTTTGGTTTTTAAAGGTACGTTTCGCCCAACCACTTCGACGTAATCATAGACATCACCTTGGTTGGGAATGATCGCGGCAAGTGCTTTGCCCATATCAATGACACTGCCCCCGCCAATCGCAATGACCATGTCTGGTTGAAACTTGCGCCCAAGCACGGCTGTTTCTTCCACCATGGTGATATTGGGTTCACCATTGATGGCGACGTGTTGATAACGCATGTTCTGCGCTTTTAGATAATTAATGATAGGTGTGGCTCGTTGCGTATCTTTACCAGTGACCAGTAAAACGCTATAGCCAAATTGATTGATTACAGACAGCGAAGATTGGAGCGCTCCCTCGCCGAAGATAATCCGTGTCGCAGTCATAAACTGAAACATACACTTCCTCCCCAAACAACAACTCACACTAGAGTGCTATGCTTTCAGCAAAAAAAAGTTGACCGAGTGCACCTTGCCGCCATTAACCCTTCAAAAAGTGTGTTTTTATGCGTCACTTCACATACTTAACCGCCGCGATTTTGCGGTTAAGAATCATCCCCAAAAGTGACTTTTCTTGGCTTTAAGCTTAGTGCGTGTTTAGTTTTTATACGATAGATTTCACCTATCGAGCCAAGAGGTAAATGCTGCTTTATTTCCGTATCTGGATCGGGCATAGTTATCCCAACAAACGAAAGCATGTACCAACATGACGTCTAGTTGTGCTTTCAACAAGAATAGATTTTAGGAGAAATAAGATTATGTTCGTAGTTATCTTTGGTCGCCCAGCTTGCCCATTCTGTGTTCGCGCAAAAGAGCACGCAGAGACACTTAAAGCAAAACGTGATGACTTCAACTACCGTTACGTAGACATCCATGCTGAAGGTATTTCTAAAGCTGACCTAGAGAAAACAGTTGGTAAGCCAGTAGAAACTGTTCCTCAAATCTTCATCGACCAAACGCACATCGGTGGTTGTGATGACTTTGAAGCTTACGCAAAAGAGCACCTAGGTCTATTCGACGAGTAATTCGAATAACTGATTTTTTAAAAGCCGCTATTAGCGGCTTTTTTATTATGTATTCAAATTGTTACTCCCCTACGTCAAGTAATAGTAAAACCTAAAAAATTTCACTTATCTTTTTGCTATATTTAGTTACAATTCGAAATTCTTAATTTTTATTTGGCACACACCTTACCGAGCCACGCTGTGAACATAGACGTCGTACACCTTCTTGAACAAAACCCCATTCTTCTAATCTTCGTCGTATTAGCAATTGGTCTTGCCATTGGTAAAATTCGCTTTGGAAAGCTGCAGTTAGGTAATTCCATTGGCGTTCTCATTACGTCTCTCGTAATGGGCCATCTTGGCTTTTCTTTTAATGCAGAAGCACTAACCATCGGCTTTATGCTGTTTATCTACTGTGTGGGTATTGAAGCGGGCCCAAACTTCTTCGGCATATTTTTCCGAGACGGTAAGCATTACTTTATTTTGAGTATGACCGTACTCGTTTCTGCGGTAGGTCTCACCTATTTCTGCAGCCACTATATGGGCCTCGATTTTGGTTTGTCTGCCGGTATGATGGCAGGTGCCCTTACTGCGACGCCTGTTCTGGTAGGTGCACAAGATGCGCTCAACTCTGGCCTTGCAAC
The DNA here is from genome assembly GCF_030248355.1 of Vibrio sp. B172a. Taxonomy (NCBI): domain Bacteria; kingdom Pseudomonadati; phylum Pseudomonadota; class Gammaproteobacteria; order Vibrionales; family Vibrionaceae; genus Vibrio; species Vibrio sp. B172a. The sequence continues at coordinate 116,746 of NZ_JAHGAC010000003.1, read as the reverse complement.
CATTCCACGTAATATGGATTTCTCTTTAGTATTAGAAAATCTATCGGTTGGTTATGCGATGGCTTATCTGGTGGGTTTGATCAGTATGATTATGTTCGCCAAACTGCTGCCAAAACTGCAAAAACAGAACCTATCGGATTCAGCTCAGCAAATTGCGCAAGAACGTGGCCTAGGCAACTCTAGTCAACGTAAGGTTTACTTGCCAATCATCCGTGCATACCGCGTTGGTCCTGAGCTGATTGATTGGACAGATGGTAAAAACCTTCGAGAATTGGGCATTTATCGCCAGACAGGTTGTTACATCGAACGTATTCGTCGTAACGGTATTCTTGCCCACCCAGATGGTGACGCTATCCTGCAAGAAGGTGACGAAATCGCACTAGTAGGCTTCCCAGACAGCCACGCACGTCTTGACCCGAGTTTCCGGAACGGTAAAGAAGTATTCGATCGCAACCTACTTGACCTTCGAATTGTCGAAGAAGAGATCGTGGTTAAAAGTGATGCGATTGCAGGTAAGCGCTTGTCTGATTTGAACCTATCTGAATTCGGCTGTTTCTTGAACCGCGTAGTGCGCGCTCAAATTGAAATGCCTATGGATTTAGACATCGTTCTAGCCAAAGGTGACGTGCTCCAAGTAAGTGGTGAGAAAAGCCGTGTTCATGGTCTTGCTGAAAAAATCGGTTTCATCTCGATCCACAGCCAAATGGCAGACTTACTTGCGTTCTGTAGCTTCTTTATTCTAGGCATTATGTTTGGTTTGGTGACAATGACGTTTGGTCAGGTGTCGTTCAGCCTAGGCAACGCCGTTGGCCTATTGCTTTCAGGCATCACATTGGGCTTCCTACGAGCGAACCACCCTACTTTCGGTTATGTACCGCAAGGGGCATTGAACATGGTCAAAGACTTAGGTTTGATGTTCTTTATGGTCGGCATCGGCTTAAGCGCCGGTGGCAAGATGTTCGAACACTTAACTCAAGTGGGCCCGCAGATCATCGGTTTGGCGTTTATCGTCAGCGTTGTGCCTGTCGTTCTTGCGTACCTAGTTGGCGCTTACGTGCTTAAGATGAACCGTGCACTACTCTTTGGTGCCATCATCGGTGCTCGTACATGTGCACCAGCTATGGACGTAGTGAACGAATACGCGAAGTCGACGATTCCAGCACTTGGCTACGCAGGTACGTACGCAATTGCTAATATCTTGATGACCCTAGCTGGTACTATTCTGATTATTCTGAGTTAATCACTTTAAGCGGCGTTGCAGAACAGCTTATGTAGCGCTCCTTATTCAACACAGAGATTCAAGACACAAAAAAGGCGCTCATTGAGCGCCTTTTTTAATTCCGTTAGAAACGATTAGATTTGAGTGAATTCTGTTTCTACTGCTGGGTTCACGTCTGCTTCGTAATCCACACCGTCAACACCGAAGCCAAATAGCTTCAAGAACTCTTCTTTGTACTCAACGTAGTCAGTCAGTTCTTTTAGGTTTTCAGAAGTGATTTGTGGCCATAGGTCACGACAGTGTTGCTGGATATCTTCACGTAGTTCCCAGTCATCCAGACGTAGACGGTTCACTTCATCTACTTCTGCTGCGCTGCCGTCTTCTTTGTATAGACGTTGGCTGAACATACGGAAGATCTGCTCCATACAACCTTCGTGTACGCCTTCTTCACGCATTTTCTTGAATACCATAGCGATGTATAAAGGCATTACAGGAATTGCAGAACTTGCTTGAGTCACAACAGACTTAAGTACCGCTACGTTTGCGCTACCGCCAGTTGTAGACAGTTTCTCGTTAAGTGCTGCAGCTGCGCGGTCTAGGTCCATTTTCGCTTTACCTAGCGCACCATCCCAGTAGATCGGCCAAGTTAGCTCAGTACCGATGTAGCTGTATGCCACTGTTTTACAACCATCTGCTAGAACGCCAGCTTCTGATAGTGCGTTAATCCATAGTTCCCAGTCTTCACCGCCCATTACGGTTACTGTGTCTTGGATTTCTTGCTCAGTAGCAGGCTCTACGCTTGCTTCGATGATGACGTCTTTGTTGGTATCAACAGCAGTCGACGTGTAAGTTTCACCGATAGGCTTAAGCGCTGAACGGATCAGTTCGCCCGTTTCTGGCATTTTACGTACTGGAGAAGCCAGTGAGTAAACCACCATATCTACCTGACCAAGGTCTTCTTTGATCAGATCGATTGTTTTCTGTTTTGCTTCATTTGAGAACGCGTCACCGTTTAGGCTTTTCGCGTATAGACCCTCTTCACGAGCTAGCTTTTCAAATGCAACAGAGTTGTAAAAACCTGCTGTACCTGGCTTCTTCTCTGTGCCTTCTTTTTCGAAGAAAACACCGATAGTTGAAGCGCCGCCACCAAATGCCGCAGCGATACGAGAAGATAGGCCGTAGCCACTTGATGCACCCACAACAAGAACGCGTTTTGGTGCGTTTTTAATTGGGCCTTGTGCTTTAGTGTAAGCAATTTGTTCTTTTACGTTAGCTTCACAACCCACTGGGTGCGTAGTAGTACAGATAAATCCACGAATTCTAGGTTTGATGATCATATTCAACTTCCTTTAAAAAACGTTGCTAGGATAAAAGGTTCAGCCCTACTTCGCACCTAATTTCTGTAAAAATGCTGCGAAAATGCAAGTGGTTGGAGCACTCAGCCGAAAAGCAAAAGCCTTAAACACAAAAAAGCACCTCAATTGAGGTGCTTCTCTCATGTTATACTCAAGCGCTTCATGCTGCTGAGTTCAAATGCGATTTTTTGGTTGTCACATTGGTACGAACTTCTGAGAAATCGTGGCTAAAGTGGTCGACTTGAATCGCTTTGTAGCGCAACTTATCTGCCGCCATGATTTGATCGATTTCTTGCTCTGTCAACACCTCTGCTTCAAACGCTTGCTGTAGGCGGTCATGCAGTAGGCCTTTACGAGCTACTTTGCCATCTTTCGCCGCTTTCATCAGTTTACGTTCTAGAGGCTTCACATCGTACATCGCTAAGAACGCACGCTCCATCAGACCAACACTGTCGTCCTCTGCTTTACCGATGTAACACAAGCTCGTCATGCGGTCACGTTGTGCTCCTGGTGTCATCATTGCTTCTGCTAGGCTTACACACAGCTCGTCGCTTGGCGCTTTGAAGTGATTACCTAATGGGAACAACAAGCCTTTTAGAACGCCACCCACGTATTTCACAGGGAAGTTTGAGTACGCTTCATTTAGCGACTTCGAAGCGTTGTACAAACAATGCTGAACGGCATAGTGTACAAAGTTCAAATCACCTTGTTGTCGGCCTTCATCTTCGTATTTCTTAAGCGCCGCTGACGCCATGTATAGATAGCTTAGGCCATCACCAAGACGTGCAGAGATCATCTCTTTACGTTTCAGGTCACCGCCCAACGTTAGCATTGCAAAGTCTGCACTCACTGCCAGTGCGCGACTTAGGCGAGTGATGTCTTTGTAGTATTGCTGTGTAGGGCCACTCATGTGCGCTTTCACGAAGCGAGAACCGGTCAGTGCCGCACCCAACGCACCAAAGGTATTACCCATTGCGTGTTTGATGTGTTTGAACAGCAGATCATCAAACTCTTTTGCGCCTTCTTTCGAATCTGGGTTCGCAGCAGCTTCCATCTCTTTCAACACGTACGGATGACAACGTGTCGCACCTTGACCGAAGATCATTAGGTTACGAGTTAGGATGTTTGCCCCTTCAACCGTAATCGCGACTGGAATACCTAGATAGTGTTTCGCTAGGTAGTTCATAGGGCCATCTTGAATCGCTCGACCCGCGTGAATATCGAAAGAATCGTTCAGGATAGTACGAGCCATTTCTGTCATATGGTATTTGGCAATTGCGGTCACGATGCCCGGTTTCTCTTTCATATCTAGAGAAGTCGTCGTCAGCGTACGTGTTGCCTCAAGCAGGTAAGTCAAACCGCCAATACGGCCCATTGCTTCTGCCACACCTTCAAACTTACCAATCGACATACCAAACTGCTTACGAACGTATGCATAAGCGCCAGTAGTACGCGTAGTAAGGTGACCAATCGCGGTACCTAATGCAGGAAGGGAAATACCGCGACCGGCCGATAGACACTCAACCAGCATACGCCAGCCTTTACCTGCATATTCTGAACCACCAATCAGCCATTCCATAGGAATGAACACGTCGTTACCACGAGTAGGACCGTTCATAAACGCAGAACCTAGCGGGTCGTGACGCTCACCAATCTCCACGCCTTCATGGTCGGCTGGAATCAATGCACAGGTGATACCCACGTCTTTCTTGTCGCCAAGCAGACCGTCAGGGTCTTGAAGCTTGAACGCCAAGCCAAGTACCGTTGCTACAGGAGCTAGAGTGATGTAACGCTTGTTCCAGCTAACACGAATACCAAGCACTTCCTCACCCTCATGCATGCCGTAACACACCACGCCTTGGTCAGGAATGCCGCCCGCATCTGAGCCAGCTTCAGGGCCAGTCAATGCGAAACAAGGAATATCAGTACCGTCCGCTAGACGTGGTAGCCAGTAATCTTTCTGTTCTTGAGTACCGTAGTGAGAAAGCAGCTCACCCGGGCCAAGAGAGTTTGGAACCATCACAGACACTGCCGCACTGATGCTTCGTGTTGCAATGCGAGATACGATGGTTGAGTTAGCCAGAGCAGAGAACTCGCGGCCACCATACTCTTTTGAAATGATCAGTGAAAAGAAACGCTCTTTGCGTAAGAAATCCCAAACCTCTGGCGGAAGATCTCGATCATCTTTCACAATTTGTTGGTCATTAAGCATTTCAAGCAGTGTTTCAAGTTCATTATCCATGAAAGCTTGCTCTTCAGAAGACAATGCAGGCTTCGGATAATGATGTAACGTTGTAAAGTTAGGCTTGCCAGAGAATAACTCTGCATCCCACCAAACGCTACCCGCTTCCATTGCTTCTTTTTCAGTGCTCGACAATGGAGGCAATACTTTCTTAAACATTTTGAATGCTGGGTCACTAATCCATTTTCTTCGTAGAGAGCTCATAGTTCAGATCCTTTTGTTCACGTCACCGCTCGCGGCTTTCACTTATCTTTTTTATTGATTTAATGTTTTTTACTTAGCGGACATACCGGCCGACAAGTAAGGAATCAGTAGGTCAACGACGGACTTCACGTCCACCTCTTTTTCAAATTTGCTTTCTGCAATCTCGGTTAACGCTTGGCTCGATGCCATAGTGAAAACACAAGTGCCAAGTGTGAAATGCAATCTCCAGAAAAGTTGTTCTTCGCTCATTTCAGGGTTTGCCTTCATGATGGAGAACATAAACAGGTTCAACACTTCTTCATATCTTGTACTGATAAACCAGCGTAAATGGCCTTGAACATCGGTGTATCCTCTACCAATCAGCAACATAAACAATGCTGTGCCGTTCGGTCTCACGTCATTCAGTGCACGCAGAGGTAAACGTAGCGATTCAAACACTTCATCCATGTTGTAATCGTCGCGTGTGTTTAACTCGATCAAAGACGTTTTGATGCTCGGCATTAGCGCCTCTAGATATCGGTCTAGTACTGCCCTTACAAGCGTTTTCTTGTCGCCAAAGTGGTAGTTGACCGAAGCTAGGTTCACGTTCGCCTTGCCAGTAATGGTTCTTAGTGATGTGTCATTGAAGCCGTATTCTGCAAATAGTCCTTCTGCTACATCGAGTATTTTTTCTTTTGTTGTACTTCTCGGGGCCATTTCAATCACTCGTATTAAACAACTGTTTGAAATATACTCCTGAAACCTGAGATTAACAAATGATTAACATCACATTTTCACTCATTGGTCTGACCAGACGAAGAAAGTGTGCAGTTAACGAGATGAATTTAAAGCGGTTCTTGTTTTGTGAAAAAAACTTCTAAAAAAAATGGAACTGTTTGGAATTGTTCCGGTCTGAATTACTGTAACAACTAGGGCATTTAAAGTTTTACTGGCCGTCAAACTTGTTTCTATCTAGTTGCTACATTGCTGCTTTTTCTTATTAACTCCTATGTTTGTATCCGCCCAGACACTTTTTCGTCTGGGCTTTTTTTCGTCTGTCGTTTGAGGCTTTGTCAAATGACTTTCTTCTGGATACAAAAAAGCCTCCCGATTTGGGAGGCTTTTAAAGTGTAATCGTCTTTTCTTACGCTTTTTCTACCGCTACTTCTTCTGCCGCTTTCTTAGGTAGAGAGAAGTGCAATAGCGCATAACCTAGCACTGCTGCCGTTGTTGAGCCCATCAAGATACCTAGTCGAGCATAAGTATCGAACTCAGGACTTACGTTACCGAATGCCAGTGATGAGATGAAGATCGACATCGTAAAGCCGATACCACACAGCACTGATACAGCGAAGATGTGCATAAAGTTCACGCCCTCTGGCAACTTAGCAATACCCATTTTCACAGCAGCCCAGCTGAATGTGAAGATACCAAGTGGCTTACCAACCAACAGACCCAGTGCAATACCTAGAGGTAGCATAGAAGTCAGACCGGACATCGACACGCCTTCTAGTGAGATACCAGCGTTTGCGAAGGCAAACAGAGGCAAGATACCGAATGCTACGTATGGGTGCAGTGCGTGCTCCATGTGTTTCAGTGGAGAGTGCTCACCCTTCTTACCTTTAAGTGGGATAGCAAAACCGATTACTACACCCGCTAGTGTTGCGTGTACACCAGATTTCAGTACGGCAAACCAAAGGATCGCACCAACTATCATATACGGCGTTAACTTGGTGACGTTTTTCGCGTTCAGCATAAAGAGCACGCCCGTCATGATAAAGCCAATCACCAATGCCATTGTCGATAGATCGCCTGTGTAGAAAAGCGCGATGATAACAACAACACCAAGGTCATCGATAATAGCCAATGCCAGTAGGAAAACCTTCAGGCTAATTGGCACACGCTTACCAAGAAGCGCCATGATACCTAGAGCGAAAGCAATGTCTGTTGCAGCTGGGATTGCCCAACCAGAAATCGCCTCTGGGTCACCAGCGTTAAATGCAACATAAACAAGTGCCGGAGCCAACATACCGCCTACCGCTGCAATAGCAGGGAAGATTGCGGTTTCTTTCGATTTTAGTGCGCCTTCAAGTAGCTCGCGCTTTACTTCAAGACCGATTAGTAGGAAGAACACAGCCATCAGGCCATCGTTGATCCAGTGAGAAACTGACATACCAAATACATAAGTATGCAGCATAGCTTGATAAGTTTCGCCAAGTGGGGTGTTAGCAATGGTCATCGCAATTGCCGCAGCAATTACCAGAAGAATACCACCAGCGGATTCCATTTTGAAAAAGTCACGAATGACATCGTTCATGATTTCGCCCTTATATTTATTATCTTAATAAACGATTAACAAAGAATGATGAGAGTGTATAGCTGCTGAAAATTTTAGAATAATCGCTTGTTTAGAGTTTAAACTTCGATTTTTCCGATGTTTCATTTACGAAACATCGTATTTTTCAACAAGAACATAATTATTTACAAGACCTGCCTATCTCCTTATAAGCTCAATCTATTAACATAGACTACTATTAAGTTAGTATAATATCTGATGAATTTTCGTGATTAACGTGCGGTTTTGCGTCGAAAACTGCGTGTTTCATTAACAAAAAAGCCACCCTTCTGGATGGCTTTTTTCGTATCCTAGTAACCGGTGAGTTGCATAAATCCCCAGGCTTCATTGGACCCCGATGCGAGTATCGGGCCTTCCCAATATGGAATCACAAAGGGCAGCCACATGTCCGACTTTATGATCCTCGTCGTCAAATTAATCTTCTGCTCGGGGACATTAATGATCCACTGCAGCGGTAAACGTCGTCCATTAGACAAGTTGGTCACCTGTAGTGGCGTCATGGTTAAATCTTTTTCAGTAAGGTTAATCACCTTGCCAGAACGTGTTGATAGTGTGCCAAATAGGTGAGGCACCTGCCCATTGTGTCGATAGCGGCTTACTGTCAATGCGCGGCCATCATCAAGATTAAATACAAACCAATCCCAACCTTGCTGCCCTTCACCAATCAGGCCGCTTCCCCACTCTTTCTGCGTCCATCCAGAGCCAGAGACTGGGATTTCACGACCATTTAAGGTCAGTGTACCTTTTACATTAAGGAACGGCGCACTGAAGCTGAAAGAAGCAATAGATTGAAGTGCGTGTTTAACTTGGAAGCCCTGATCACCATTTACTACAAATGGACCATTGGTTGTGGTGTTCAAATCAAGCGCAAACGTGTCGGTCGATACGTCTAGGTTACCCGGAAATGGAGTAGAGCCTAGTGCTCGCCAGTTCCAGTTATCAATCCACAAGCGGAACGGTCGATTCGTCATACCAGCCTGTCCAATGCCGCCTCGTGCAACTCTCTGCTCTTTCCACACATGAGAGCCAGAGCTCACAACGATATGGGAGATAAACAATTGTGGGTTCTGCCAACCACGAGTATCGCGTTCGTCCGTAGCAACTCGGAAGTAGCTCCATTGAACGTTATATACTTTGCCGTTCTTGTCTTGAACTTTGGCAAAGTAGTTCCACCATTCATGTTGATAGTCAGGGTGGAAACGAAAATCCTGCGGTAGTGAAACATGTTGATCGGGTAGCACCGGCTCAAAGATGGTTTTGCTCTCGCGTTTTAGAACATCGCTGATTTCACTTTGTTCTGTTGCCGTCGCTTCTGCCCAATGCGTAACATACAAAGTCACACCCGCTAATGCGATGAACACAATAAACACCAGCGCAGAAATAGAAAACGTCTTTTTTGGGGTCATCTTTTTCATTACAGCGCATCCCTTAACGATTTCATCGGCGTACTCTTGATCATTCTTATCACAGGCAGAGCCCCTGCGATCATGATAGCCAACATCGCCCAAGCAATCGTCTGAACGTATTCCCAAGGAATGGTTTGAAGCTCTAACGACCAGCCAAAGGACTGCTTAATGATGATATCCACAATCAAGTGCGCCAACGCTAAGCCCAGCGGAACCGCGATAATCGCAGAAATCATACCGAAGGCGAACAACTGCAAACCGCCTAACAAGACGAGTTCTTTGCCTGAAACGCCCATACACCGCAACAAAGAGAAGTGTCGTTGACGAGAAAGCTCACCCGCTAACGTCGCAAAGAACAAACCAAATACAGCGATAATCAGGGTAATATTGCCCAGCGTACCCGCGATTGCAAAGGTATGGTCAAACACGCGCATGGCTTGGTTATAGATATTGTTATTGTCAAACACTCGATCTTGCGACAGACGGAATACGTTCTCTAGACGACGCTTTAAGCCTTCGCCATTCACGTTGTCTTCGAGCAAGACGCCAAGCCCAACGTTACCTGAACCTGCGAACGCATACAGCCAATTTCGATGCGACATCATGACTTGATTGTATGGGTTACCATAGTCGTAGTAGACACCGACGACTTGCCACCCTCCCCCTAATGGAGGTTGCAGGTCTATGTAATCACCAGGACGAATGTCGAGCTTCAAAGCCATGGATTCACTTACCATCAAGCTCTTGGAGTGATGTAAATGATACCAATAGTTAGGCACACCAAGCTTCACTGTTAGAGAGTCCAACTCGCCCTCGGAAGAGCCTGTACTCACAACCTGCAAGGCACCACGTTCAGTCGGTACGTCTTTTTCCCAACGCCACCAAACCGAATCAACCTCTGGTTGCTCTTTTAACCAAGAACTCATACGCGCAGCAGAGTTGTTGGTTGGATAAATATAGAGATCGGCCGCTAAGCGTTGGCTCAGCCATTTGTCCGTCGTATCTCGGAAGCTACCCACCATGGTTTCAACACCAATGTTTGCCGCAAGTGCAAGCATAAAGGCCATGGTCGCTACACCTCGGTAACTCATACTTGCCGCCGCGTCAGCAAAGAACCAACGTACACGAACCCATCGTAATGAATAAGAGAAGCTTTGGAACATGTGCCACATCAGGAACGGCATAAACAACGCCACACTGATCAGCATTAGCGCGATAATCGCAAAACCTGACTCTTGCGTTTTTGGTGCCTGATAAACCGCAACAGCAGCCACACAGAACCCACAAGCTGCAAATGCTTGCCAAGAGAACTCACGCCCGGCAAATCGCATTAGGGACAAGCGAGAAGATAAGCGAATAGGTTGTGATTTTAATAAGCGGATCAACGGCCACAGACAGGAAATCAAGGCACCTAAGGCCGACATAGCCAAACTGTATAGGCTGGATTCCCAAGACCAACCAATCGTCAGTCCTACGTTGGCATCGTATAAATCGCTCAAGCTTGATGAAACGGCAGGAATAAGCTCGTTTGCGAGAATCAAACCGAAGAAGTTACCACATGCCCAAGCGACAAGAACAAGTATGGTCAGCTCCAGCATCAGAGCTTGTGCCAACTGCATACCATTCACACCGGTTTGACGAAGAATCCCCACCAAACGTTGACGTTGAATGAAAGACAAAGACATCGCTTGGTAGAAGATGAACAAGCCAACTAGGAACGATAGCATGCCCATTGCTGTCAGGTTCATGTGGAAGGCTTTCGTCAAAGATTCCAATTCTGAGCGGCTATTCCGTACCAGCGTCATGCCATTTGGCAGCATATTTTTCAGCGCAAGAACCTTCTCTTCTGGCATTTCGCCACAAGCAATCGCGGACAAGCCAGAGCTGCGCTTTAACATTCGAAGAAGCGAAATGTCCGTCACTAAGCGCGTGCCTGAAAGTAAGTTGTCGCAGTCGACTTTCAACGGCCCTAATCTGCTGCCATCGTTAAGGGTAATAAAATCACCATCATTCCATGACATGTGAGACGCTAAGTCTTGGCTCACTAAAATTGGGTAAGGCGGCGTCATCAACGTCAGCATAGGTAGGTCTTTTAACGACTTTCCTTGCTGCAAAGGCAGTAATGCAACAGGGTCTACCCCAACCAACATCAGGCTTAAGTCGGCTTTGGTATCGAGATGAAGAACATCGAATGGCGCGCACTGATTAAAACCAGCGCGACGCAATTGAATATAAAAACCTTGAGGAATTTTATTAGCTGAATGCTTGGTACGAATACGGTAAGGCAAAGGGTTTGAAAAAAGTTTCTCACCAGTTTCGTAGCTCTGCTTGGCGTGTTGGTTAATCGATGTCACACCAACAAGAAGTGACACACCTAAGGTTAAACCAAGCCAAACAAGGATAATTTGAAGTGGATAGCGACGGTAATGACCGAGTAGTGCCTTAACTACGGGCCATAACATGCAGCTGTCCTCCTTGAAGACGAATTCTACCTTCCATGTGCTCTGCGACTTTCTCACTGTGCGTAACCAACAGCAGCGTACATTCTAATTGGCGTGCAAGGCTAGTTAGCAGGCGCATTACCGCTTCAGCATTACGCTCATCCAAGCTACCTGTCGGCTCATCGGCAAGCAAGATTTTCGGCTCCATATACAAAGCACGAGCAATCGCAGCACGTTGTTGCTGACCACCAGACACTTCTTCAGGGTAACGACCTAAAAGCGGCATAAGATCGAGAGCAGAAAGAATTTGACGCCACAGACCTTTGTCTTCTGGTAAGCCTTTTAATTGGCGGCAGAAACGGATGTTGTCAGCGATATTCAAGGTAGGAAGCAGATTGAACTGCTGGAAGATATTACCAATGTTGTTGCGGCGGTAGAGTGTTCTTAGATGCTCAGGTGCGCTGTGCATTGCAAAGCTCGGGTATTGGATCTCGCCCGAATCGGCAGTATCAAGACCTGCGATAAGGTTAAGGAGCGTACTTTTCCCCGATCCACTTTCACCCATTAATGCGACTTGTTCACCTTGTTGTAATGTTAATTCTGCCCCTTGTAGTACAGGATGAAACTCTCCCCCGTCTACATAGCCTTTACATAGGTCTGACAGTTTTAACATTGATTTTGCCGCTCAAATGGTGTTTAAAAATTGGAATCAGAATCTACACTAAAATCCTGTTGGTAGGAAGTATTTTGAATAGTTGATCACACTATCAGAGTACAAATGCAACTTGTCTCGCGACCCTTCCTAAGCATCGATCAAATTTTTCATCCATTTCTTGCTCGCCATGCGGTGTAGGCATGTCCCCCACTTCACGACTTCTTCGGTCAAAAACAGTAAATAAACCCACTGTGGCTCAAAGCCTAGATAGATGGCACCAAAGGCGGCTAATGGAATACTTATTACCCATTGCGCGATCAGATCTTGGTACAAGCAGAACTTCACATCCCCACCCGCACGAAGCACGCCGACAATAGCCATCATAGGAACAGAACGAAGTACCACCCCGACGGCAAGAATCACCATAAACTGTTCGGCTAGGTGGCGCGTTTCTGGCGTAAGAGCACTAAAGGCATCGAGAATAAGTTGGTTTGAGAGCAGAAGTAAAATCGCGACAACGACGGCTATCAACACATTGAGAATTACGGTTGCCCACGCTTGGTAGTAAACCGGACCAAAGTTCTTCGCGCCTAATTGATTACCCACCAATACCGCAGCAGCGTTGGATGAACCGATCATCATAGCAAGAGCAATCGACTCTACCGGCGTCATTACTGACAATGCCGCTAAACCCTGCACGCCTGCTTGTCCCATAATCGCGTGATAAGCAAACAAGCCGCCCGCCCATGCTAGGAAGTTAAATGTTGTCGGAAGAGAAAGTTTTAAGAAACGGGTGATTTTATCCAACACTAAGCTGGCACGAATGTCGTCCAAACCAAAAGCGATGATGTGCTTTTTAAACCACAGGTAACTGAATAAACAGGTTACCTCAATAGCACCACTGATGACAGTGGCAATCGCGGCCCCTTTAATCCCCATCGCAGGAAAGCCAAATTGCCCAAAAATAAGCACCCAGTTAAGGAAGATGTTGGACAGAATGCCGATGCCGCTAAAAAACGTACTTAGACCCGGTTGATGCATAGCACGCAGACCAACAGCCATACTTGCGACACAGGCAACAGCAAACATGCTAACCGATGAAATAACGAGATAATCAGCACCAAGGCGAATCACCTCTTCCGAATCCGTCGTCAAGCGCATGATTGGTTCTGGGAACAGAACGAACAACACCACCGTAAGGGCAGCGAATACCATGGAAATCATCCACGTCAGCGATGTGCTTTGCCTTACACCTACTTTGTTTCCCGCTCCCCAGTACTGCGCTGTTAACAACGCACCACCGGTTGTTACGCCAAGGAGCATGATGGTCGTAACGAATGTCGCTCTTGCCGCAACACCTACAGCTGCAATTTCCGCCTCGCCCAATTGACCAAGCATCAGTACGTCCACGAGGCTTCGGCTAGAGAACATCATGCTCTGTAAAGTGATGGGTAATGCGATGGCAAATAGTCGACGTAAAAACGACTTATCGGCATGAGTAACCAATTGTGAGAAAAAAGTCATGCACGCTCCGACGACAACTTATTGATAGAACGAGAAAAGTGTCTCATGATTATACCCAGTGGTGACTAATCCACCAGCAATAAAAAGGACTCAGAATGAAAAAGGTGTTGGTACTTGGGGCTTCCGGATATATTGGCTCACAGCTTCTTCCACAACTGCTCGATAAAGGTTACATTGTCACGGCAGCCGCGCGTCATATAGACTATTTAGAGTCTCGAACCCAGCCACACCCTAATCTCACTCTCACTTATTTAGACCTTGCAGACGCAGAAGCGACGCTCGAAGTCGTGAATGATTTTGATTTGGTGTTCTTCCTTGTGCACGGTATGGCGCAAGGTCACGACTTTGTTGAGTACGAATTAAACCTCGCAGAGAACTTCAAAAACGCGCTTGAGAAAAGTCGCGTAGAACATGTGATCTACTTGAGTGCAATTCAGCCTCAAACCGGCAACTCTCAACACTTAGCAGCACGCAAAGCGACGGGGAAGATCATTCGTCAAGCCGGTGTTCCTGTCACCGAGCTTCGTGCAGGCGTGATTATTGGCCCGGGGTCTGCGGCATTCGAGATCATGCGTGACTTCGTCTACAACCTGCCAATTCTGATTGCGCCTAAGTGGGTCGACTCCAAAGCCAACCCAATCGCCCTACCCAACCTCAATCACTACTTGCTTAAACTGGCAGAAACCAAACCAACAGAAAGTGAAATCTATGAAGTCGGTGGGCCGGACACATTAAGTTATCGCGAGCAATTTGAAGTCATTTGTAAAATCACGAAAAAACCTTACCGCCTTTGGTCAACCCCACTGCTGACACCAAAGATGGCATCGTATTGGTTAGCCATTGTGACGTCAGTTCCTGCAAGTATCGGTAAAGCGCTACTTGCTGGTTTAGAGCACGATTACATTGCTGATACCAAAGCCATTCACGAACGATTTCCACAAGAGCTAATCAGCTATGAACAATCCGTAGCGGACACGATCGCTACGGAAGGAACTTTTGTGCGCAGCAACGTATGGGGTTTTGAACCAGCAGCACTCAAACGTTGGCAACCGGGCTACGGGTATTACCCAAAACAGGCAGGAGCCAGCATTAAGACAAAAGCCTCTGCAGAATCACTTTGGAAGGTCGCACAAAAGATCGGGAGCCCTGAAAAAGGCTATTACTTTGCCAACATCCTTTGGCGCACCCGAGAGTGGCTCGATATCTTCTTTGGTGGAGGAAAACCTATTCGAGTTTCGCCACCGGGGCCAGAGCTCAAGGTGGGTGATTTCATTGATTCATGGAAGGTGATTCGCTGCGAAGAGAATCAGTTCCTCTCACTGTTTTTTGGGATGAAAGGTCCGGGGCTTGGTCGTTTAGAAATTACAATCAAAGACGATGGTGAAGAGCGCGAATTTGATATCACCGCATGGTGGCATCCGCAAGGCTTCCCCGGGTTGCTTTATTGGTTTGCGATGATGCCAGCACACCTATTCATCTTCAAAGGTATGGTAAAAGCGATCGCCAAAGAAGCAGAGCATCTAGAGCAGGAATAACGCCCCATTGCACTTGGCCGCTTATAGCACTTTCAAACAAAGCAAATAAAGACGATTTGAGAGTGCTATTGAAAAGGTTCTATATTGATTAACACTGTGTAAATTTAATTGAATTTATTTCAGTGCAATCCCCATATTATTCTTAGCTCATACCTTATTTAGACCGGCTTTGTTCTGAACTTAGTGACTATAACGTTAAGCAGATTTTGGAATCACAATGGGCAATCGATACATCATTAGCAGTAAACACCACGATAACTTTATGCTTCGTCAGCAACACGTCGATAAGATCGCGTTGGTGACAGAGGGAGGCGGCCAACGAGGCATTTTTACTGCAGGCGTGTTAGATGCCTTCCTACATGCTGATTTCAATCCTTTTGACTTACTGATTGGTACTTCTGCTGGCTCTCTCAACCTCGCCTCGTACATCTGTGGACATCAAGGACATGCCTACAAAATCATCACAGAAACAACACGACGCCCTGAGTTCTTTAAGCTCACGAAATACTTGCTCAATGGGGAAGGATTTGACTTAGATTTTTTAGTAGACAATGCCGAGATAAGCATCCCGTTAAATTGGGAAAAAGGTTCTGATTTACTCAAAACAAAGCAAGTCGTCGCCGTCGCGACACATGCACGAAACCTAACGACAGAGTGTTTTGATGTCACCGTTGATAATTGGAAGGATGTACTTAGAGCATCTTGTGCGATTCCCGCTCTACACAAAAAGCCCGTTGTGTTTAACGGCGCGCGTTGGTTAGACGGCGGAGTTTCTGCACCAATCCCAGTTGAAGAAGCTTACCGTCGAGGTTACAAACACATAGTGGTAATCCGAACGATGCCCATCGACTTTGACGAGCATCATCCGTTAATAGAAGCCGTGCTAAAGCGCGCGCCATCCAAAACGATGAGTGAGCTATCAGCTATTTTGCTCAAACACGAAGAAACTTATCGACAAACTCGACGCTTTCTCGCCTCTCCTCCTGATGATGTGAACATTTACGAAATCTCTCCAGCGCGGAACTTACAATCTTCGGTTGTTGAGAGTACGAAAAAGCAACTCGATGCGGATTACTTGCACGGTGCTCAACTAGGCCGCTTGTTTGTGACAAGCATAGGAAGAAAACTCAATATTCCTCACAAGCCCTATAAACGCTATCACCCCATTACCTCGGAATTGAGTCATCATAACCATGATTATCACCAACAAATAGATGACGTATGGCAAAACAGAAAGAGCGGTTACTTTAAAGGCGCGATGAATAATGATATCGCTTGGATCAACGTGAACCCTCAAAACCATACAAGAACGTTAGTCATTGTTCAGGGACGAAATGAATCGTTTTGGAAGTACAAAGAAGTCATTTACGAACTCAGCCAATACTTCAATATCTATTCCTTTGATCATCGAGGTCAGGGAGAGTCGCAACGCTTGGCAGAACACAGCGAGCTTGGACACGTGGACCAATTTGAGCATTATGTTGAAGACTTAGCTCAGTTTCTTGAAGAGGTTGTAGAGAGCCAACATAAAGACGAAGTTATGATGCTCGCCCACTCGATGGGAGGTGCTGTCGCAACTCAATACCTCGCGAGCTATGATCACAACGTTAAAGCGTGCGCCCTAACAAGCCCAATGTTTGGTATCAAATTACCCAAAGTGGTGGGCGGCATTCAAACGGCAACGATTAAACTCATCAGTCAACTTCAGAAAACACCGAATTTCGCCCCTACCCAAACGGCATTTGTGACCAAAACCTTTGAAGGTAATGACCATACAAGTAGCCCTAATCGCTTCAAAGCCTACAGTGATTTGTTAAGCAACCACCCCAACCTGAGACTCGGTGGTGTTAGCCCTAAGTGGATTAGCGAAGCCGTTGCTGCGGGTAAAAATTGTTTAGCTCAAGCCAAAGACATTAAAACGCCGATTTTAATCGTGCAACCAGAGGGGGATAACGTTGTGTCGTTGCCTGCCCAAGACTTATTCAATGAGCATTGTGCTAGTTCAAGGCTTTTAAGCATTCCTCATGCAAGGCATGACATTTTAATTGAATCCGACCGATATCGAGATTGGGCCCTGAAGCGAATCATGAACTTTTACGACCACAGCCATAAGTTTGTTTAGTCGCTTGATAGAAGTGAATGCCTGGCCCTCAAAAACAAAAAAGCGTACACACCACAGTATGTACGCTTTAAAGAGCCGTAATCTCCGATAAATAACATTCTTAACTCACCGGAAGGTGAAGCTCGGTTACTTATTGAGATGCTTAATACGGTCTAGTCTGCTTTGAATGACAGCGGGATCTCTGCCAGCTGATTGCCTTCGTTTGCAGGGAAGATCAGGTATTCACCGTGGTATTTCACCATGGATTTGTAATCCGTCACTTTATGAACCATATAACCCGCTTGTGATGCTTTTTCGACAAACTCAGCGTGGTTGCCACGAACAAACCAACTCATTGGTTTAACGAGTAGCTCACCATCAAAACAGCTTTCGCACTGGTCAGCACATAAGGCTAGTGAGTTTTGACCTTCAGTGAAGATTTGCACTTTGCCACAGCCAACCAGTTGCTCAGACGTAGACACTTCCCAACCCGCTTGCTCCATCGCATCAAGAAACGCTTCAATGTCAGAATCTTTGATCACTTTAGGCTCTTCACCTTCTGGGAAAAACTGCGCGTAAAAGCCAGAGATGCGTTTGAAGATGAATAGCAAACCCGCATCATTACCTTTTGAGCGACCAGCTTTTTGCCAACGCGTTAAGTCATCACCCACAGTGCGACCAAAACGTTGTGATTTTAGCGCCTTGGTTACCCAACGAACCAAGTAATGGTTGTTCGCTACTGGCGCGTTCGCCAATTTACCTGAGCGATGCTCTTGGTCTAAATCCGCCAGAGCAGCGTTAACTAAGTTTTGAATTTCTTTGGTGTAATTAGACATTACGCCTTTCTTCCTAAAGTCCAATAAAACAGTGCAGACAGCACTGAACAAGCAAACATAACGATGATCATCGGCCACGACACGCCACCCGGCATTGCAGCAACGAGTGCACCAATCAATGAGCCCGTGCCGAAGCGCAGTGTACCCGCAAGCGAAGATGCTGTACCCGCCATTGTTGGGTAGCCGCTAAGTAGCAATGCCATCGAGTTACTACCAATCGTAGACAACGTACCGATAAACAGCACAACGAATGGCACGATTCCCCATAAACCGAGATCAAGCATCCAGCCAACAAACAGACCAATACCCGCAATCAACTGAATCGTTAAACCAAAGCGAAGCATGGCGTGTGAACCAACTTTCTTCACCAAACGACCGTTCAGGCTGGTCATGATGATCATCGCAATGATGTTCAAACCAAACAGGTAACCGAATTGGTCCGGTCGAACACCATATAAATCAATATAAACAAACGAACCCGCAGTCAGGAATGCAAACATCCCCGAGAACGAAAACGCACCTGAAAGCATTAAACCTAATGCCTCAGGGTTAGAACACAGACGCGCATAGTTGCGAATCGTCGTTCTGAATCTTAGCGGCTGACGATTTTCTGGTTTCAGCGTTTCTGGGATCATCCATAGAACCAGCAAAATCACCACAACGGCGAAGATAGCAAGCACCCAGAAGATCGAGCGCCAACCGAACCAGATAGCAAGGTGACCACCAATCATCGGCGCTACCAAAGGCGCAATCGTGATCACCAAGGTCACGAATGACATTGCACGCGCGAAATCTTCACGGTCAAACATATCACGCACGACCGCTTGAATGATCACAGCAGCCGCAGCGCCAGCAAAACCTTGTGCAGTACGCACATAAGTCAGTGCATCGATACCGTTAGTGGTCGCACTAACTACCGCTGCCAAACCAAAAAAGAGCACACCTAAAATGAGTACTGGTCGGCGACCGTAGCTGTCTGCTAAAGGACCGTGAATTAACTGACCTATCGCAAAACCTGCCGTATAAGCAGTTAACGTAATTTGTACCGCGCCTGGGGTTACGCCAAGATCTTTAGCGATGGTTGGCATCGCTGGCAGATACATATCGATAGCAAGTGGTGTTAATGCACCAATAGCACCGAGTACAAGAAACAATAAAAAACTGATTTGTGACTGGGGAGCACTTTGGGCTTTTTCTGTCATTGCTTTACCTCTTGTTGTGTCCTCCCATCAACATTCCACATTGATTGAGATAGATGATTGACGCTTCTCCTACCCTGAATTCGTAATAGTTACGGATACAGAGCATAGTTTCCTTACTAATGAGAAGATCATAAAAGACGAAAGTATACCAAGACGGTCTTGACTAACTCGACGCTATAACCTGCATGATCAGTATGCAGAACGACAAAATAACCGAGCTAAAACGAAGAGGCGGTGACGTTAACACCGTCTGTACTTATCGTCAGTAAGGACCAACAAGAGAAAAGACTTTTCTCAGATTAAATACAGTTCTGCCTGCGTTTACGAGCGGCGAATGTGCGTCTTGTTCAGACACTAAGACATATTTGGTAGGAACCCTCATTTTGAGCGATTTCCTACCAAAACACTAGTTCCTATCGGGAATTAAACAATTTCCCAGAACAGCAATTATTTCCGAATAGAATGGATTACTTCCAAACTGATTCGACTTCTTCTTCGGTTAAGAATCGGTAATCACCCGGCTCCAATGCTTCATCAAGCACGATAGAACCAATACGCTCACGATGTAAGTGCTCTACTTTATTGCCGAGTGCAGCAAACATGCGTTTCACTTGGTGGTATTTCCCTTCCACTATCGTTAGAAGTACTTCGTTTTCTGCTTCGTTGACGATTTCTAGGTGTGCTGGCAGTGTCGCTTCACGCTCGTTACGTAGCTCAATACCTTCAGCAAACTTCTCAACATAATCAGGTTGAATCGCATCCACTAGCCATACACGGTACGTCTTTTCACATTTGTGTTTTGGTGACGTAATACGGTGCGACCACTGACCGTCGTCTGTGATCAACACAAGACCGGTTGTGTCCACATCCAGACGACCAGCAAAGTGAAGGTTCTCTACCTTTGGCTCATCAAGTAACACGAATGCAGTTGGGTTGTGCCCATCTTCATGTGAACACACAAAGTCCGCAGGTTTGTACAGCATGATGTAACGAGGACCAGGAGCACCAACTTCGCGCCCTTCCCACTCAACCACACCACCTTCTGGCACTTTGAAAGCGCCACTCTTTTGTACTTCACCATCAACCGTTACTTCACCACTTTTGATGATCTTCGTTGCCTGCTTGCGAGTCGCGCCCAGTGCATCACACAAATATTTATCTAAACGCATGAATACCTCTAATGTTTAAGGTCGGGTATTATAGCGATCCTAATTCGAATAGTTGAGCAATTTCACAGATTTTCATGTACACCCTTCGACCATACCAAGCCGACTCTGTAAAAGCGGTGATTCACTATTTTCGTAAACACTCCACACCAGCGGTCATTGTGCTGCCTACAGGTGCGGGGAAAAGCTTGGTCATTGCAGAGTTAGCAAGGCTTGCCAAAGGTCGAGTACTGGTGCTTGCTCACGTAAAAGAATTGGTGGAACAGAACCACGCCAAGTACGAAGGCTATGGACTAAAAGGCTCAATATTTTCAGCGGGGCTTGGGCGAAAAGAAACCGATCAACAAGTGGTGTTTGCGTCGGTGCAATCTGTGGTGCGTAATCTGGATTCCTTCAAGAACCAGTTTTCTTTGCTCGTTATTGATGAATGCCACCGTGTACCCGATGAAAAAACCAGTAGCTATCAAAAAGTCATTACTCACCTGAGAGAGCTTAACCCAGGCATTAAAGTTTTGGGCTTAACTGCAACACCATATCGCTTAGGTATGGGTTGGATTTACCAATATCACACCCGTGGACAGGTTCGCACGGAAGAGCCCCGCTTTTTCCGTGACTGTATCTTCGAGCTTCCTATCCGTTACTTGCTGGATGAAAACTTCTTAACGCCTGCACGCATGATGGATGCACCCGTCTTGTCTTATGACTTCTCGCAGCTAAAACCAGCGAACACGGGTCGATACAAAGAAGCGGAAATGGACATGGTGATCGACAAAGCCAAACGAGCGACGCCGCAAATCGTAGAGCAAATCATACAATACGCCAACGAACGTAAAGGTGTGATGGTGTTTGCTGCCACGGTTCGCCATGCGCAAGAAATCCATGGATTACTGCCTGAAGGTGAAACCGCGATAGTGATTGGTGACACGCCAACACCTGAGCGCGATGCCATTATTCAGTCGTTCAAGAATCGTGAGATAAAGTACTTGGTTAACGTGTCCGTTTTAACCACAGGCTTCGACGCGCCACATGTGGATTTAATCGCGATTCTTCGCCCAACCGAGTCGGTCAGTTTGTATCAACAAATTGTTGGTCGTGGTTTGCGTCTCTCGGAAGGCAAATCGGAATGTTTAGTATTGGATTACGCTGGCAACAGCTATGACTTATATCAACCTGAAGTGGGCGACCCTAAGCCTGATTCCACCAGCGAAATTATCACCATTCCTTGTCCTGCTTGCGGCTTTAACAACAACTTCTGGGGCAAGTTAGACAGCAATGGCTTTTTGCTTGAGCACTTTGGTCGTCGCTGCCAAGGATATTTTGAAGATGATGAAACCGGAGAGCGCGAACACTGTGGTTATCGCTTTAGAGCCAAATATTGTGGTGAATGTGGCGCTGATAACGACATTGCGGCGCGTATTTGTCATGAATGCGACGCCACCCTTGTCGATCCAGACAAAAAACTCAAAGAAGCATTAAACCTGAAAGATGCGCTGATCTTCGAATGTACAGAAATGGATTTGTCGGTATTTAAGTCCAGTGACGGTAAGTCACAACTAAAAGTGACGTACTCTGGTGAAACCTATCAAGGCGAAGGCAATGCATTGGTGCATGAGTTCTGGTCACTGAATACCAAGAAACAAAAGCAAACCTTCAAAGACCAGTTTGTGCGCCCTCACCTTGCCGACAAACATCGCCCATTTGAAGAAGCATCACCAACGAAAGTGGTGGCAAACCAACATCGTTTCCGTTTACCTCAATTTGTGATTGCTCGTAAATCAGGTCGTTTCTGGAAGCTTCGTGATAAGATCTTCGAAGACGAACTCAAGCAGTAAAAATTCAAGTATCGTCCAGCTATAAAATGACAAACAGCGCCCACTTCGGCGCTGTTTCACTTTAAGACTTAGACTCAAATGCCCTTGTACTGATACATGTCTTGATCGGCGAGTTCAATCACATCAAGCAAAGACTCGTCACTCGTTCCTTTAGCCACCCCTGTCGTCACACCAACCTCTATACCATAACGCACTAAAGGTCGTGCAGCGATGCTATCTCGCAAATTGGCAGCAAGCTCCTCTGCAGACTCTAGCGGGCAATGTGGCATAACAACCACAAACTCATCACCACCAAGGCGAATCAACCAATCACTCTGCCTAAAGGTCGACTTCATCATTCTTGCAATATGAATAAGCGCTAGGTCACCCGCTTTATGTCCATAGGTATCATTGATTTGCTTAAACTTTTTGCCATCAATAAGAATCACCGAATAGTGCCCATCTTTCAGTGCGTCTTCAAAGTCCTGATCCTCAAATACCTTGCGATTGTACAACTCGGTCAGCTCATCCCGACTAGCACTTTTAATCGCATGCGCCAAGTGATCCCTGTGCTTGATATTGGAAGAATAAAGGCGGTGATAAGTTCGAACCAAAACCCAAGTCACCAGCAACACCCAAAGGTTATCGATGATCACCTTCACGACAGGCAATTGATAAATGACCACACTGACGTTATCAAGCGGCAATATTAGCCCTCCAGCGAGATCATAAAACGGGTAATTTGTATGCCCGATAGTGACGTAATAGTGCCCGTTCACTTTCTCCGTCGATAAGCTCTGCCCTTCCAAAAACTCATAGTTAACGTGAACTTCAACGACCACATCACCAACGATGCTCCCGTCACTATAAACGGGGCTTGAGATGCTAAATGTCGTTTCTCCTGTCTCGGTATTATTAAAGTTTTCAGAAAAGACAACTCGGTCGGCTAAATCAGAGTCATGCATATTCAAGGTGCAATCGCGAGTTTGACTGCATAAAGCGGGATCGAACATTGAAGGCTCAATAGCAAGGTTGTCCCCTGCTTTCGAGAAGATAAGCTTTTGCCCTGTGTAAGAGCGATAATAAATGTGAACGTTGGGTCTTTCCGCAAGCTCGCGGTTGTACTGATAAAGGTCTTCTAATACGGTGAACGCAATCCTTTCGCTGTGATTGAGCTCGTCATCGTTTAGCGATTTAACTCGTTGCGATTGGTTTATATGATCTGATGTAAGGGAAACTGGAGCATCGTGTTTTAGGTCAGATTGAATTCTCAATCCAGTTAGGACCGCAGTGCTTTTGTAGAGCTCCAGATAATTGGCGATAGAAGCAAACTCTTTTTCACTGCGATTGATCGCCCAAAAGCTCATCGAAGAAACGACAGCAACATAGACCAGTAACGAAATGACCAGAGGATTTTTCGACAGTTTAAACAGAAGCATTCTCTACCCTAAGAACTCCATGCATACACTAGGAACTGCACCGAGCCATCCAATTAAAATGCCCTATCATTTGTCCAGACCAATTATATGTAATATTTATATCAGCAGCGTATAGCGCGAAAAATATACATTTGTTAGGTTTTTGTTTATAGGCATATTGCGAAATGCAAATCCGACCAGTGCCTAATTACTGTTAAATCTCTCTATAAGCTATTTAAATTACAGAAATTATTTTTTTATCGTAATGAAGGTAGAAAAATTTGAACTCGATTTCGTATTCACTTTCCATTCATGTACGAGCCGATATAATTTTGCTAACTCTCCGAAAAAGGCTTTGCTATGTCTACATCCTTCACACCACGCAAGCTGCCTGTGCTGCTAGGTTTAGTACCGCTTTTATTGTCTGCACCAAGCTTTGCGTCTCACCATGATCATCATGATGACAAAGACGGTCATGCCATTGTTCGTGACGTCGAAAAACCAGGAACACGAATC
Organism: Vibrio sp. B172a; assembly: GCF_030248355.1. NCBI lineage: Bacteria > Pseudomonadati > Pseudomonadota > Gammaproteobacteria > Vibrionales > Vibrionaceae > Vibrio > Vibrio sp. B172a. Next base: position 92,780 of record NZ_JAHGAC010000003.1, on the reverse strand, counting down.
GAGTTCGATGAAGATCAGGATGAAGTCTACCGCGCCGTTCAGAAAGGCTATATCCGCCCTTTCTCTGATATGTATGAAGCAGTGGAGAATGATCTGTATGGGCGTATTATTAAAGTAGAACTTGAAGAAGACGATGATGAGTGGGTATACGAGCTGAAAATCCTGTTCAATGACAGCGTAATCAAAGTGGAATACGACGCAGCAACGCTGGAAATGCTCGAAATCAAAGGCCGTAACTTTAATAAAGCACTCAAGCCACAGTAATCAATCACAACCACTGATTACTCATAACCTGATCATTCATAATCTGATCAATCATAAATAGTCACTAAGCATAATAAGAAGAAAGAATATGAAAATACTTGTTGTCGAAGATGAACCTCGCTTAGGCGAACAGATTTTAGAAACGTTAGAAAACAATGGCTGGGTGCCAGAGCTTTCTCAAGATGGCATCGATGCTTTGTATCGCGCTACTTCTGAAGAATGGGATGCGATCGTACTCGACCTTGGTTTACCAAAACTCGATGGTTTGACGGTTCTAAAAGGCATTCGAGACGAAAACATTAATACACCCGTGGTGATTTTGAGTGCGCGTGACACTCTATCTCAACGTGTTGAAGGTTTGAATGCAGGTGCCGACGACTATCTAACTAAGCCATTTGAAATGGTGGAACTTACTGCACGTCTCCGCGCTCAACTGCGTCGCGCTTCAGGTAACGCATCACCTGTCATGCAGATTGGTGATCTAAGCTTAGATACGCGCTCATCAAAAGTTCTATGGCAAGGCCAAGCTGTCAGCTTAACCGCGCTGGAGTACAAAGTGGTGGCGTATTTCATGCACAACCCTGAAAAAGTCATTTCCCGTACCGAGTTGGTCGAGCACATCTATAAGCAAGATTTCGACCGCGACTCAAACACCATTGAAGTGTTCATCGGTCGTATTCGTAAGAAAATCGCACCGAAAATCATCAAGACCGTTCGTGGCTTGGGGTATCAACTGAATGCCGAATAAAGCAAGGCCTTCCATACATGTACTTAAGCGGCTCAGTATCAAAAGTCGCTTAGTTTTAGCTGCGGTCGTTTGGCTGACCGCAATGATCCTTGCTGCTGGCGTAACAATCCCTACTCAAGTTTATAGCTACATGGTGGACGATACGCGTTCACAGCTTAACGTTTATATGGACGAAATCGCCGCCCAGCTTGAAGTCGACAGCAAAGGCAAACTCACCCTCCCTACCCAACTTTCAGACCCAAGATTTAGCCGCCCATACAGTGGCTTATACTGGAGCGCTTCTACCGAGACGAGCTTAGAACGATCTCGCTCTCTGTGGGACAAAAAAATCGAATACAAAGGATTGGATAAAGATGCTTTTGGCGCGCGCGATGAAAAGCTCATCACGTTGAAGAAGACCCTTTACCTTCCTGATTATGATGGCCCTATTGATGTCATCATTGGTATCGACGAAGACCCAATTGAAGGCACGATTCAATCTTTAACCGGGCAACTTTGGATTATCTTGGGATTGCTGTTTGCTGGCGTACTCGCCGTTATTTTGCTGCAAATTGCGTGGTCTCTGAGCCCGTTGACCAAGCTACAAAGAGAGTTGGCCGAACTGAAATCTGGCAATAAAAAAGGCTTGGAAGAAGAGTACCCGAAAGAAATTTCGCCGCTAATCTCAGACCTCAACGCCCTGTTATTCCATTATCAAGAACTGCTTGAGCGTGCTCGTAACCATGCAGGGAACTTGTCCCACGCGCTGAAAACGCCGCTTTCTGTTCTGAAAAACGAAGTGCAAACCTTAAAGCCCGAAGAGCAAGATCGCTTGAACGCGCCAATCACGCAGATTCAACAGCACATCGACTATCACTTAGGTCGTGCTCGTATGGCTGGTTCAATGAACATCCTTTCGGTGAAATCGAACCCTTCAGAGCGAGTTGATGCCATTTCGATGGCGTTTGATAAAGTCTATGCACATCGTGATGTCACATTGATTAACGAGCTCGATTCTGAACTGAATGTGGCAGTAGAGAAAACTGACCTTGATGAGATGGTGGGTAACTTGCTAGAAAACGGCTACAAGTGGGCAAACAGCATCATTCGTGTTCATTCAACCTTGGACAAAGACAACATTCACATCATTATTGAAGACGATGGCCCGGGGATTCCTGCTGAGCAACTATGCCAAGTGATTAAGCGAGGTTATCGACTGGATGAAACCACTCCGGGTTCTGGTTTGGGTTTGAACATCGTGAATGAAATGGCACACAGTTACCGAGGCCAACTTGAACTCTCAGAAAGTAAAATGGGCGGTTTAAAAGCCACCCTTATTTTGCAAAAGAGTCGAGCTTAAATCACATCCGGTGATAACTCTGAAATGGCACTTATCGATGCTTCATCGTTAGGTGCCATTTTTGTATCCGAGCTCTGATTAAGCACATTTAAAGCAAGTGAAGGCTCGCTAATCAGCAATACATTCCCATCTGAGTAATAGTCATGCTTATTGTCCATTGCGACAGGTTGCGCTAACGAATGCAATTCCCCTACTAAGGCTAGGTGACTCATCTCGATTTGATTCGCCAGACGGTCTCTTTCACTGTCTACGTTTGGATCAATCCGATGCAGCACAGTCACAATACCGGAGTAATGCGCTAATTTGAGTCCATCATCATAGCTTATCGCCCCTACCCAAACCGACTGATTTGAGCTTGCCTCGTGTCCTGCTTGCCACCAGCGTATATGAGAACGTTTAAGTAAGCTTCCGGGTTCTTGAAATGCCATCGCTTGTGGTTTGCCATTCCAAAACAAATCCGACACAGGAGGCAGCTTTTGCTTCAACAAACTCACATAATCAGACAGCTCAATGTCGTTTCTTGAGAATGTTTGATTTTCCAGCCAACCGAGTTCTTGCATTAAGGTTCTCGGTGATTCACCGACATAGACCAAATTTACGGCCTGAGCGTCAAATACATTTGAACGTCCTGGATACACTTTAAAACCAAGATCGTTAAACGCGATTGGTTGAATCTCAGTGGACTCGACTTGCTGAACATTATCGTCAGCAAGATAGAAAAAATGACCATAGTTTGCAGCAACCAAACACAGCACTAATGCCGTCAGTGATTTGGTCCACTTGCGTGACCAATTCTTTTTCCACGCAACAACGGTAAATGTCACAGCCACCAATACCGAAGCAATAAGAAGTTTATGTTCAATTAAGATTAACTTTAAGGAATCCAATGGCAACCAAGTTTGCAGACCTGCAGCAAGCAAATATCCAGCAACAACAAATTGCCCAACACCGAGTATCAAACCGATTGATGAACAGATGGTAAAGCGCTTCCAACTCACGTTCACTGAACCCGCCATAAATGGCACGACCCAAGCGACTGGGCCTAATAGGCGTGCAAAGATCAAAATGGCGTTACCACGCTTTTTCATCAGCAAGCGACAACGGGCAATTGGGCGTTTCGTCTTAGCTTGCCAACGAATCAGTTTTCTCTGAGCTTTAGAGCCCGAACGTTTACCAATAAAGTAACTGAGTTGATCACCAAGCCAACCACCAACGAGGACAGCGATTACGCCCCAGATGATGCCTTGGTGTAATTGATAGCCCGCAGCGAGCAGAAACGGCTCGCCCGGGACAAAGAGATTTGGTCCAATCGTCGCATCCAGAAATGCCCCGAAGAACAGACTGATCGCTTCCAGCATACAGCCTCCGACGATTATGAGTGTTGATCTTTATAGTGACCGAATTTGTACTCCATTTCGTTGTTGCGCATTTCCCCAAAGAAGAATCGGCGCACATTGGCTTTGAAATAGGTCATGCCCATTTTAAAGAAACCATCTTGCTCCAAACGACGCGGATCGAATTCGAACGTCATTGGTAAAAAGCGGAATCGCCATGTTTTTGAAGCGCGTTTCACGTAATCACAATCTTCGCAAAGCGTAATAGACTCATCAAAGCCGTTGATCTCTTTGTGCGCACGCTTGGTAGAGAAAATGCAAGCACCTACCGCAGTTGGGAATGTGTACTGAGTAATAAACAAACCCGCGTTAAACATGCCATAGCCTAGCTTGTGGGCCATTGGTAAGTCTTTTGCGCCCATATAGACGCCGGCCACTTCTAACTTGACGTCTTCTAACTTGCTCATTGCACGACTTAGAAAATCGCTTGGCAAACGTACGTCTGCATCCAAGAAAAGAATGCGTTCGTATTTCGCCAACTCTGCCCCCGTGTTGCGTCCTAAGCTGACACCACGAGTCTCCATTTGATGAACGGTAAGTTCTGGTAATGAGCTTTCGTAAGCTTGTGCAACTTCACGTGTCGAATCTTCGCTGTTCGAGTCCACCACGATCACTTCAAAGTTCTGGTGAGTTTGTTTGGTTAAGTCTTCAAGTAGTCGACCAATACGTTTTTCTTCATTGAGGGTAATTATCACGATACTGATAGGATTCATAATGTGCTCCATTGAGGTTGTCCGTTTATGTACGATGGAGAATAGAACCGACTGACTTAACGGTTACTGAGGTCAACATTCATTTTGCGTTCATTTTGTGAATAACAGATGTCGTTAATGAATGAATTAACTTGAGAAGAGGATTGAGTCCTAGGCAAATAGAAACGTGCTGACAAAGAGCCAAATAGGTTAAAATCAGCGCAATGCGGACAAAGTTTTGCCGACACCACAAAACAGACACTCTTCTTGACGAAGAATTACTGGCTTTTTGGTGATTTAGGTACAATTTTGGTTGCTGAATGTAGAGCAGGATGATAGTATCCGCGCTCGCTTGAACAGTTCCTGTTTCAAGCTTTACTACGAACACAAGGTCGCATTGTGTTTGTAAAGTTTTATTTTTTACTAATTTGAGAGTAAATACTATGAAATTCGAAGCAGTAGTACGTACTGAACTAGGTAAAGGTGCGAGCCGCCGCCTACGTCACGCTGGCAAATTCCCTGCAGTTGTATACGGCGGTGAAGCAGCAGCAGTTGCTATCGTTCTTAACCACGACGACATCGTTAACCAAATGGACAAGCCTGAGTTCTACGAAGGTATCGTTCTAGTGATCGACGGCGCTGAAGTTAAAGTTAAGCCACAAGACGTTCAACGTCACGCTTACAAGCCAAAAGTTGAGCACATGGACTTCATCCGTATCTAATTCCCTACCAAGGAATTAACGGATAAAATCCAAACCTTTTGCATAAAGATTATCGGACTTACCAACCGAGATATCTAAAAAATTTCAAAACCCCGGAGACTTACCACCTCCGGGGTTTTACTATTTAGGGAAAACGTCAATATCCCCTACACTTAGAGTCTGATAAACGACTCTCTATTCAACCAAGCTTTGCATTGGGCATTTCAATTCAGAGAAATGTCAGTTTGAGCACTAGGTTCGCGCTATATACTTCACCAATGTAACGTCGTTTAGCGTCATATCATCAATAACCTCGGCCTCTTCCTCTCCAGAGCGCACAAAACCGCACTTCTTATAGAAATTCAGCCCCTGCTTATTGGTATCTAATGCCTTAAGGCTAATTTGCATCACAGGCGTTGAGAGCAATCTTGTTTCTAACTCATCAATCAATGCACTGCCTGCACCCTGTCCGTAATATAAAGGGGAAACATAGCAACAGGTTACAATCGCCGTTTTGTCTTCACTTGAATGATTAGGCAGTTCATAACTCAGAAAACCGACAATCTCTTTTTGCTTTTCGACAACGATGAGGTTTGCCAGTTGTTCCGTCATCACTCGCGTCCACATGCGTTCTCGACGCTCTCGGGTGAACTGGTCAATGTAGCTTTGCGGCATCAACCCTCTGTAAGCAACTTGCCAGGAATCAACGTGTATCTTGGCGATATAACTCGCTTCGTCTCTCACTGCATTTCTAACTGTATATCCCATTGCTCGCCTTTCTCGTTATTCCTGAGTAAACACCCTCTGACGGCTGTACGCTTCAAAACCTAATGACTGGCACAGCTTTATTGAGATAGTATTTTCAATATTTACTCGATACCTAATTGTGCGCTGCCTAGTCTTCACTTCATTAATTAAGTGGCCAAGCAGCCGTTTCCCATAACCTTTCCCTCTCGAATTTGGGGAAACTAATATGGACAAAGACTCGAATGGTTCTTTTCCTTGATAACAGTATGAAGCAAGCACAGCGACCAGTTCTTTGTTGTCGAAGATGCCATAGAAAAAATGGCTATCGAGGTCAAAATCCGCCTTTAAAATATCTTCTTCACTCTCACGACTTAAAAAGGATTCGAGCAACTCACGATCCGACTCAATAGAAAGAGAAATCACTTCGTCGTCTTTGTTGACGTTATCGTCATTAAATAAATAGTAGTCGACATCGTCGTATTCACAGAACAATTGCTTGTTATTTAATTTTCTCTCCAGCTCATTGGTCTGAAAATGTTTAATTCTTTCCCATAAACTTGGAGGACAGGATATATACGTACAGGCATCAGATTGGTATAAAAATACAGCACAAAGATCGGAGAACTTTTGCCAATAATGTGGGTCATAAGAATAGCCGTTGTACAAATTACCGTTCACGTTGAACAGTTTCTGCCATGAGCAATCGATTTCTGCGGCAAGCGCGGTTGTTTTTTTGAGCATCCCTTCCTCTCAACACAGCGTACAGAAAAGTATAACTATTTGTTTCTTTGGCATTAAGAAGACATGAATTTGGCAAAATAATCACCAAAGTTTGCTTTATATCTCACCAAAACGCGTATTGATTCACATAAACAAAATGCATTCAATTAAGCCGCTCACACTTTTAACCCGATAATGGATTAAACCTTTCCTAAACACGATTTCTGTTTATTTATCGACATGCTTTGCAGCGCCGTAATTTCCCTTATTCAACAAAACTATAAATAAGATGTAGATCACTAAAGTTTCACATTATTTCCGTATATTTCACGCCGTAACAATAACAAAATCACAAAGAAAGGATCCCTTATGAAGTTTTCCAAATCCCTTTTGGTACTTTCGGTCGGTATTGCCATGGCTGGTTGTTCTGATGATGAGACCATTATTGTAGAAGCTCCTCCTGGTGAAACAAACACATGTTTCACTGCCGAATCATGTACACAATTTACAATTTTACATACCAACGATAACCACGGTCGCTTCTGGGAGAACAAAGACGGCGAGTATGGTATGGCTGCTCGTAAAACTCTAATTGATTCAATTCGATCAGAAGTAGAAGCAAATGGTGGTTATTCACTGCTACTTTCTGGTGGTGATATAAACACTGGTGTACCAGAGTCGGATCTTCAAGATGCTGAACCTGACTTTTTAGGCATGACTGATATTGGTTACGACGCGATGGCTGTAGGTAACCATGAGTTCGATAATCCACTTGAAGTGCTAGAAAAACAGCGCGAGTGGGCTGACTTCCCAATGCTAGCAGCAAACATTTACAAGAAAGATGGAACTCGCTATTTCCAACCATACCAAGTATTTACATTAGGCGATCTTCGCGTTGCAGTGGTTGGCTTAACAACTGAAGATACAGCAAAAATCGGTAACCCCGAATATATCTCTGAGCTAACCTTCACAGACCCGAAAGAGGAAATGAAGAAAGTCATTCAGGAGATCAAAGATAAAAACGAAGCGGACTTAGTTTTTGCAACTACGCATATGGGGCACTACGCAAATGGCCAGCATGGTTCAAATGCTCCTGGGGATGTAGCCTTAGCTAAAGCAATGGCCGATGGACAGCTTGCAGCAATAATTGGCGGTCACTCGCAAAACCCTGTATGTATGGAGCCAGGCTCTAACAAATACGCTAGCTTCGAACCCGGTGATGAATGTATGCCAGACCGCCAAAATGGTACTTGGATCATGCAAGCTCACGAATGGGGTAAATACGTTGGTCGTGCTGACTTTGAATACTTTGACAATAAACTACACTTGGCAAAATACGAGCTTATCCCTGTAAACTTGCTTGACGAAGATGGCAATGTGCTTGGTAACCGTATCGAGCCTCATGCTGGTCTGAAAACATTCCTTCAAGAATATCAAGATAAAGGTCAAAGTGAACTAGACAAGGTGATTGCAAATTCTGATGGCAAGTTGGAAGGTGACCGAGAAGTAGTTCGTGGTCAACAAACCAACCTTGGTAGACTCATTGCAGCTGCACATCAAGATAATCAGAAGGCAGATTTTGCTGTGATGAACTCAGGTGGTGTTCGAGCTTCCATCGATGCTGGCCCAATTGCATACCGTGATGTTCTTACCGTACAGCCATTCGGGAACACAGTCACGGTTGCTGAAATGACAGGTTCCGAGGTTATCGAATACTTAAACGTGGTTGCAACAATGCAACGTGGTTCTGGAGCATACGCACAGCTAGCAGGTTTAAATATGACTGTCGACTGTACATCCAAGCAAGTAGAAATCAATAAGATAAATGGTAAAGATTTCGACGCTTCTGCTACATATAAGTTTACAGTTCCAAGCTTCAACGCAGCAGGTGGTGATGGTTACCCTGAATTAGAAGTCATTAATACTGGTAACGTTGACGCAGAAGTTATGTATAGCTATCTAGAAACACTAGGGAATGTTCAAGTTAGCAACTATGAGCCACAAGGCGAAATCGTCTACACTAACTCTAACAGCACACTCGGTTGTGAAATTGCAACTGAGTAATTAAAAACGTGTCAGACTGACTCTAAGACCAACCGGAGCCCAAGTGGCTCCGGTTTTTTTATTGGCGCTAAATCTCTGATAAAACGCCACCTTCACAAATCGTTCAAAAAATGTTCATTTGTGTTATTGACGCCCCTGTGTGCGGCTTCTATGTTTGATAAGGTCTTTCAAATATGCAGATTCATTAACTGAGTTTTTGGAGTCATTTTTGATTCATGCAGCCAATGATTCTGAGAAAGACGTGAATGGCGTTACAAACACTGCTCTCAAACAATTTGTCTCTCAGACTTCAAACGAAGGCGATGGGCTTCTACGCTCACGCCAATGAGCAGCGATATGAACGCCAATGTGTTCAAACTGCTGCCATCGAGTTCTGGAGGTCAAAAATGAAACGAGCCAGCAACAGCTATAGACTGCAATTAATTAAAGAAGTGGTTACTCGTAGAGAGCGCGAATCGTGTACTGATCCAATGGCAAACTATATCCACCGACTGATGGATGAAATGCCCGCGAGTAAACTAGAGGTTGAACAAAACCACCGCTTTGCCGGGAGTCACTTCGACGAACAAGCAGGAGGCTGGGTAAGCGACCAATGGTCTTTAAAATAACGCCAAACGCTCACTCTTTTGGGCGAGAAAATGGATAGGAACTTCCCGGCTCTTATGGATGAGCCTCTCAGACTGGGCCGGGAATAGTTGTTGAACTGGACAATCAATAGGTAAATAAGTCGATAAACTGGGTAACGTCGATAAATTGGTTAGCTAAGCCGATAGAATAGGTGCTCAGCCAACGAATTGATATGACAGTTTAGATAGCGAAAACCAAAGCCGACCATCAGAACAAATCTTGTTGCGGTGACAAATCATCTTTAGGCAGTTCTGCTTTCCCCTTCCCTGCCAGTACTTTTCTTCTATAACGCTGACGACACAACTTAATCACGTGCAATTGCTGTGCTGGGGTAAAGCTCAGCCAATTAAACCGCTCTTCTCTTTTACGCATACATCCTTTGCAATAGCCCTTTTCGTCTGAGGTACATACTCCGACACAAGGACTCGGGACGGTAAAAAACTCCAGTTGCTCCATGCTCAACCCGTTCTTTGGTTATCTCATCAAGACCCGATTCGCTTATAGTCGAATAACTGTAAGAAATTTCGAAGTTTTCTGTGAATTTCAATACCGGGAATGGGATCTCTGTTATAAAATACGCTGTGTTTAAAAACATACGAAACCATAACCGTATGCTGACAAAAACAGTGTTTTATTACCTATACTTACCACGTTTTCTAAAAACGGAGTCAATAAAATGAAGCTTAGCCTAAAAACGTTAGTAGCAGCAATCTCTCTTCCAGTTCTAATGACTGCATGCGCTAGCAACGGTGATAATGTGAAAGAAATTACGGCTCAGGATCTACAGCACCATAACTGGGAGCTGGTTCAAATCGATGGCAAAAACATCGCATTGGAAGAACAACAAAAAGCCCCTCGTCTGGAAATCGGTGAAAACCTAACGGCGAACGGCAACGCAGGTTGTAACAACTTCTTCGGTCAAGCTGAACTGAAAGACAACCAACTACGCATTGAAAAAATGGGCATGACCATGATGATGTGTGTAGGCGATCAAATGAAGATTGAAAAAGTAATGTCTGAAACGCTTTCTGATTGGAGCGACGTTACTCTGACTGACCAAGGTCTAGTACTTAAAAACGCAGATCACGAACTAACGTTCACACTGCGTGAGTGGGTAAACTAATCATAACTTGAGTTTTAGAGCGGTTTTAAAACCTTAGTGTGTAAACCAATCGCCTCTAAATACATAAGTTCCTAAAAAAGCAGCCTTTTGGCTGCTTTTTTGTTTCTAGTGTCCCATACCTTGTTTAGCAAGCTTTTCCGGATCATCATAAATCGCATGGCGGTCAATCATATCCAGCGTTGCTTCATTCATTCCTCTCACAGCGACAATAGAGCCACCTTTTCGGAACTTGATGATCGCTTTATCTAATGCAGATATTGCCGTGATATCCCAAAAGTGCGCATCGGATAAATCTATCGTGATGTACTTAGTCGCATTCTCGAAATCAAACATATCGGTAAAGCTGTAAGCAGAAGCGAAAAAGATTTGGCCGTGTACTTTGTGAATCGTATGGTCATTATCAATAATGACCTCATCCGACACCTTCATTAAGGTGCGACTTTGATTCACGTAAAACACACACGCAAGCAAAACACCGACTAAGACGCCAATTGCGAGGTTATGAGTCGCAACAACAGCAATGACGGTGGACACCATGATCACGTTAGTTGGTAAACTGTGCTTACGCATCTCAGCAAGAGAGCGCCAAGAAAACGTGCTGATAGAAACCATGATCATCACAGCAACCAAAGCAGCCATCGGTATTTGCTTAAGGTAATCTCCTAAGAACACCACCATAATCAGCAAAAACACACCCGCACAAAGCGTAGACAAACGTGTTCTACCACCAGATTGAATGTTGATCATCGATTGACCAATCATCGCGCATCCGGCCATGCCACCAAACAGTGACGCCACCATATTCGCAATGCCCTGCCCTTTACACTCATCATTCTTTTCGCTTTCCGTATCAGTGAGCTCATCAACGATCGATGCCGTCATAAGAGACTCCAGCACACCAACAATGGCGAGTGCTAACGAATACGGGAAAATTATTTGGAGCGTTTCAAGGTTGAAGGGAATATCGGGAATCATGAACACAGGGAGCGAATCGGGCAAATCCCCCATATCTCCAACTGTTCGGATATCGATATCAAACATCAACGCAATCACCGTCACCGAGATAATGCACACCAATGGAGAAGGCAGCATTTTTCCGATTTTAGGTAAGTATGGAAACAGATAAATAATGGCTAATCCTAATGCCGTCAATACATAAACTGGCCAAGAAACATTCGTCAGTTCAGGCAGTTGAGCGATAAAGATCAAAATAGCCAAAGCGTTAACGAATCCCGTCATAATCGACTTGGATACAAAACGCATGAGGTCCCCTAGTCTCAAATACCCAATCAATAATTGAAGCACGCCAGCGAAAAAAGAAGCTGCTAACAGATACTGCAAACCATGATCTTTGACTAAGGTGGTCATTAATAGCGCCATCGCTCCTGTCGCCGCGGAAATCATTCCGGACCTTGAGCCTGTGAACGCAATAACGACGCATATTGAAAACGAGGCGTATAGACCAACTTTAGGGTCTAATCCGGCGATAATAGAGAATGCGATAGCTTCTGGTATAAGTGCCAGCGCTACAACAACTCCTGATAAACAATCTCCTTTAACATTGTTGAACCAAGTATCTTTTGTAAATTTAAACATAAATCTCTCATAAACGTATTGCCTTAGTTGGTGCATTGCGCACGGTGAAGGGAGTGATGCAAACGCATCTGAGAGATCGTTCTAAGGCGGACTAATGAGCAAAAAGCACCTTCCTTTTCCTGTTGATGAGCCGAAAAATGAGGACAAACAGCGAGTGCTCCCCTCAAAAGAAGTGTGCTTTATATCACTATAAAAATGTAAATTGTAATCAATTCTTACAAAACGAAGTCAATAATCCTACAGAAAGCCACAAAAAAACGCCTCACAAAGGAAGCGTTCTTATCATCTCTATGCCTTACAGGATAAGGGATTATCGCGAAAACCGTTTTTAGAATGACTGCTGAGAGTAACCCTCTCCATCAAAGCCACTTAATTGCTCATAAGCTTTGGAAAGAATGGCAATACCAACAATCGTAACAAAGAAGCTTAAAAGACTCATCAGGAAAGGAAGCTGTAAAAACGCAAGTGGAGACATAGCCAAACCAAACAGAAGCGGCACAATAATCACAACGCTCATCATGTACCAGGTATGGCCTTTAGTAAGATTCCATGCGTAAGGAAAAGAAACACCTTTACCAATCGCGATGGCAGGAAAAACCAAGACTAATCGACAACACACAACGCTTAACGCTAATAGCGCGATAGCTGCTAGGACAAGATTAATCATCGCGCAAACCGCAGCCACAGCGACCACCGCCACGGTCATGGCCAAGTAGTGGCCGATAAACCACATTTCGATTTTTCCAAACGTGAAACGTCCCCACTGTGGCACAGACTGAGGACCTTTCAAAATGATGCTGTGAACGTTGATTGCAACGATTGCAGATAAAAGAGCCATCAAGATCTGTACAAGAATAGGAGCGACATCCCCTTTCGCTGAGTTCAGTACAAGATCCAGCATCAAAGAAAGGAGAATGGGTAACGCCGTTGCTTTCGCAATAGCCTGTTTATTTGCACTCAATGAAGAGAAAGCGCTTTTAACGGTATCGACAAACATAGTAGGATTCTAATTAAGAGTAAGGTTTATTCTGGTTACTGATGTTATCTTCCAGATACTAAATGAGCAAACCTTTCCCTAATTATCATTAAGTTACCGTAGTTACTTCGACCGAGATAGATTCATTGACCCACAATTATGCGCTTTGTTCACCGAATACGGCTTTGTTAGATTAAATGTCCAACTTTACGAATCAGTACAGCAAGGCTTTCCGCTTCGAGTTTCTTCATCACGTTGGAACGGTGTACTTCAATCGTTCGCAGAGAGACACACAACAAATCCGCCATCTCTTGGTTTTTCATTCCTTTCACCACCAAGCCAAGCACTTCTCTTTCACGCTTAGTCAGATTCTGTAGAACTTGTTTTGCTCCGAGCTTTTCACAGTTTTTGATCGACTGTGCCATCGCATCGTCTACGGCAACCACCAGAGCGTTGCCATCAACCGGCTTTTGGAAGAAATCTAACGCTCCATCTTTGAGCGCATCTACCGCCATCGGGATGTCACCATGCCCTGTCAGGTAAATTACACTAATTGGACTGAACTTCTCGTTCATGAAGTGGTGAACGTCTTGGCCTCGCATCTCTGGCATGCGGCTATCAAGCAAAACACAACCGGGTGATGATAAATCGGCACCATCGAGAAACGCCATCCCGCTAGAGAAAGTCTCAACCTCATAACCATAGCTTTCCAACATAAACGCCATGGATTCCAATACTGGCTCTTCATCATCAACGATATAGAGCGGACAAAGGTTACGACTCATGACAAGCCTCCTGATACGGTAATACAATGGTCACCTGACACCCCGTTGGCTCAATTGACCTAAATTGAATGCTGCCTTGGTGGGAATCAAGCACATCACGACAAATCGCCAAACCTAACCCCAGCCCATTCTCTTTGGTGGTGTAGAAGGCTTGATCAAGTGGCGTGCTCTCTTCTTCAATACCAATGCCGTTATCGGTCACATCAATGATGACCATCTCATCACAAAAACTGACGTGCAGGTCCACGTACAAATCTTTTCGTTTCGGTGAATGGCTCAAACAGGCATCTTTGGCATTGTTCAGAACATTAAGAATGACTTGCTGCAAACCGGTAACGTCGGCAAACACTTTTTGCGGTTCGCCGGAGTACAGCACGCCAAGTTGGATACGATGGCGTTGGAATTCGTAATCCACCAGCTTCATCGCTTCTTCGATTAAGAAAGGTAAGTCTACCCAGCTCTTTTCAATCGGCGTTTTGTGTATCAAGCTACGAAGGCGTTGGATGATATCGCTCGCGGACGTAACTTGCTGCTGAATTTTATCTAGGATTGGCGACATTTCTTCAGCTGTCGCGCCCCGCTCCATTCGCACTTTCGCGCCCTGACTGTAATTCTTGATGGCTGCAAGCGGTTGATTGATTTCGTGCGCGAGGCTACTTCCTAACTCACCAACAATGGTAATTCGCTGAGCATGCTCAAGCATCGAGCTCTTGCGACGCAGATCGTTCATCGTTGCTTGCAGCTCTTCTCGGCTGCGTTTGAACTTCCATTCTAACCAAAAGTGATAGCCCGTTAAGAGCAACAAAGTCAGCAAAGAGGCCATCGCAATCGCTTGGTTCTTATGTAGCCATTCTTGCGCTTTTTGTCCCCAAGATTTTTGTAATGGGTGCATGTCTAAGTGCTTGTAGACTTTATCGACATTGATGCTTGGCGCTGGCAACATCCACCCCACGTTATTCGCCGCAATCGCTGCAGGGTGTTCTTCAGGCATTGCGAACAAGGTTTGCGCTACCATTTGTCCCACATCCGCAGGCGCTCGCTCTGTCATTGCCATCGTCCAGTTTGGGTACAAAGGTGTACTCACCGCACAAACAGAATCGGCAGGACGCTTTTCATTTAGAACGCGCAGGTTATGCAGTTGAATACGCCCCTCTTTCGCCATGTTCTCCAAAGTACAAGCAGGTACGATCGCGACATCGAGATCATTCTTGATCACGTCCAAAATCAGTTGATCAGTCGGCGGGCCAGTAAAGTGGATCTTTTCGAAGAAAGAAGAGTTGAAGTAACCCAATTTGTCGAGCTCGTAACGCAGGGCTAAGAATCCACCAAACGCTTTTTCTGATACTGCCGCAACGTTCGCTTTATTGATGTCACGTAGCGTTTTGTACGGTGAAGCTTCACGAACCACCACAACAGATGCGATCGATTTGTTCGGCAAGTTACTGTAGGCAGTTTTCTGCGTTGCTAACCAGTTGATTGGGTATTCACGAGCAAGCTTGGTCGCCTGCCCCGGACTGGTCAGGATGAAATCGAGCCAACCGTGTAAAAACGCGTCTTCAAGTTGGTCAAAGTCGTAAGTATGTAAGTTGAATTTATAACCGGGATTTTGAGCCTCTAACCAATCCAAAGTCGGTTGCCATGCTTCTCGCGCATGTGCGTGCCCACGCAGTGCTAATACACCGACGTCATAAATCATTCTTTGCGTTTTTTGCTCGTCCGAAAAACTAAAAGAAGAGAAGAAAAGGGAAACAAGGAGTATCAACCGGACGAATTTATGAGAATGGTTATTAATCACTTAATAAATAATATGAAAATTTGTTTGTAGCACATTTTACCATCACATCCCCCTATCAGTTTGTTGCTTTAGATCAATTCGGATTCATTATTGTGGGAAACCACAATACCCCCTAAGTATCGATTTCCTCAAAATGCCTACCAACAAAGGGCTAGATGCAAATGCACTCTTTAAGAGTGTTAATACACCATGAACACTTATGAAAAATTACAAAGTTCATGCTTCTTCTTCCTAGCTGCAAAAAATTCTAACTGCCGAGCGAAATGACTCGTCAGGAAAACTTTAAATTAAAATATGGAAGCAACTCATGAAAAAATCGACGATTGCGTTGGGTGTGTTGGCGGCTGTCGCAGCTGTTGGCTACTCAGCTTACAATACGATGTTCTCAGCTGAAGCAGTAACAGTGGATGCCGCAGCACAAGAGCAAAAGTTCACTGAATACGCTCACCCAGAGCACTTCATCTCTGCACAACAACTGAAATCGCTGATGGACGGTGATAAAGACGTGGTTGTGATCGGCGCGCTAAACCCTATCAAACCAGACAGCCCTATCTCTGGTTCTTACACTATGTGGCGTAACGATTACTCTGCGGCGGAAGGCGTTTACGATTTCGGCGGTATGAGCAACAGCACAGAAGAGATGGAAACCATCTTAGGTAGCTTTGGCGCAACAACAGACAGCACAATCGTCGTTTACGCGGCAGGCTCTCACCACGATGCTGCACGTCTTTACTGGCAAATCCATAACCTTGGTCACCAAGACGTTCGTTACCTAGATGGTGGCTTAAACGCTTGGATGGGCGCAGGTTTCCCAACTGGCTCTGCAAACCAAAGCGTTGCAGCGGTTGAATACAAAGCTCCGAACACGAAACAAGACAACAACACACTAGCAACGCTAGACATGGTTATCGCAGCGCAAAACAACCCTGATTGGGTGATCCTAGATACGCGTGGCAACGACGAATTTAGCGGTGAAGTAGCGGTGTCTGGCGCATACGGTCCGGGCACTATCCCAAGCAGTGTTCACATTAACTGGACCAAAGCGTTGAACGAAGACACAACGCTGAAATCAGCAGAAGAACTGCAAGCCCTTTACGGCGACATCATCAAAGGCAAGAAAGTTATCGCTTACTGCCAGTCTGGTGTTCGCTCTGCCCACACCACCATGATTCTTACTGAAGTATTAGGTGCAGAAGGCGTCTACAACTACGACGGCTCATGGATCGAGTACAGCCATGCTCACTACGAGCAGAAGAACCCTGAAGTGAACGTTATCAACGGCAAGAGCTAATCAACACGGAAACCGCAGTTAATGAACAATGTAATTTTTAGCCAAAAGCTATACGACACCGCGCAAATGATTGTCGATGGCTGTATGGGTGATGCCGATCCGGCATGCCAAACCGCATGTCCAATGCACACAGACGTAAAACAATACGTTCGCATGGCAGGCGAAGGTGATTTCCAAGGTGCTTTGGATCTGATCCGCAGCAAACTATTCCTACCTCAAACGCTCGGCCGCATCTGTGCACACCCTTGTGAGGCTTCTTGTCGTCGTAACACTGAATTCGGTCAGCCAATCAGCGTTGCTGGCATCAAACGCTTCGTTGCAGAAAAACTGGATAACCAAGATCACTGGGATCTTAACATCGCGCCCCTAACCAACAAGCACATCGCGATCGTGGGTGCAGGCCCTGCTGGCGCGCAAGCGGCTATTGAGCTTCGTCGTCAAGGCCACGAAGTAACGATTTACGAAAAGCTAGACGTATACGGCGGCATGATGCGTGTCGGTATCCCTGAATACCGTCTACCACGCGACGTTATCGACTTCGAATACAGCTACTTGGCAATGCTAGGTGTGACGACTCGTTTCGGCGTTGAAATCGGCAAAGACATCAGCTTCGACACTCTACGTAGTGAACACGATGCTGTGATTCTGGCTCACGGTGCACACGTAGGCTCTATCATTCCGCTACCAGGTCACGACAACGATGGCGTGTTCTCTGCAGTTGAATACTTGAAAGAGATTTCTGAAACTCGCCAATTCCCACGAGCAGGTAAGCGCGTGATGGTTATCGGCGGTGGTGACGTTGCGATGGACTGTGCGCGCTCTTCATGGCGTATCGGTGCAAGCGACGTTTACCAATGTTCGCTTGAGAGCCTAGAGAATCTACCTGCAAGCCAAATCGAAATCGACGAGTCGCTAGAAGAAGGCGTCGAGTTCAACGCAGGTTGGGGCCCAGTTGCTATCGAACATGAAAACGGCAAAGTAACCGGCATCACTATCAAGAAAGTAATGTCTATCTTTGATGAGCAAGGCAACTTTGCACCTCAGTACAGCGAAGAAAGCAAAACTATCTCTGTGGATACGGTTGTTTTCGCTACGGGTCAAGTAGTGGCTGACATCACTGGCGGCGCGCTAGAACAAACTCGCGGCGGCCGTTACGTTGTCGATAAACAAACGCTAGCTTCTAGCCTAGAAGACGTCTTCGTAGCCGGTGACGCGTGTGGCGGTAACATAGTGATTGAAGCGATGGCATTAGGTCGCAAAGCCGCAATGAGTGTTGAGCGTTTCCTAACGACTCGCCCACTGACTGAAGGTCGCGACTTCGAGCAAGAATACAGCTACTCATCTCGTCTAGACGTGCCACTACCAAAAGGTACGGTAGATACCCCTCGCCTACACGGTGAATTGCGTAACGCGGAAGAGCGTAAGCAAGATTTTGCACAAGTGGATTTAGGCTTTACTGAAGAACAAATCAAACAAGAAGCCTCTCGCTGTCTGCAATGTAGCTGCAAGCTATGTATGACCGAGTGCATCATGATGAACGACTTCAGTGACTGTCCGAAGACCATCTTCTCTGACTTTTTGAACAACAAGTCAATGGACCCATTGATGGCTTACTCATGTAACGCCTGTGACCAGTGCACCATCGTATGTCCGAAGGACTTCCCTATGAAGGAAATGTTCTTAGGCGCACGTGCGGACTTTGTTAAGGCAAACAATGGTGAATCACCAATGCCGGGACACAAAGCAATCAACATGCACCAGAAGCTGGGCTTCTCAAAAATCTTCACTATGGCAAAACGAGCGGTATCGACAAAATGAGTAATAAAGTATTTATGCCAGGATGCAGCTTGCCATCCTACTCACCAGAAGGCGTAGCAGCAATTGCGAGCTACTTAAAAGAAGTGTACCCAGACATGGGCGCAGTGCAGAAGTGTTGTGGTAAACCAACCGCTGCTATTGGCCAAACTGAGAAGTTCAAAGAGCGTTACGGCCAGCTTCAAGCGGACTTCGATAAGCTAGACGCACAAGAAGTCATTGTGGCGTGTCAAAGCTGCTACGGCATGATCAAGAAATCTGGTGGCACACAAAAACCGGTTTCATTGTGGAAACTGCTTCCAGAAATCGGTCTGCCAGAAGCGCTACGCGGTAAAGCGAAAAACAGTGACGTGGTATTTACCATTCACGACTCTTGCTCTACTCGCTACGAAAAAGAGCTGCAAGACGGTATCCGCTGGATCTTGAACGAGCTTGGCTACAAAACCTCAGAACCAGAACACACACGTGAAAACACACGCTGTTGTGGTTTCGGCGGCATGGTAGTGCCAGCAAACCCAGACGTCGCAACACGCGTAATCAAACGCCGCGTGGAAGAGTTTGAGACAGACTACGTTGTGGTTTACTGCTCGGCTTGTCGCGCATCCATGATGGGTGTAGGTACGAAATCTTGGCACATTCTGGATCTGATGTTCGGCCCTGTGATCATGCAAGGTGATGAGCCGCCAGTAAACGTGCTCGCTAGCCCTGTAAAAGCTTGGTTCAACCGCTACAAATCTAAAGCGGGCCTAATCAAGTGTATGTCTGTGTAACTGTGTCTCTGTAGCTACGTTTTCGTAGCTACATCTTTTTAATTATTAGGTTTAAGTGAAGTTGAACTTATGAAATTCGTAAAAATCGCTCTTATTGTTGCTGTTATCGCTCTCGCTCTATTTGCAGCAAAACAAACTGGCATCCTTGAAATCATCACAGACATCAAGAGCCTGCAAGATTGGATCGCAAGCTTTGGCGTTTGGGGTTACGCAGTATTCGTAGCTGCATTCGTATTTGCGTGTGTTTTCCTACTACCGGGCAGTGCGTTCACCATCGTAGCGGGTATTGTATTTGGCCCAATCAAAGGCGGTATCTTAGCACTGTTCTCTGCAACGCTTGGCGCGGTGGCGGCATTCATCGTGGCGCGCTTCCTGCTTCGTAACACCATCATGAAGAAGTTTGGCGATAACCCAATCTTCAAGAAAATCGACGATGGCGTAGCAGCAAACGGCACAAGCTTCTTGATCCTAACGCGTCTAGTACCTGTATTCCCATTCAGCCTACAGAACTACGCTTACGGTCTAACCAGCCTAAACCTTGGCACTTACGCTCTGGTTTCTCTACTAACAATGGCACCAGGTGCATTCATCTTCGCCTACATGGCGGGTGATATTGCGACAAACGGTGTGTCTGCGATGCTACTAGTGAAGTTTGCGGTTGCGGGTCTTATCCTGTTTGGCATGTCTCTGATTCCAAAATACATCGCGAAGAAAAAAGGCATCAACATGGAAGAATTAGCGAAGTAATCCGGTCTATCCATTATTGACGCCAAAAGAGTGCGACTTATCGGGAGTTGCACTCTTTTCATTCTTACTAATTTGCTCACAGTTTGTGCCTCTTTTGGCGACTTTTAAAACCAAAAACTGACGCGAATTGGTATGACCTCACAAGGCGAATAATTCTATGAAACTATTATCAAATTCGCGTTGATAATAAAGCGAGATAGATTACTATCCATGTAGAGGGAACGGAGCGTTCAGCCTGTTTATATCCCTATGTTGAGTATTGAAAATAGACGTTTTTCATCACATAGGCGAACAAAGCTCCAAAATGAAAACAAAGATAAAGAAACACGGATTACGTATGAAAAAGCTACTTAGCACCATTGGCATTTTAGCCACCACTTTTGCCACCTCCTCTTATGCCACTTCTCACTCCGAAGAATGGCAAAAAATCGAACAACAAGCCGACGGTCAGACTGTTTATTTCCATGCTTGGGGTGGTAGCCAAGAGATCAACCGCTATATCCAATGGGCAGGCAAAGAGCTTAAATCTCGCTACAACGTGACGCTTAACCACGTAAAAGTCACCGACATTTCTGAAACCACCACTCGTCTTATCGCAGAAAAAGCCGCAGGGAAGAACAGCGGAGGCAGTGTGGATATGGTTTGGATTAATGGTGAAAACTTTAAATCAATGAAAGACAACCAACTGCTGTTTGGTCCTTTTGTTGACGGTCTACCAAGTTGGCAATATGTCGATAAAACACTACCGGTAGATGTCGATTTTTCAGAACCGACTGATGGCCTAGAAGCGCCATGGGGTGTGGGCCAACTTGTTTTTATCTACGATGAAGAGACACTAAATAACCCGCCAAGTTCTTACGCAGAAATGCTAAGTTACGCAAAAGCGTTTCCTAACCGCCTTACTTACCCTCGCCCACCAGAGTTCCATGGCACTAGCTTCATTAAATCTCTGCTCATTGAGTTAAGTAACAACGATCCTGCACTGCAAAAACCAGTGACCGACGAAGCATTCAAAACCGTTACGCAGCCTCTATGGGCTTACTTAGATGAATTCCACACTGTTGCATGGCGTGGCGGTAAACAGTTCCCTGGCGGAACAGCAGAAACCGTACAACTGTTAGATGATGGTCAGATTGACCTAGCTGTCACGTTCAACCCGAACGCGGTTTTCTCAGCACAATCAAGCGGTAACCTAGCAGAAAGTACCAAAGCATACGCAATGGACGCTGGCGCATTGTCGAACATCCACTTCTTAGCGATTCCTTGGAACGCAAATGCCAGTGCAGGCGCGCAAGTTGCTATAAACTTTTTATTAAGCCCTGAAGCACAATCTCGCAAAGGTGACATCAACATCTGGGGTGATCCTTCAGTGCTAAGCAGCCAGTACCTAACCGGCACGGCTAAGAATACTCAACAGTTCAAATCTATCGCGGAGCCACACCCAAGTTGGCAAGCAGCGTTAGAAAAAGAATGGCTGAAACGCTACGGAAATTAATAAACACCCATGTTAAGAGCGCTGTATCTAGTTATTATCGCAGTTTGTATATTACCAACCATTCCGGGGCTACTCGGGGTGGTGGTGTCTGCGCTCGGCTATGTCCCCCCTATCGGTTTACACCACTTTTCACTGGATGGCTTTCATGCTGTGTTTGACTGGGAAGGTGTGTGGACGTCGATTGGACTGACTTTCTATTCCGCCATTTTCAGCAGCTACCTTGCTTGTTTGATCACTTTCGCGATTCTTCAAGCTTCATGGGGCAGCAAGTTCTGGCGCAAGATTGAAATGAGTCTTTCCCCTCTTCTTGCTATGCCGCATGTCGCGTTTGCTATTGGCTTCGCTTTTCTATTCGCACCAACAGGTATGGGCGTTCGCGTGCTCAATCAATTGTTTGGTTACGATCCAAATGCGCAAACAGTGAATGACTTAGCGTTGTTGATCAAAGACCCACACGCACTGGGTTTGATCGTCATGCTTGCCATTAAAGAAGTGCCGTTTTTATTGTTGATGAGCATTCCTATTCTTCAGCAACTAAAAGTTGAGAAGATTGAAAAAGTCAGTCATTCGATGGGTTACAGTTCCGCCCAAGCGTGGTGGAAATGTGTTTTCCCACAATGGTTAGCGAAACTGCGTTTCCCAATGTTGGCTGTTCTGGCTTACAGCTTATCCGTTGTGGATGTGGCGCTAATTATTGGCCCAACCAACCCTCCTACGTTTGCAGTGTTGGTATGGCAGTGGTTTAACGATCCTGATTTATCGCTCCTACCAAGAGCAGCGGCAGGTGCGGTGGTGCTGTTTGCCATTGCGAGCCTATTAATTGTTTTTGCACGCCTTGTCGAATGGAGCATTACCAAAGGCTTTAAACGCTGGCAATACTCCGGCCGTAGCGGCTTCCGCTTACCGGGTAAGACCTTGTTCTCCATGATTGCCCTACTCGCACTGTTAATGGTGCCTTTGATGGTGGTATGGAGCTTTGCACAGCGTTGGCGTTTCCCTGACTTATTACCAAGCCGTTATAGCTTACGTTTTTGGGAATACGAGTGGCAAAGCATTCTTGGCACGCTAGAGCAAAGCATGTTGATTGCAGTTATCAGTGCATCTATTGCCCTTGTATTGGCGCTGATCGCTCATGAGTACCGTCTACGATACCGTTGGCAGGTGCCGGGGTACATCATCGCTGTACCTATGCTGATCCCACAACTTTCTGTGTTGTTTGGTATGCAGGTCGCCACTCTGTATCTCGACAGCAATGCGTATTTCTTCTGGGTGTGCTGGGCACATGTCTTCTTCGCTTTCCCATTTGTTTACCTGTCATTAGATGGGCCTTGGCGCAGCTTCGACAACGGTTTGACTCGTGTCGCTCTAAGCCTTGGTAAATCACCAATGCAAGCTTGGTTGAAAGTGAAATTGCCGATTCTTCTGCCTGCCATTGCCTTTGCTTGGGCAGTGGGAATTAGTGTGAGCTTGGCGCAATACCTACCAACACTCGTGCTGGGTGCAGGTCGCATCAGCACAATAACAACAGAAGCGGTAGCCCTCTCAAGTGGCTTCGACCGTCGTGTCACCGCGATTTATGCAATTTGGCAGGCGCTCTTGCCGTTAATGTTCTTCTCTTTTGCGATTCTACTTAGTCGTTTACACGTTAAGTATCGCCGGTTGTCTATTAAAGGTTTACTACCGAATGAGTCTTTGTCTCGAAAACCTCGCCATCCGTAAAACCAATGGCGACACACTTTTCTCTGCGTTCAACATGACCGTAAAGAAAGGTGAAATTGTTACCCTGATGGGCCCAAGCGGCTGCGGAAAATCCACCTTGTTGGATGCGATTGCTGGTCACCTGTCTTCCGAGTTCGACTATTCAGGCTCAATCACGCTCGATAACGAAAAGCTGGATGCTTTACCTGCGCACAAGCGTCAGGTGGGTATCCTATTCCAAGATGACTTGCTCTTCCCGCACCTCACCGTGTGGGAGAATCTGGCCTTCGCGCTACCCGATTCAATCAAAGGCGCAGAGCGCAAAGAGCGTGCGATGCAGGCTTTGAAGCACATCTCGCTAACTAAGCTTGCTGAGTCTTTCCCTGATCAAATCTCTGGCGGCCAGCGCGCACGTATTGCTCTCACTCGAATGTTGTTGGCAAAACCGAAAGTTGCCCTACTCGATGAGCCATACAGCAAGCTCGATAAAGATCTGCGCGTGCAATTTCGTAACTGGGTTGTGGAGCAGCTTCAACAAGCCAACATTCCTGCTTTAATGGTAACTCACGATGAGGATGATATTCCTGAGGGCAGCCGCTGCCTGAACTGGCCTTGGGAGACAAGCCATGCTTGATAGCCTGAGTATCAAAATCATTAAGTGGCCATTGGCACAGAGCGCAAAACTTATTGATAAATGTGGCGTGACAGCTAACCAAACCACCTTGTTTGGCTTCGCCCTTGGTTGCTTTGCCTTACCTGCATTGATGGCAGAGCAATACACGCTTGCATTAGCGTTTATTCTACTGAATCGAATCTGTGATGGATTGGATGGTGCTTTAGCGAGGATTCAAGGCATCACCGATGCGGGTGGCTTCCTTGATATAAGCTTAGACTTCTTGTTCTATTCTCTGATTCCATTTGGCTTTGTACTAGCAAACCCAGAACAAAACGCTGTCGCGGGCGCGTTCTTGATCTTCTCGTTTATTGGTACAGGAAGCAGCTTCTTAGCATTTGCGATCATGGCAGGTAAACGCGGTATCGATAACCCTGTCTACAAGCACAAATCTCTGTACTACATGAGCGGCCTGACAGAAGGCACAGAGACCATAGGTTGCTTCGTGCTGTTCTGTTTGTTCCCACAACATTTTGCCATCATTGCGTACATCTTTGGTGCAGCGTGTTGGTTTACTACATTTACGCGTATTTACTCTGGGTTTCATACGCTGAAGCCGTAAACAAAACTTCAAGAGAGATTCCTGATTGCGACGAAAAACCGCAGTCGGGAATCTCTTTTCATTCCCACCTCAGTAAAACATCCCACTCACCACCAGCGTCACCACAATTCCAGAGACAAAACTCGGAAAATGCCACGTTCGCTGCTTAGCACGGTAATACTCTTTTTGTAGGTCCTCTTGGTAGCTCTTTACGGCCAATTCTTTAATGTAGTTATTATGCATAACCTGTCCTCCTGACGTGAATTACAGGTGGAGGATAAAAGCTCAAGTTAACTTAAGGTCAACGGAAAAAATTCAATTTCGAATAATATTGTTTGCGGAGGCTGAATCCCTCATTCCTAGATCTTAAGCTCAATCAGTTGCACTTGTTTGTATCACAGTTCTGTTGTGTCACTTGATCGTCGTCAATGGAACATCAATCTCTCACACCTTTCGATGTTCAAATGACATCAAGTTGCTAGCATGAGCCCATTCAAGATAACTCCGGGCTTGTTATGACTCCTACTGTCGACCATGTACTTCTCAATATCGCACTCAATCTGAGCTCAAATCGCTCTCATGAGCAGCAATACCAAAACCTGATTGACGGAGTGGCACAAGTCTTCCCTTGCGATGCGAGCTGTCTGTTTATCTTTGATGAAGATGGCTTCCTAACGCCAGTCGCAGTAAAAGGTTTGTCGAGCTCAGTACTCGGTCGCCGTTACTTTCCTAAAGCTCACCCGCGTTTGGATGCCATCATTCATAGTCGCGAGCCTGTTCGCTTTGATGCCGACTGCGCCCTGCCCGATCCATTTGATGGAACACTGTTAACCGAAGATCAATGCATTGACGTCCATGACTGCATGGGCTTTAGCTTGTACGTTGAGGGGCAGCTTGTCGGCGCATTAACCATGGATGCACTTGCAGTTGGCGCGTTTGACCATATCGACCCGGTCGCAATCGAAACATTCGCAGCACTAACGGCGGCAACACTGCGTAACATTGCGCAATTAAAAGCCCTTAAAGCACAGAACCAGAAGCAAAAGAGCGTCACGCAAACCCTGATCCAACAGGCACGCTCACAACACGGTGACATGGTTGGCTTAAGCCCACAAATCAATCAATTACGAAACAACATTGCGACCGTTGCTCAGTCGGATTACGCAGTATTGGTAACGGGAGAAACGGGGACGGGTAAAGAGCTTGTTGCTCACTCTGTCCATGCTCAATCTCATCGTAATGATAAACCAATGATTTACGTAAACTGCGCCGCCCTACCCGAAGGTCTGGCGGAGAGCGAACTGTTTGGCCACGTAAAGGGCGCTTTTACCGGAGCCAATAGTCATCGTGCAGGTAAGTTCGAACTGGCTGATGGCGGTACAATTTTCTTAGATGAAGTCGGTGAATTGCCATTGATTTTACAAGCAAAACTGCTGCGAGTTATCCAACAAGGTGAGTTGCAACGTGTAGGTAGCGATCAGCATTTGATGGTTAACGTGCGCATCATCGCCGCCACCAACCGACAGTTAGAAAAAGAAGTGGAAGATGGCACATTCCGTGCGGATCTGTTCCATCGTTTAAACGTATTCCCAATCAAAGTACCACCACTGCGTGCACGTGATGGCGACATTCCAGTTCTTGCGGGGTATTTGTTAGAAAAAGTACGTCAGCAATTTAACGCACCAAACCTTCATGTTCACCCTAAGGTACTGACTCAACTAGAATCTCTGCCTTGGCATGGTAACGTTCGGGAACTTGAACACACCTTAACGCGAGCAGCGTTACATGCCATTCAACAAGGCGCGAGCACTATCATGCTCAATCACTTTGATACTTCATTGGCACTGGATGATGTAAAAAACACATCGCATTACTTGCCGAAAGAGAGTCAGCCAATGCGCGAGTTAGTTGAGAGCTACCAACGTGACTTGATTGAACACGCTTTGAGCCAAACTGGCGGTGTTTGGGCAAAAGCAGCGGAGTTTTTACAAATGGATCGAGGCAACTTGTATCGCATGGGTAAAAAGCTCGGCATTAGCAAATAGAAGTCCCTACTTCGCTCTTTTCTCTTGAAAGGACAGAAACTTACGTCTTAAAAAGATAGATTCCGGATGGCTCGCTTAGGCTCGTCCGGAATGACTACTAGCCCGAAGCAGAGCGAGCCGACGAAGGAGTGCAATCGGGAATCTCTAGCCTCCATACAACCGCATTAACTTTTCTTCTGTTTAACAAGCACTTCCACTTTCGACAGTTCAAGCGTTTATCTACGCGTTGTTTTTCTCATCACATCTGTATTTTCGTTGTCATTTGCACATCATTCGTGTTGTCACAATCACATCAACCACGCACTTCAAAAGCAATAAAATCATTTAAAATCAATAAGATAATAATTGGCACGCATTCTGCTCTAAAAGGAAAAACAAAACGACTATTACTACAATCACTGGAGAACCCAATATGTTCTGTATTCAATGTGAACAGACAATCCAAACCCCAGCTGTAAAAGGCTGTTCTTTCGCACAAGGTATGTGTGGCAAAACTTCAGAGGTATCCGATCTACAAGACGTGTTGGTTTACACTCTGCAAGGGGTTTCTTTTTGGGCAGCACGCGCGCTTGAATTCGACATCATCAATGATGAAATCAACCAATGGGCTCCAAGAGCATTCTTCTCTACGTTGACTAACGTAAACTTCGATCCTGAGCGTATCCTTGAGCTAACTTCTCAGGCAGCAACATACAAAGCACTGCTAAAAGACCAAGTCATGTCTGCCGCAACACTTGCTGACGAAGTCGTATTGAACGTTCCTAACGTTGCGAACTTCGAACTGCCAAACAGCGCAGAAGAAATCCTAGCATTTGCTCCTCAAGTGGCAGTAAACCGTGGTAAAGACCAAGTACACGAAGACGTTATCGGCCTACGCCTACTTTGCCTGTACGGTCTAAAAGGTGCTGCAGCGTACATGGAGCACGCACGAGTACTTGAGCAAACCAACAATGACATCTTCGCCGAATACCACGAAATCATGGCTTGGTTAGGCACAGACCCAGAAGATCTAGGCGAGCTATTAGACTGCTCAATGCGCATCGGTCTTATGAACTACAAAGTGATGGAAATGCTGGATCATGGTGAAACAGCAACGTTCGGTCACCCAGAGCCAACCACTGTTAACGTTAAGCCAGTGAAAGGCAAATGTATTCTTGTTTCTGGCCATGACCTTCACGACCTAGAAAAAATCCTGCAACAGACTGAAGGCAAAGGCATTAACGTTTACACCAACGGTGAAA
This sequence comes from Vibrio sp. B172a, assembly GCF_030248355.1. Classification (NCBI taxonomy): domain Bacteria; kingdom Pseudomonadati; phylum Pseudomonadota; class Gammaproteobacteria; order Vibrionales; family Vibrionaceae; genus Vibrio; species Vibrio sp. B172a. The sequence continues at coordinate 64,893 of NZ_JAHGAC010000003.1, read as the reverse complement.
TGCTGCCTGCACACGGTTACCCAGAGCTGAAGAAATACCCTCACCTAGTGGGTAACTACGGTAGCGCTTGGCAGAACCAACAGAAAGAGTTCGCTAACTTCCCTGGCGCGATTGTGATGACATCAAACTGCCTATTGAACCCGAACGTTGGCCAATACGCAGACCGTCTATTCACTCGTAGCATTGTTGGCTGGCCGGGTGTCGCTCACCTAGAAGGTGATGATTTTAGCCAAGTCGTTGAATGTGCATTAGCGCAAGAAGGCTTCCAGCATGACGAAATCGAACACAACATCACGGTTGGTTTCGGTCGCAACGCACTAATGAACGCAGCACCAGCGGTTATCGACCAAGTGAAGCAAGGCAACATCAAACACTTCTTCTTAGTTGGTGGTTGTGATGGCGACAAAGCAGAACGTAGCTACTACACCGACTTCACCGCGGAAGCACCAGAAGATACGCTAATCCTAACGCTGGCTTGTGGTAAATACCGCTTCAACAAGAACACATTTGGCGACATCAATGGCATCCCTCGCCTATTGGATGTGGGCCAATGTAACGATGCGTACTCAGCAATCCAGCTTGCACTGGCACTTGCGAAAGAGTTCGATTGCGACATCAACGAGCTACCTCTAACGCTTGTTCTGTCTTGGTTCGAGCAAAAAGCGATTGTGATCCTACTTACGCTATTCGCTCTTGGTGTGAAAGGCATTTACACGGGTCCAACAGCGCCTGCATTCCTGACGCCAAACTTGATTGCGATTATCCAAGAGAAATTCGATATGCGTAGCATTGGTAATGTTCAGGATGATCTTAAAACCATCCTAGCAGCGTAATCACCTTGCTTATCACGCGCCTCCTTAATTGGGGGCGCTTTTATCTATTGAGTACTCGACAACCAAAGAGATTGTTATGTTTTTTGAATGGCAAGGCAGTCAACCTGTCACGTTACGCTGTGTAGACAAATACCATGAAACTGCTGATGCAGTGAGCCTCAAGTTGGCAGACCTGTCAGAGTCGCTCTTGTTTGAATTTAAAGCCGGTCAGTTCATCAACCTTGGCGTTGAAATCGATGGCAAGATGGAGTTTCGTGCTTACTCTCTCAGCTCTCTTTCCGGTGACGATTGCCTGCAACTGACGATCAAACGTGTCGAAGGCGGCAAAGTCTCCAACTACATCATCGATAAGCTTCTCATTGGCGATACAGTTCAAGCGCTTCCTCCTACGGGTGATTTCAACTGCATTGACCATCCACCAATCGAGGTCAACGGTAGAAAGAAAGCACTGCTCATTAGTGCGGGCTGTGGCATTACGCCTGTATTCGCGATGGCAAAAGAATGGCTAGGCAACGACGCTGGTGTTGATATTGAGTTCCTACACATTGCCCGTTCTAAGCCGGAAACCATCTACTTTGATTTGCTGGAGACCTACCATTCGGTTTATCCAGATTTCAATTTGAAATTGCTGCTGAAAAACCGTGGTGAAACGCTTTATCCAGAAGGTCGTTTGAATACCGAGTGGTTAAAAGAACTGGTGCCCGACTTTAAACAGCGCACGGTTTACCTATGCGGTCCAAATCAGTTTATGCTTGATGTCCAAAGCTACCTGAGTGACCTTGGCTTTGATATGGCGAACTTCTTCCAAGAAAGCTTTACTCCTGCTGCCTGCGAAGAAGCTGAAGTGTCAGATGAAAAGGCCATTGTGTCAGTACCAGATTTTGCTCAAACGATTGATGCGCAAAAAGGCCAAGTCCTTGCTGATGTGTTAGAAGGCGCTGGATTACCGTTGATCGTCGCTTGTCGAAGCGGCATTTGTGGCTCTTGTAAGTGTAAGGTTCGCAAAGGTAGCGTTTCTTCAACCAGCCTAGAGACATTGACCCCAGAAGAAATTGAGCAAGGCTATGTACTCGCCTGTTCTTCGACAATTGAATCCGCTCTTGAAGTACAGATTTAAAAAATCAAAATAGCCTACATTTGTAGGCTATTTTATAATTAATCTAAGTTATTTATTAACAATCCCATTGGCTACAAGAACCACCTTTATAATGCACAATGACTTCATCAAATGTCTTACAGTTTCCACTTAAGTTATCTATGAACGTCACTTTATTTCGATTCGTAGCTGCATCTTTCAATACACTTAAGATACCTTTGCCAGGATAACTGTTCATGTTGAAAGCATGATGTGCGGGAATTTTTTCACCTGACGACGTTTTTACCATAATAACATTACCGCCATCTACACCGCCCGGCTGACCATCATTAACCCACCCTAAGTTCAGTGTCGAAATGCGCTCTTTCTCAATACAAACAAGTGCGGAGTAACTTGTTGCTAATGAAGGAGCCGAAAACGAACAAGCTAGAGTGATAGCCAACAATTGAAGTGGGAGTTTTTTTATTACCATGTTATTAACCTCTAATTTTATAACAAACTTCAATTTCTATTAATTAAAAATAGAGATAAAAGTAAAAGAGATTAATTCCACAACTTAACATTAGTCACTAATAAAATTGAAAATAGCTTCCCGTTTCATTTTAAAATAACAATGAAACGCTCATATTTAAATTTAATATTTCAAATGTATGAATATTGGGTGAATATAAATACTTAGACACAAATCATAATTATTCTAATCATATATGACAAGTGTTATTTAATTTAGATTGAGAAGTCAAAATCATTATTTAACTTCTCAATCAAATAAGCCGGTAATGGGAAAGCCATTTACCTTAACTAAACAACAAAACCTTCAGTGCAGCTTCGCTATCTACATCCATAAACTCTGGCGGGTTATCCAAACGCTCGCGGAATGTTAGCTCTGGCGCTTCTTCCTTCATGCTTCCAATCAAGAAGTCACTGGTCACTGATGGCGAGTTAACACACGCTAACACCTGACCACCTTCTGCCAATAAATCTGGCAAACGGCGTAGAATCTTTTTGTAGTCTTTGGTTAACGCGAAACTGCCTTTCTGGAATGACGGCGGATCAATGATGATCATATCGTACTGACCTGACTTCTTGATCTTGCCCCACGACTTAAAGATGTCGTGCCCCATAAAGCTCACTTGGTTGATGTTATGACCATTCAGCTTATGGTTCTCACGGCCTTTAGATAGCGATGCTCTCGCCATATCCACGTTAACCACTTTATCTGCGCCACCAGCAATTGCCGCAACCGAGAAGCCACACGTGTAAGCAAACAAGTTAAGTACGTTTTTGTGCTTCGCATTTTCACGAACCCAATCACGACCGTAGCGCATATCAAGGAACAGACCGAAGTTCTGGTTACGACCGATGTCTAGCTGGTACTTCAAGCCGCTTTCTTCAACCACAGGTCGAGCATCTAGCTCACCCAACAGAACTTCAGAAGGCGCGCCGTCAGCGTAGCGATGTTGAATTACGATCGTACGCCCCTGTTTCTCTGCCCACAGAGTAGATTCAGCTAACGCGTTCAATCCTGCTTTTAACTCGCTAAGAAACGTCTCATCCACTTCTTTAAATAGGTTGATGATCAACTGACCTTGTAACCAATCACACGTGATTTGCTCTAAACCTTCGAAGCGGCGACCACGACCGTGAAACAGTCGGCGGATTTCATTGGGAGCTTGTGTTAGCTCGGCTTCTAGATGCTGAAAAAACAGCGGAAGTTGTGATGCTTGCATCGAATTCTCTTATTCGTTTTCTTTGTGATGGTTATTTAATCGTAGGCCAGTTCAGCTCCCACGGAGAGAGCCAAGTGTCGATACCTTGGGATACCGTTTCATTGTGCCATTTACTGCCAAGCACTTTGTGTTCGCGAGGATCGCAAACAAAGCAATGTGTCTCATCTTGATATGGGAAACACAGCGAAAATGCATGCAAGTAGCCACGGTCGGCTTCATTGCCAGCATTATAAATAGGATCGCCAACAATACCCGAACCAACGGATTTTAATGCCACGCGAATTTGGTGTGTTTTTCCAGTATGCGGTTTGCATAAAAACAGGCGCTCTCCCGGCTCTGCAGCGAGGGAGAAGAATTGTGTAATCGCGGGATTCGTTTTGCTGTTGACCAGTTTCCATGAGGAACGACGAGAGCGCTCCATGTCACCCACTACCAGCCCTTGCTTCTTCTTAGGCTTTTTCGAGCCAATCGCAAGGTAGAACTTCTCGACTTCACGATCTGCGAATGCTTGCGATAACGCACTTGCGGCTTTCGCATTGCGACCCAAAAGCAAAATTCCAGACGTCATTTTGTCGAGGCGGTGGATAAGATACAACTGCTCATCACCACTCTGTTTCGCTACTTCTTGCAGCAACATAGTATCACCATCGTCCTTATGTACTGAGACGTTGGGATGTTTATTGATGATCAGAAAATCTGGATGGGTGTGTAGAATGTCGAACATAAAAAACTGGCTCCACGTTTGGAGCCAGAAGTATACCGATTCTAAGCAATTAGGCGAGCTTAAACTTACCCACCAGCGCTTCCAATTCTTGAACTTTACGGTTCAGACCTTCAACACTTTGCGAGCTGTCATTCGCCAATTGCAATGAACGGTTTGAGATATCGCTGATCGAGGTAATGTCAGCAGCAATTTCTTTCGTCACTGCAGTTTGCTCTTCCGCTGCCGTCGCAATTGAGTTCACCATGCTTTGAACATGCGCCGCACCAGAAACGATTTCTTCCAATGAGTTCACCGCACCCGAGCTTTGGCTCACGCCAATCTCAACCAAACGACAGCCATCTTCCGTGTAAGTCACTGCCTCTTGAGTACCGACTTGAATCGCTTGAATGATCTCACCGACCTCTTGTGTTGCCTTCGTTGTGCGTTCAGCCAGAGCGCGTACTTCATCGGCAACCACAGCAAAGCCACGACCAAACTCACCTGCACGTGCTGCTTCGATTGCCGCGTTCAATGCCAACAAGTTTGTCTGCTCGGCAATGTCTTCAATCACTTTGATAACCGCGCCGATCTTCTCACCATGAGAGCCTAGGCTATTCATCTGCACCGACATATCCGACATTTGCTGTGATACTTGCTGAATGCTTTCCACCATCTCTACAATCACAGTGCGACCTTGTTCAGCAGTTGATTCCGACTTGCGTGCTTCTTCAAACGTCGCTGCACCTTGCTCGGCAACTTGAGAAATGGTCAAGCTCAACTCTTCTGCCGCAGTCGCAATCAAGTTTGCTTTATCAGATTGGCTACTTGCACCCGACACAATATCTTGGCTCACAACGGACAATTCACCGGTAACCGATTTCACTTCTTCCGACACGAGTGAAATCGAACCGATAAGACTGGTCAAAGACGCCTGCATCTTATTCAAAGAGGTGGCTAAGTTAGCCAACTCGTCACCCGATTTATCTTCAATCGGTTCAACCGTTAAATCACCTTCAGCGACACGTTGCGCCAACTCGTCCAACTTACTCAAACGAAGAGTAATCGAGTTAGACAACAAGTACGCAATAACCGCGGTTGCAATAAGCGCAATCGAGCCAAGTACATAAATCGTCAGCTCAATGCTGTTGAATGAATCAGAAAGATCCAGTAGCGCTTCACTGGTACTTTGGCGACCATCCGTTGATGCTGCATCAAGGATAGATTCAATCGGCGCTAGGTTAGCGTCATAAAGAGAGCGAAGGCGCGCAACGTTCTCTTCAACGTTTTCCAAACCAAGGTTGGTTAGCACCTGAGATTCAAAATCTTGGGTGAAGTTCGCCATGTAACGTTCCATCTTCTCGATGTTACGGTAATCTTCCCCACCAACCGTCTCAAGACGCTTCACTTCTTCAATTGCGGCTGCGAACTCTAGCTTGTTGGATTGGTAATCCGCTTGAGCAGCCGCAACATTGACGATGCTACCTAAAGCATCGCGGTACACGTCACCTGCTTCATCAATCAAGATTAAGTAGTTAACGGTTTCAGGAACATCGTCCGTTCTCACCTCATCAGCTACTTTGTGCGAGTTCAACACTTCTAATGTAATAATCCCTATCATCACTAGCATGATTGCCAAAATGGCACCGAAACTCGCGTACAGTTTTTTACGAACAGACATTGTCACTAATAACCTTCCTTACCCTTGTCTTCTGTTTTTTAACTTGGTTTATCCACACATTTACACATGCTTTGTAAGGATTATCGGAACGAACAACTGCAACTTTAATACATTTTTTTGTGATCTAAATCGCTTTGCGAGTGATCTCACAATTAATACCCATAATTAATATGAATTAACTCATTCTTATAAATGATAAATATAAAAAAGCGGGAGCCTGTTAGGACTCCCACTTTCTATCGTTTGTTTAATCTAGATTTTTATAGCTTTCTAGAGAAGATACCAGCGACTGCGATGATACCAATACCTAGTAGCATGATTTCGCCTTTACCGCTGTCGAAACCAGACTTGATACCCATGAAGGCTACGATTGCGATAGCAACTGGGATTACGTATTTCACTAGGTTGTACCAAAGACCAAACAGTGGGAAAGATACTTTGCCGTCGTTAGTGATTTCTTTCTCTAGGTCAGCACGGTTTAGACGCCAACCTGCGAAGATACATACCAACATACCGCCAACTGCTAGGAAGATCTTATCCGTTAGTAGGTCGAAGATATCAAATGCGCCCGTACCGAATAGTGTTGGACCAACACCACCAAGTGATAGCGATGCGAACACACACAGTGTCGCCATTACAACACTTGCAGAGATAACCGCTGTTGAACGCTTCAGACCTTTCTCATCGATTAGGTAAGAAACCACTACCTCTAGTAGAGATACTGAAGACGTCAATGCTGCTACTGTTAGACCGATGAAGAACATCAGAGCAAATAGAAGACCAATTACGCCGCCCATTTCAGCAAACAGTTGAGGTACAACTACGAATACCAGACCTGGACCTGCTGCTGGCTCCATACCGAATGCGAACATTGCTGGGAACATTGCTACACCCGCTAGGATTGCAACACCTGTGTCCATTGCAGTAACCATACCGGTTGTTTGAACTAGGTTCTCTTTCTTCTTCAGGTAAGAACCGTAAGTCATCATACAACCCATACCTAGACTTAGAGAGAAGAATGCCTGACCTAGCGCCGCTAGAACAACATTGCTGTCTACTTTCGAGAAGTCTGGCATGAATAGGAACTCAAGACCTGCCATTGCGCCCGGTAGCATCAAACCTTTCACTGATACAACGATCAGGATAAGGAATAGAAGAGGCATTAGGATTTTACCCGCTTTCTCGATACCGCCAGAAATACCTTTCATTACGATAACGATGTTTAGGAACAGGTAAACACCCATCCACATTAGCGGTTGAACTGGATCAGAAATGAATCCGCCGAAGCTATCACCGATGGCTTCAGGAGCACTTAGTAGACCACCACCTACTTTAAAGATGTACGCTAGCGCCCAGCCACCTACTACAGGGTAGAAACCCATGATCAGTAGACCACTTAGTACGCCGATAACACCCGTAAATGTCCAACGACGGTCAGTAGATTTGAAAGCACCTACTGCTGAAAGACCTGTCTTACGACCAATAGCGAATTCAGTAAGCATTACGCTAAAGCCGATAAAAATAACAAATAGAAGGTAGATTGCAACGAACGCACCGCCGCCGCTCTCACCAGCTGTGTAAGGGAATTTCCATATATTGCCTAAACCGACAGCGGAACCCGCTGCTGCCATTACGAAGCCTAGTTTAGACCCCCACGTATCACGTGGTGCTGCTGTATTTGTAGCCACGCTTTTTCTCCAAAATGTATTGTTGTGTTTGCATAGAGATAGGCGTCTAGAATATGTTCGTGTAAAAAATAATGTACACTTTATAAGATGTTTGTATGACGCTCTATGTATGGCAAGTAAAGCAGTTTCAATTTAAAATTGGAACCCCGATCAGCACATTTATCGCACAAATGTATCATTGTTCACGCTAAATGCTGCTTTTTTGCGCAAAAGTTAAAGTTTCATCCAACTTTTCACACCTCAGTAACACAAACCCCCGTTATAAAATTCATTTCACAACACAAAATCACTTATCCGTGATGGTATGAAAATAGTTTCCCGTTCCGCCATTTACGCTTAATATCCATATTGGGCTTATTACTTTTGGCGTATATGGACAAGTTCTATCACTTTCTCACCCTAGCCAGCATCGGACTTTATTGGTTCTTAGTCGCTGGTGTTACTATTCGTGTCGTATTAAAACGTCGCGCTGTCAGCGTTTCTCTCGCATGGCTCATGATCATCTACATCCTGCCAGTGCTTGGTGTTGCCTGTTACTTCCTGTTTGGTGAGCTCAACCTTGGCCGAAAACGTGCAGAACGTGCCAAAGTCATGTTCACGCCATTCCAGCAATGGTTCACTCAGTTAAATGATTGTAACGCGCATGTTCCAGAAGCCATGGGACGTCACATCTATCGCATCGATGAGTTATGTAACAACCGTCTTGGCCTTCCAGCACTGAGTGGTAACACGCTTTCACTTCAACAATCGCCGGATGAGATTCTCCATTCAATCATTGAAGATATCGAAAACGCGCAACACAGCATTCGAATGGTGTTCTACATTTGGCATCCGGGCGGTTTGGCCGACTCTGTTGCTTCTGCATTGATTCAAGCTGCAAAGCGTGGCGTGGATGTTAAGCTGCTGCTCGACTCAGCCGGTAGCCCTCGCTTCTTCCGTAGCCCTTGGTACAAGATGATGAAAGATGCGGGCATCGATGTGGTGCAGGCATTAGAAGTAAAGATGTGGCGTATTTTCCTCCGCCGATTGGATTTGCGTCAGCATCGGAAGATCATCGTGATTGATGACGAGATAGCCTATACAGGTTCCATGAACTTGGTTGATCCTGCTTTCTTTAAACAGAATAGTGGCGTGGGCCAATGGATCGATATCATGGTGCGTGTTACAGGGCCAACAGTAAACGTATTGAGCGCTATCCATTGTTGGGATTGGGAAGTCGAGACTGGCGAGCGTCAGTTTCCAAAGCACCCAGAGTGCCGCATTGACAACAGCGATGAGTTTCAACATCCAATTCAGGTAGTTCCATCTGGTCCGGGGATGCCAGAGTACTTGATTTACCAAGTACTGACGCTGGCAATCAATCAAGCGAACCGCTCTGTCAGAATCACAACGCCTTACTTTGTGCCGAGCACAGACTTATTGGAAACGCTTAAAATGACCGCACAACGCGGCATAGAAGTGGAGCTGATCATTCCGCATAAGAACGATTCAATGATGGTTCAGTGGGCTTCGCGTGCGTTCTATAGTGAGTTACTTGCGGCAGGAGTCAAAATCTATGAATTTTATGGCGGTTTGCTACACACGAAATCGGTGGTGATTGACCAACAGTTTTGTTTGGTTGGTACGGTCAACATGGACATGCGAAGCTTGTGGCTGAACTTTGAAGTAACGCTTGCGGTAGACGACGAAGAGTTCACAAGACAAATGTCGTGGCTACAGGATACTTACATCAGTCAGTCTCATACGGTTGATAAAGTCGAGTGGGAAAAGCGCAGCATCTTTTCTCGATTCCTAGAACGTGTTTTCTATTTATTTAACCCATTACTGTAATAAATAGATGAAAACCGATAAATCCATAGAAAACCGACAGATTCACGCTGTCGGTTTTCTTTATCCCCCTCTCTACTCCTCATTTTCACATGATGCTCTGACGAGTCCTGTCATTTCCATTTTTCCCTTGCAAACCACCCTTGGTCCATGTTTTAAATATTGAAAATCGTAATTTAGACAGGGAATTTTTATGTCAGAAGGCAAAAAGACCAAATTCGTTACCGCAGGTCGAGACAAGAAATGGACTAACGGCGTCGTAAACCCACCAGTACAGCGCGCTTCAACCATCGTTTTTGATACGGTTGCTGAAAAGAACCAAGCAATGCTCAACCGTACAAATAAAACACTCTTCTACGGACGCCGCGGCACGAATACACACTTTGCTTTCCAAGATGCCATGGTCGAAATTGAAGGCGGTGCGGGTTGTGCTCTATACCCATGTGGTACGGCTGCGATTTCTAATGCCATCCTGTCTTTTGTTGAAACGGGCGATCACATCTTAATGGTGGATACCTGTTACGAACCGACTCGCGACTTCTGCGACACCATCATGAAGAAGATGGGCGTCGAGACAACTTACTTTGATCCTATGATTGGTGAAGGCATTCGTGAGCTTATTCAACCGAATACCAAAATCTTGTTCCTAGAATCTCCTGGCTCAATCACCATGGAAGTGATGGATGTCCCAACGATGGCGAACATTGCCCATGAGCAAGACATCATCGTCATGTTGGACAACACTTGGGGGGCCGGTGTGAATTTCTCACCATTCGAGCACGGTGTTGATATCTCTATTCAAGCAGCAACCAAGTACATTGTTGGTCATTCAGATGTAATGCTGGGTACGGCAGTCGCTTCAGAGAAATACTGGGACCAGCTGCGCGAACAAAGCTACCTTATGGGACAATGCGTTTCTCCTGATGATGCATACCTTGGTCTGCGCGGAATTCGTACTTTGGATGTTCGCTTACGCCAGCATGCAGAGAACAGCCTGAAAGTCGCACAGTGGTTGGCAAGCCGCCCTGAAGTCGATCACGTTCGTCACCCTGCTCTAGAAAGCTGCCCTGGTCATGAGTTCTTTAAACGCGACTTTACTGGCGGTAATGGCTTGTTCTCATTCGTATTGAAAAGCTCGTACCCGAAAGCAACCACAGCATTATTGGATGGCATGAAGCACTTCAGTATGGGTTACTCATGGGGTGGTTTTGAGAGTTTGATTTTAGCCAATGAGCCAAAGAGCTTTAACAGCTTGCGTACAGTGGCGAATCCAAACTTCGAAGGCACACTTGTCCGCCTGCACATCGGTCTCGAAGATGTTGAAGATCTCATTGCCGACCTTGAAGCTGGCTTCGAGCGATACAACGCACTCGTACTTGAAAAAGAAGCCTCTTTATAAGCATTCAGAAAAATTATTAAATAGCCTCGTACTGCGAGGCTATTTTTTTACCTCTCATTACAGAGTTACTAACTCATTGTCTTAATTAGAATTAACTAACACCCTAATATTCATCAATTCAATGTTAATCATATCTGTTGATTTTCTTTTGAGTAATCACAGATTAAAACAATGTGCCACAAACGAACTTCTCAACCGCAAAACTTATCTCCTATTTTATAAAACTCATAAGAGGTCATACCACAAGGAGATAGTTTTGAAACTCAGATTCATAACAACAATGCTTTTCGTTTTAAGCACCTTACCCTTTGCATCTGCCAACGCCAGTGGTTACACGGAGACTAAATATCCCATCGTTCTTGTTCATGGGTTGTTTGGCTTTGATACCTTAGCCGGTGTCGATTACTTCTATGGCATCCCACACTCTCTGACCAAAGATGGCGCAACGGTTTATGTTGCCCAAGTGTCTGCGACCAACAGTAGTGAAGCTCGCGGTGAGCAGCTTTTGGCACAGGTTGAAACGCTTCTTGCTGCAACAGGCGCACAGAAGGTCAACTTGATTGGACACAGTCACGGAGGCCCAACAACACGCTATGTTGCCTCCATACGTCCAGACTTAGTGGCATCCGTTACCAGCATCGGAGGAGTAAATAAGGGCTCTAAAGTTGCAGATATAGTACGCGGAACGGTGCCTGAAGGCTCTATCAGTGAAGGCGTGGCCGTGAAGTTGGTAGAAGGACTCGTGACACTGATTAACCTACTTTCAGGTGGCACAGACCTCGACCAAGATCCATTGGCCTCTTTAGAAGCTCTAACCACCGAAGGTTCTTTGACGTTCAACCAATATTATCCGGAAGGCATCCCAACCAGTGAATGCGGAGATGGTGATTTATTGGCATCCAATGGCGTGTATTACTACTCATGGACGGGCTCTTCGAACTTTACCAATCTGTTTGACCCTACTGACGGCGCAATGGTCGTATTAGGCTTAGCATTTGATGGTCCGAACGATGGCCTTGTCGGGGTATGCAGTACTCACCTAGGTAAGGTGATTCGTGACAACTATAAGATGAATCATCTGGATGAAATCAACGGATTACTTGGCATTCATCACTTATTCGAAACAGACCCAGTCACACTGTATCGTCAGCATGCAAATCGCCTGAAGCTGCAAGGTCTATAAAAAGGAACTTATCATGAAGAAAGCCGCTCTTGTCATTGTGTCCGTTGTATCACTCATTGGTGTAGGAGCGGTTTATTTGTTTCAACCCCAGTCAGCGCAGCCAACAAAGGCGCATTCACAACAAGACACTACAGTTGATCTTTCCTCACAGAAAGACTTCTTTGAGTACTCATTGAGCAGTCTTGGGGAGCAAAGCCTTGAAGAAATCAAAGGCAACGTAAAAGCTGGCGAATCACAATCAAATTCACTGGGTATCAACACAGAACTGTTCGAAACTTACCTCGTCTACAAAGAAACGTTATCCAAGCTAGAACCGTTCGAAGGAAATTCACTGTCATTGATGGAATTGGAACAACTGAACAACGCCATCTTGTCGATGCAGAGTGAATTTTTTACTGACGAACAAATTGCTCAACTTTTCGGTGAAGAAAATCGTTTACGTCAGTTGGCAATAGACAAACTCGCCATTCGAGAAACCCAATTAGACGCGGATTCTCAACAACAAATGCTCGAAGAAAACCTCGCCTCTCAACCTGAGTATATTCAACAAAGTGAGCGCAATAACGCGCTAGTGATTGAACTAAATCAAACCTCAGAAATGTCTGCACAAGAGAAGTATTTGGCTCGTGTTGATTTGGTGAGCGAAGAAGGCGCCGAACGACTACAGGCTTTGGACGAACAACGAGCCTCGTTTAATGCATCACTCAACGATTATTTAGAGAAACGGGCGGAGATCATCAACAATGATTTCCTCGGCGAAGAAGAAAAGAAAACAGAAATCGCCAGATTAAGAGAACAAAGCTTCGAGCAAAACCAATGGCGTCGCGTCGAAGCTTTAGAAAGGATTCATGATAGTGAAGCGAACAATTAGCTCCTTGGAAACCGAGGAGCATTAAAAAAATATCAAAAAAGATAAATCACCCTACAAAACGCCTCGCAATTAAAACCTCACACCTCTGAGATATGACTTGACCAACATAAGCATAGGAAAGTGATAAAAAAACAAGCGTCACTCCTCTAAAAATGCGCTCCATTTAAGGGAGTATATGGGCGACTAAACTTGCTCACTCTAAGTATTTTTCAACACAAATAGTAAAAAGTAGAAATTATAAAAACTGTAAATAGATTTAATATAATGCGCATTGATAGGATTCGCTCCTATTCAAACATATCAGACAAATAAAAATGAAAAGGTTATTTCTAGCATCTCTTATGTCAGCGACGTTGATTGGTTGTGGTGGTTCTGGTGAGAACTCAGACTCCTCAAACAATGAGTACCCAATATCCACTCTAGCTATTGGCTTAAACACGGCTCTTGTTCTAGAGCCACTAACTGCCGAATTCCATGACAAATATGACCTTGGAGAATATAAGTTATGTTGGATAGATGCGACACAAGAACAATCGTGTCTTGACCCAATAATCCTGTCTAAATATATAGAAGCACCAACTCCCTTCTATATAAATGTTTATGGTGATGCTGAAATCTACTTTACTCCTCTAAACGCTCACTCAAACTACAGTAGCGACATTAAGATTCGAGATAGCATTCAATTTAGACATTCTCATGCAGAATATGATTTAACGCTTACACCTCGAAATCAAGATTATGCTGGTTTTGTGGTTTTCCCTAGTGATGAAGCCCCTGTTCAAAATGTATTCTTGGATTACGAGACAGAGACGGGCGAATACAAACATGCGATGGACAAAGATGAAAACGGCTTGTTCTATGCGTACAAAAACGTAAGCAACTACAATGAAATTGCTAAGTTGACAGTTGAATTTCAATATGGCGAATCAGTTGAAGCATTCGTACCTAGCCCTGAAATTGGTAAGAGCTACAAGTTTGAAATCCAAGAGAGTCACAACACCGATGTTGGTGTGATTATTCAACCCAACCTAGACGATCTAGAAGATGATTGGGGCTGCATTGGCTCTAACTGCACTACTAAAGGCTTCACTATTATTTATTAATAGCTCAGGTACACAAAAATAACGCAGCAACCGCTTAGCTTTCGACAAACTTGAAAGTAATCTCTAAGAGACTCTTATTGTTTCTGAACAGGCCACTCAATGAGTGGCCTGTTCATATGGGACTATGGGTCAAAAAGTGCCACATATCCAAATCAAACATATGGCCAAACTGAATACACTAACACATGAGTGCATATCAGCCTTTAGACTGCTTACATAATAATATACCTAACAATTAGTTAAGCTTTTTAGGACAGCCAACAATATGGTCATCGACCATGCCTACTGCTTGCATGAATGCGTAGCAAATCGTCTCGCCCACAAACTTAAAGCCTCTCTTTTTGAGGAATTTGCTCATAGCTTTGGACTGTTCTGTCGATACTGGCACTTGGCTCATGTCTGTCCAGTGATTCACAATTGGCTTGCCATCAACAAATTGCCATAGCGCAGCGGAAAGGCTTCCATATTCTTCTATCAATTGCTTGGCCGCTTTAGCATTGCTAAATACCGAATTGATTTTACCGCGATGCTTAACCACGTCGTAGTTCTCTACGATGAACTCTGTGCGCTCTTCATCGCGTTGAATTAACTTATCTAAGTCATAGTGCTCAAACGCTTCACGATAGCCTTCTCGCTTTTTCAGAATCGTAATCCAACTCAAGCCAGCTTGCGCACCTTCTAACGTGATGAACTCAAACAACACGGTATCATCATGCACAGGAATGCCCCATTCCGCATCGTGATATTCGCGTTCAAGTGGATGGTTCATTGCCCATACACACGTATTCTGTTCCATATTTAATCCTTATAAAAACGCCCCTGACGGTCAGCCAGAGGCGCTTTAGAACGTTCTTAAAACTCAGTCGTTACTTTGGCACCGCCACCTTGTGGAATAGACGATACAACACTGGCACAACAATTAGTGTCAGTACAGTCGCAAAACCCAAACCAAACATGATGGTTACAGCCATTGGTTTAAAGAAGATATCCGGTAGTAGAGGAATCATACCAAGAATAGTAGTGATTGCCGCCATACATACTGGGCGCACACGACTTACCGCTGCATCCACAACTGCGTCGTACGCATCTTTACCTGACTTCATCTCAATCTCGATCTGGTCAAGCAGTACGATACCGTTTTTCAATACCATGCCTGACAAACTCAAGAAACCAAGCAACGCCATAAAGCCAAACGGCGTGTTCAAGGCGAGCAGACCGGTTGTTACACCAATCAATGCCAGAGGCACCGTTAACCAAACAATCAGCGGCTCTTTAATCGAGTTGAACAAGAAGATGGTGATCAAGAACATGAACAGGTAACCCATTGGCATCGTTGTGAACAATGACGCCTTCGCATCGCCTGATGACTCATATTCACCACCCCACTCTAGTGAGTAACCCGGTGGCATTTCGATCGCTTCAATCTGTGGTTGTAGACGAGCTTGCAATGTTGCCGCCGTCTCTTCACCCAAGATATCTGGATCAGCCATCACCGTTAGCATGCGCTTACGGTTTTTACGAACGATGATTGGGTCTTCCCAACGCATGTCGTAACCCATCGTCACTTGCTGTAGCGGGATAAACTCGCTCTGCGCAGGGCTCCAAATCTTCATGCCTTCGATGTTACGAATGTCGATACGCTCATCTTCAGGAAGGCGAGCTACGATTGGCATAAGCGTTGTGCCATCGCGGTATAAACCGATATTCATACCTGAGAACGACATAGATAGGAAGTCATCCACATCAGACTTAGTGATACCGTAACGACGTGCTTGGCTCTCGTTAAATTGAGGCTCTAGCACTTGAGTACGTTCACGCCAGTCATGACGAATGTTGGTCGCGCCAGGATCTGCATACATCACATCCATCACTTGCGCTGCAATAGTACGAAGCACAGTTGGATCCGAACCGATAACACGCGCTTCAATCTTCGCACCGCCACCAGGACCCAATTCAATTTGCTTCAACTTGTAGTTGATTTCTGGGTAGTTGGTTTTGATGTGCTCTCTAAAACGGTCCATCAGTGGTGCCAACGCTTCGTAGTTCTCTACACGCGTCGTGATTTCACCGTAGGCTGCGTAACTCTTCTCTGGTGAGTAAGTCAGCATGAAACGTTGTAAGCCTTTACCCGCAGTAGTGGTAATGTGCTCAACGTGATCTTGCTTCGCTAGCCAACCTTCAAGCTCTTTCAGTTTGTCGTTTGTCGCGCGAATGTCTGTACCTTCAGGCAACCAAACGTCTAATTGGAAGATAGGAGTGGTTGATGATGGGAAGAAGGCTTGTTTTACATGCGTAAAGCCGTACACACTTGCCGCAAGACCTGCCACCAAAACCACAACCGTAAACCATGCTCGGCGCATACAGAAGTTTAAGAACTTTTTGTACATCACGAAGATGATGCCGTTGTAAGGGTCGTTGTCTTCCCCTTCACCACTCTTGATTTTCTGACCTTTAAAGAAGATGTCAGCAAAGAATGGCGTTAGCGAGATCGCAGTAAACCAACTCAGCATCAGAGAGATAAGTAGTACAGTAAATAAGGTACCACAGTACTCACCCGTCGAGTCTTCTGACAGACCGATTGGAGCGAATGCCGTTACTGCAATCACGGTAGCACCTAACAACGGCCATTTAGTTTGCGTTACGATGTCTGTAGCCGCTTGAAGTCTCGTTCGTCCTTTCTGGGTACCGATGAGTATCCCTTCCACGACCACGATGGCGTTATCCACCAGCATACCCAGTGCGATAACCAGAGCACCCAAAGAGATCCGCTGTAGGTCGATGGCAAAGTACTTCATAAAGATGAAGGTACCTAATACCGTCAACAATAGGATCAGACCAATGAGAAGACCCGAGCGTAACCCCATAAAGAAGAGCAGAACGACGATTACGATGCCCACCGCTTGCGCCAAGCTGACAACGAAACCACTTACCGATTTATCTACTTCTTTTGGCTGGTTATAGATTTCTGAGATCTCAACACCAACCGGTTGTTGGTATTTAAGCTCCGCCACTCGGCGGTCAAACGCTTTGCCCACTTCAACTACGTTAACGCCTTGGGCAAACGAAATACCCATGTTGAGCGCCAACTCGCCATTGTAGTTAATGATGTTGGTTGGAACATCGACATAGCCACGTTTGATTTCCGCTACGTCTTTCAAGAAGATCAGACCTTGCGCGCCCGACTCTGTCAGTAGCAAATCGCCGAGTTCGTCAACGCTCTGGAACTCACCGGTTGGTTGAATACGAATGTACTCATCACCAATTCGGATCGCACCTGCGTCGGAAACGACGTTTTGGGTCGATAGTAGGTTAAATACCGTGTTCGGAGATAGACCAAGACTGCTTAGCTTCTTCATCGAAATCTCAATGAAGACTTGCTCTTGCTGTTGGCCAGATACAGAAACCTTACTCACTCCGTCGACTAATTCGAGCTCACGTCTCAAATAGTCCACATAGTCGAGCAGTTCTTTATAGCTGTACCCATCACCAGTTACGGCCAACAAGATGCCATATACATCACCAAAGTCATCAATGACCGATGGATCATTAACACCCGGCGGTAACGTGCCTTTTAAGTCGTTGACTTTACGGCGTAACTCATCCCAAATCTGCGGTAAGTCATCCGGACCATAGTTGTTTTTCATGGTCACAGTGATTTGCGATAAACCGCGGCTAGAAATGGAGTTAACCTCATCCACATAAGTTAATTGCTGAATCGCTTTTTCGATTGGATAGGTTACCTCTTCTTCAACCTGTTGCGGTGTCGCGCCAGGGTAAGAGGTGACGACCATTGCGTCTTTGATGGTAAAGGCCGGGTCTTCAAGACGACCTAGGCCAAAAAACGCAGAGATACCACCGATTAAGAAGATCAGCGATACCATCCAACTAATTACACGGTTACGAATGAAATACGCCGCGATGCCCGTTACGTTTTCATCATCATCTTTTTGAGGCGCAACGTTATTTTGTTCACTCATTGAGTTGCCTCCTGCTTAACCACTTCCACTTTCATGCCATCTCTTAATCGGGATACACCAGCGACAACCACTTTGTCGTCAAGCTCTAAGCCATCAAGGATTTGAACCGAGGTTTGTGACGCTTTACCAGCACGCACTTGCTTGCGAGTTACGGTATTGTCGTCATTCAAGACCCAAACAAATTTGTTTTCACGATCCAGATCATCACCATCAGCATTAAAAATGGCTTCGATTGGCACGTTGATACCGATGTTAAGGTCTAGGCCGGTCTTTTCATCTTTAGAGGTCACGTCTACTGCCATACCATCAAGAATGTATTCGTTTTCTGGCATAGGCAGAGATAGCGTCACCGTAAAGGTGCCAGTGTTAGGATCTGGTTCTGTGGTGAACTCTTTGATTTGAGCGTTGTACTCATTGCCGCTTGGTACACGAACCACGGCATTGATTCCCGTCAGATGTTCTTCAGTCGGAGGCTGATTAACGTACAAACGGTCAGGAAGCTGAATCAGTACTTCAACGCGATCCACACTGTGAATGTTCACGATGTACTGACCAACTTGAATGTTCTCAAACTGGTCTACGTTTACGCGCGAAATAACACCATCAACCGGTGCTTTTAGCTCTGTAAACGACAAACGAAGCTTGGCTAATTCAAGTTCAGCAAGCGCAATTTGACGCTGTGCTGCGATCTCATCAAATTGTGATTTTGCCAATAGGCCTTTTTTCACTAGAGGGGCTGAACGGCGGTATTGGCTGTCAACCACAGAAAAACGTGCCGATGCGTTATCGACATCAAGCTTGTAATCGGTAGGGTCTAGCGTAGCAATAACATCACCTTTTGTGACCTTATCACCTTCTTTGACCAAGACTCGACTGACCTCGCCCGCAACACGGAAGCTTAAGTGTGAACGGTCAGCCGCATTGGCGACAGCAGGAAAATACAGGTTATCGTCAACCTTCTTACCTTCCAGAGAAGCCACTCGAACGCGCGGCGTTTCAAGTTCTCGCTCCGGCCCTTTGTCACCACAACCTGCCAATAGCATTGCTGAGCAAAGTGTGGTTAAAGCTAAGATTCCTTTCATACTACAGTCCTCGCTCCTTAACCCACTCACGCACTTTGATGCCAGGCTCAATCACGTTGACGCCAGAGATAATAATTTGATCACCATCTTCTAGGCCGGACGCAATCTGCTGTTTCTCGTTCAGCGTTACCGTCACTTTCTCAACGATGCCTTGGTCATTTACACGCCAAACACACGTTTTATCGTTCTCAGTAAACAGTGCTGAATTCGGAATTCTTGTGGCACCTGCATTTTCAGACACCAAATGCACATTACCGGACATACCCGGTAAGATACCGACCCCTTCTGGGCGAGCCATCACCATGGTGACTTTGTAACTGCCCGTTTTAGGATCGGCTTCGGTATCAATTTCTTGGAAGGTCAATTCGAAAGAACGCTCTGGGAACGCATCAAACGTCATTGATGCATGCGCGTTGGCACCTTGCGTAAACTTACTCAACAAGTGATCTGGTAATTGGAATAACACCTTCATCACTTGGTTGGTTTGAATGTTCATGACGCCTTCTTTTGCCGCCACGTATTCATGGTTTTCCGCTGGCAGGTAAGAAATAGTGCCATCGTAAGGGGCAACAAGCTTGGTGTATCTCAGGTTTGCTTTAGCCTGATTCCACTGTGCTTTTGCAGAATTATGATTAGCTTTCGCTGCATCAAAATCTTGCTCAGACACCACTTGTTCTTTACGAAGCTTTTTCGAACGTTCGTATTGAACATCCGCTAGGGTGTAATTCGCACGGGCTTGTTTTTCGAGCAGTGAATACTCGTCAGGGTTGAGTACAGCAAGCACATCGCCTTTGTTGACCATCTGCCCAGCATTGACTTCAATCGACTGAAGCAAACCAGGCACACGGAATGCGAGTACTGCTCGGTCGCCGGCTTCTGTGGTGGCAGGAAAATGTCGTTCAAACTGAGCATTGCCTACAGAGACCGTGAAGAGTTTGGCGGGCCGAGATTCGGGTTCAGGGACTGGTGGCAGCTCTTTTCCACACCCAGAGAGAACCGTCATGACAGCGATTGGAATGAGCGCTTTTCTCATGTTAATTCATCCATTTAAGATCCATTCCTTTTAAAGTAGATGAATTTATGGTGTTCTTCTAGAGCATCAGAGCAAAAAATTTCTTTAAAAATAGCAATTTGAGACAAAAACAAAGCAGGCCGAAGCCTGCTTTATCAATAAATTAGTAACTAATCACTAGAGCTTATTAAACTCTCTGTTTACGCGATAAGTGTCAGAAGTGACATACGCTTCCATGTTGCGAATTTTTCCATCGAGGCGGTTAAAGTCATTTTCCAGCACGCTTAACAGCTGATCTGGACTCTGTCCTTTTTGCCACGGTTTGCTCTTCAACGTATGTTCTTCGCGTGACTTAATGTTCTCGGTATAAGTCATTGGTTGCTTCTCTAGCATGAAGGTCATTGCAATGTAAGCCAACAAGACTAAAAAAGTACCGCCTAGCAAGGCTGCGGAGATCACGACGATACGAATCAACCAAACTTCCGCGCCAAAGTAGTTTGCGACTCCGGCACACACACCGGAGATTTTGCCGTTTACCGGGTCACGATACAGTTCTCGTCTATTCATACTTTCGTCTCCATGTTGGGGACTCCGAGTCTAGGATACGCTCTAATGTTTCAACTCGAGACTGCATCGCTTCCGCTTTTTCAGACAGTACCTGAAGGCGCTCTAGATCTTGGCTCGACAGTGCACTATCTGCTTTGCGTTTGCTGCGATAGTGTAAGAAGAGCCATAGTGGAGCGACAAAGATTAAAAAGACAATCAATGGTCCAGTAATAAAAAATGTCGACATAAATGGCTCCTTTCTTATTTATCGTTCGATGACATCTGTTCTTTCAGTTTTGCCAACTCTTTTTCAATTTCGTCTTGTGCTTGTAGCTCAGCAAACTCTTGGTCTAGCGACTTTGCATTACCCGTTTTCGCGTATAGATCCGCTTCCGCTTCCATCTCGTCAATCTTACGAGAGTATTGCTCGAACTTTGCCATCGCTTCGTTTGTACGACCTGCATGAAGTTGCTTTTGTACATCACGACGGTTAGATGCCGTTTGGTTACGAATCGCTAGCGCTTGCTGCTTCGCGCGAGTTTCTGTGATTTTTGCTTCTAGCTTACCGATTTCGCCAGTCAGTTTCTCAATGGTTTCTTCGACTAGCGTTTGCTCAGTGTGAAGACCTTTAATCACTTGCTCTAGCTTTTGCTTTTCAATCAGAGCAGCACGTGCCAAATCTTCACGCTCTTTCACTAGAGCTAGGCTTGCTTTCTGACCCCACTCAGTGATTTGCTCTTCTAAAGCTTCAACTTTGCGAGCCAACTCTTTTTTGTCTGCAATCGCTTTAGCCGAGTTAGTACGCACTTCTACAAGCGTGTCTTCCATTTCTTGGATGATAAGACGGATCATTTTTTCAGGATCTTCCGCCTTGTCTAGCAATGCACTGATGTTTGAGTTAACGATGTCTGCAAAACGAGAAAAAATACCCATAACGGAACTCCTCTTTTTTCCTATTTAAACTCGACAAGGTGGTGATTCACCTTGTGTCTCCCTTTAGATATAACAAGTAGCGTGCCAACTTTTATTTTCTTTTATAAACAGCACCTTACGCATTTTGTTGTTGTTACACTCCGTTATGCTATGATGGTTTTTACCAACTGTTGGTAAATTTCACCAACTCCAATACTGTAAATCGTGGCTAGATAGAAAATAAGAAGGATTTTATGAAGCAGAACCTCATTGGTGAATCGCCCGCTTTTCTCGCCGTACTAGATAAAGTATCACAACTTGCGCCGATTGAACGTCCTGTTCTCATCATTGGGGAACGAGGTACAGGTAAAGAACTCATCGCGCAACGTTTACACTATTTATCAAAGCGTTGGGATAAGCCACTGCTTTCTCTAAACTGTGCGACATTAAGCGAAGGTCTGATTGATTCAGAACTGTTTGGCCACGAATCCGGCTCATTTACAGGATCTAAAGGTAAGCACAAAGGCCGCTTCGAACGCGCAGAAGGTGGTACCTTATTCCTTGATGAATTGGCGACAGCTCCTCTTCTTGTTCAAGAAAAACTTCTACGCGTGATTGAATATGGTGAGTACGAACGTGTTGGCGGACATACTGCACTGACTGCAGATGTGCGTTTAGTTTGTGCAACCAATGCCGATTTACCAAAACTGGCGGAACAAGGCGATTTCCGCGCAGATTTACTCGACCGTTTAGCGTTTGACGTCATCATGCTTCCACCACTGAGAGAGCGAAAGGAAGACATTCTTTCCCTTGCCGAGCATTACGCGATCAAGATGTGCCGTGAATTGCAGTTGGAATACTTTGTTGGCTTTACGGAAGAAGCACAACAATCACTTTTGGATTACGCTTGGCCGGGCAACGTACGTGAGTTAAAGAACGTGATTGAGCGTGCGATTTATCGTCATGGTTTAAACTCTGATCCGATAGAACATCTTATCTTTAACCCATTTGAAGCGGGTTGGGATAACGCGTTAGGCCATACAGCAAATCAAGAAGAATCAGAACCTGCAGAAACGGCACCGAGATCCGAGATTCGCTTCCCTCTGGATTACAAACAGTGGCAAGAAGACCAAGATATCGAACTGCTTAACCGCGCTTTAGAAGAAGCGAAGTTTAACCAACGCCAAGCGGCAGAGCTATTGGGGCTAAGTTACCACCAGCTCAGAGGTATGGTCAGAAAATATGGCTTAGTTGGTCAAGGATAAATAGCACCTGCTCTCTCACTCTAGCGTTGTCTCACTATACTAAGGAAAACAAGCCGTTTCCTAACCAGTGGCAAATCACACACATAGTGAGCAATTTGAGAGGCAAATAAGGTCGCCAACCAGAAATGATACGGTAATTTGATCTAACACCTCGCTACGCAACGATTTTATGTTTGGAGCGAGTTGGCAAAGGTGATAAATTAGCGGGATCATTTTCGCTTGTCATCCCTGATGCAAATAGCAGAAGGAACAAGCAAAGTCCAATGACCATTTCATATTATGAAAGCTTTTATAAGACTATCGCTGAGCCTTATTGGTATTAGCTTACTCACCGCATGTGGTGACGAAATCGATCACAATGATATTCGAGAGAATGGCTTTGTGTTTTGTGGGCAAGGTAAGCCAACCACGTTTAACCCTCAGCTCATTGACAGCGGCATCACAGCCGAAGCATTAAGTCCTCAGCTGTACGACACGCTGCTCACCCTCGATCCTAAATCTCACCAACCTGTCGCAAACCTTGCGGAAAGTTGGTCGGTCAACGACGAAGGTACGGAATACACGTTTAGCTTAAAACAAGACGTCGCGTTTCAAAAAACCGCTTGGTTCACACCAACTCGTCCGTTTAACGCCCAAGATGTGGTATTCAGCTTTAAGCGAATCATTGATGTAGACCATCCGTTTCACGACGTCGGTGGTGGTTTTTATCCATGGTTTGCAGGTTTGGATTTCCAAAACCTCGTTAAAGATGTGATTGCTCTGGATGACCACACGGTTAAGTTCGTACTTTCTCAGCCTAACTTTGCTTTTTTGGCAAATATCGCCACTAGCCATGCTGTTTTGCTATCTGCCGAATACGGGCAGCAATTGGCAGAGAAGGATGAAAAAGCACAAATCGATATGTTGCCGATTGGTACTGGTCCTTACCAACTAAAAGAGTATCAAGTAAACGATTTGATTCGCTTGGAACGTCATCCAAAATACTGGAAGTCACCGGCGAAGATGGAACAAGTGGTATTCGACATTTCTCACCGCGGTACTGGTACGCTGGCTAAGCTTTTGAGAAATGAATGTGATGTTTTGGCGTCACCGATTTCTAGCCAGATCCCAATCATTCAAGAAACGGAAAACCTTGAGTTAACCGCAACACCTGCGAACAACGTTTCTTTTATTGCGATTAACACTGGTCACCCTGCTCTTCGCGATCCTCGTGTTCGACAAGCACTGAATCTCGCGATCAATCGTCAGAACATTCTTGATTCGGTTTACTACGGAACAGGCACTCAAGCCTATACCCTACTTCCTCCTAATTCTTGGGCTTACCAAAAAGACAGCGTAAAAATCCGTTATGACCGTAACTACGCCCTAGCCCTATTGCGAGAAGCGGGTTATGAAAAAGGGCTTCAGTTAACTATGTGGGTACCTTTAGAGCCACGCGCATTCAATCCAAGCCCACGCAAAACCGCTGAACTGATTCAAGCTAACTTTGCGGATATTGGCGTTGATTTACGACTTCTGACCGATGACCGTTTTGAGCGCACTCAGTTAGAAACCATCAATGATGTCGATTTACTGCTAACGGGCTGGATTGGTGATACAGGCGATCCGGATAACTTCTTCCGTCCACTGCTCTCTTGTGAATCTGAGCGCGTTGGTTTGAACGTTTCAATGTGGTGTAACGACGACTTCGACTTCTTGTTGGATCTTGCGTTAGAAACAGAGCAACAACGTTACCGTTTGAACTTGTACCGCCAAGCGCAAAACATATTGAACGAAGAGTTCCCGGTGATTCCGCTAGCTCATGGTGTTCAATTCCGTGTTCACGATAAATCGCTGAAAGGCTTTAAGTCGAGCCCTTTCAATGCACAACCTTTTGATAGAGTTGAGAGAATTCATTAATGTTTTGGTACGCCGTAAGACGTCTTAATCTGTTTGTCATCACTTTGATGATTCTCACGTTAGTGGGCTTTTCACTCCTGCGTTTGGATCCCACTTCCCACTGGGCAAACGTTGAATTTTGGTCGGGTTGGCAAAGTTATTTAGTCGAGTTGTCTCAGCTTAACTTCGGCATCAGTAAAAATGGCAATCCTATTTACGAAGAACTCGCTGTCGTTTTCCCTGCGACGTTAGAGCTGTGTTTCTTTGCATTCGTAGTGTCGCTACTTATCGGTATTCCACTTGGTACCATTGCAGGCATGAAACAAGGTAAATGGCTTGATACCAGTATCTCGTTTGTGTCGATGTCAGGTTACTCTGCGCCTATCTTCTGGGTTGCTCTCATGCTGATTATGGTGTTTTCGCTTCAGTATCATGTGTTCCCAGTTGCGGGACGCTATGACTTACTTTATGAAATCGACCACGTAACAGGATTCGCCATCATTGATGCTTTCATGGCAAAAGGTGAATACCGAGCGCATGCACTGCAAAGCGTTATTGAGCATATGATTTTGCCATGTTTGGTATTGGCATTAACGCCAACCACCCAGGTCATTGGCTTGATGCGAGCATCGGTTGCAGAAGTGATGAGCCAAAACTACATCCGTGCTGCGCGAATCAAAGGTTTGTCGAACCGCGAGATCGTGACTCAACACGTACTTCGTAATGCGATTCCACCCATCATTCCAAAGGTTGGGGTTCAACTTTCGAGCATGATTACTCTCGCGATCATCACTGAATCCATCTTCAACTGGCCTGGCATTGGTCGCTGGTTGTTAGACGCTCTTTCGAATCAAGATTATGCTTCGATTCAAGCGGGTGTAATGGTTCTAGCAACCCTTGTTTTAACTGCCAACATCCTTTCGGATCTGATTGGTGCCATGATTAACCCTCTGGTGAGAAAGGAATGGTATGCTAACAAATAACGTTTATCAGGAAGAACGCATTCCAACCCAGTTCGAACGTTTCTGGCGCAGCTACCGTGCGAACAGCTTGGCAATGTTCGGCTTGTGGTGTTTGGCTTTCATTGTACTGATTACCATCTTTGCTCCACTGCTAGCACCCTACGATCCGCAAGCGCAATCGGGCGAATTACTGGTTCCGCCATCATGGGCACCGGCAGGCACTGTTGATTACTTTTTAGGAACCGATGACTTAGGTCGTGACATTCTTTCACGCCTTATCATGGGCTCTCAGTTGACGTTTGGTGCAGCGGTTGCAATCACAGCAATTGCAGCTCTTATCGGTTGCTTTATTGGCGTGTTAGCGGGTATGACCAAAGGCCTTTTGTCTAGCACACTGAACCACCTTCTCGACACCGTCATGTCAATTCCATCACTGCTGCTTGCCATCATTTTTGTGGCTTTCTTGGGCTTTGGGGAATTCAATATTCTATTGGCGATATGTTTGGCTTTGATTCCGCGCTTTATTCGCTCGGTTTATATTGCCGTGCATACCGAAGTTGAGAAAGATTACATCATGGCTGCCCGTTTGGACGGTGCTAACGACTTCTACTTGCTTTGGAACTCGATTCTACCGAACGTGTTAACAGTCATCGCGGCAGAAATCACCTTAGCACTTTCTGTTGCGATTCTTGATATCACCGCACTGGGTTTCCTTGGTCTTGGTGCACAGGCGCCAAGCACGGAATGGGGTGCAATTCTTGGTGACTCTGTTGAACTGATTTACATCGCACCTTGGACGGTGACGCTACCCGGTCTCACCATTATGTTTACTGTTGTTGTTCTAAACTTAGTGGGTGAAGGTGTACGCCAAGCGCTCAATGCGGGGATCGAATAATGCCGTTGTTAGATATTCGACATTTAACCATTGAAATTGAAACGCCATCGGGCTTAGTGAAAGCCGTAGACCGCATGAGCATTACCCTAAACGAGGGGGAAATACGCGGCCTAGTGGGCGAATCTGGGTCAGGTAAAAGTCTCGTCGCCAAAGCGATTGTTGGGGTTTGTAAAGACAACTGGAAAGTCACCGCTGACCGAATGCGCCTTGGTAACATCGACTTACTTCAATTGACGCCGAAAGAGCGCCGAAGAGTGATTGCGCGTGACATCGCGATGATCTTCCAAGAGCCTTCAACCTGTTTGGATCCTTCTGAAGAAGTAGGACGTCAGTTGATCGAATCGATCCCTTCTCGCTCTTTTGAAGGCAAATGGTGGGAGCGATTCAAGTGGCGTAAGAAGCAGGCGATTGCCCTACTCCATAAAGTCGGTATCAAAGATCACAAACGTTTGATGGGCAGCTACCCGTACGAGCTAACAGACGGTGAATGTCAAAAAGTCATGATCGCAATGGCGATTGCAACCAAGCCGAAAATCTTGATTGCCGACGAGCCAACCAACGACCTTGACCCTATTACTCAGTCACAAATTTTGCGTTTGTTGAGCCGAATGAATCAGCTTAACAACACCACGATTGTGTTGATTGGGCACGACTTGACCACGATTACTCAGTGGGCGAATCGTATTACAGTAATGTACTGTGGCCAGTCGGTAGAATCCGCCGATACAGAAAAACTGATTGCGGCACCAAAACACCCGTATACCGCAGCACTGCTCAAAGCGATGCCAGACTTTAATGACTGGATCCCGCATAAGCAAAAACTGCAATCGCTGCCGGGTTCCATCCCTCCTTTGCAGCACTTACCAATTGGTTGTCGCTTAGGGCCGCGTTGTCCTTATGCACAAAGACAATGTGTGGAGATTCCACACACGAAGCGTATTAAGAATCACAAATTTAGCTGTCACTTCCCATTGAACACGGAGAAACATTCATGAGTGCGTTGCTTGAAGTCGATAACCTATCGAAACAGTTTGTCACGCGCTCAGGTCTGTTCAAACGCACAGTCAAGGAAGCGGTAAAACCGGTTAGCTTTACTCTAGAACCAGGCCAAACCATTGGCTTTATCGGTCAAAACGGTTCAGGTAAATCAACCCTAGCGCGTATGCTTGCTGGTGTAGTTGAGCCAAGCTCTGGCGAGATTCGCGTGAATGGTGAACGTCTAGAGCACAAAGATTATTCGACGCGCTGTAAGCTGATTCGGATGATTTTCCAAGATCCAAACACCTCTTTGAATCCTCGAATTCAGATCGGTCGTATTTTGGAAGGCCCGCTAAAACGAAACACCAACATGCCGCCGGATGCACGAATGAAGCGTGTGAAGGATACGTTGCTACGCGTAGGTTTGTTACCGGAACATGCTTACTTCTACCCACAGATGCTGGCAGCGGGTCAAAAGCAGCGTGTGTGTCTTGCTCGTGCTTTGATTCTTCAACCGTCTATCATCGTCGCTGATGAGGCACTAAACGGTCTCGACATGGCAATGCGCTCTCAGATCATTAACCTGTTCTTGGAGCTACAAGAAGAGATGGGATTGTCGTTTGTTTACGTGTCTCAACATATCGGCATTGTGAAACACATTACCGATAAAGTGATGGTGATGCATGAAGGCGAAGTGGTCGAATTTGGTGAGACAAACCAAGTTTTAACCAACCCAGAGCATGCGATTACTCAACGACTGGTAGAGAGTCACTTCTACAAAGCGCCAAACCACTAAAAACTGATCGAGTAGTAAGTCTCTAGTATTCGCTTCCTCAAAAAAAACCTCCTCTAAAAACAATAAAGCCTGCATCAACGCAGGCTTATTTATTCTCTGAATTTAAGAGCACGCTTTTTAGTGACTAGCGACGGCTCTCTTGTTTGCGAAGCTCGAAATCAAACTCGTCAGGGAATAGAACTACGCCTTCTTCGTTCTGGTTTGGGAAAACCACAACAGACAACTCATCGTCCTCTAGGCCAGATGTCCAACGACTGTGCCATTTGTTCAAAGAGATAGCTTCTGGTTCACACTCTTCCCAGTCACCTGTCGCCCACTGCTGCGCGAACTCTTCGTTTGGCCACACTGGCACACAATCGTCATCTTCTGTATTTAGCATTACGCAGCCGTGTTCGTCTTTCAGAATCCACACTTTGCGGTTTGCTACGATTTCCTTCACACAGTATTTCAAACGCTGCTCTTCGTTGTAGCGATTGATGGTGTCCATTTGCTCTTGGGTTAATGCTTCAGACATGTTTGTCTCCTATTCCCATAGAAAAATGCCCACCTATTGGCGGGCATTTAAAGTATACGTTGGTAATAATGAAATTACACAAGCTCAGTTTGAAGCCAAGGCCAGCCTTGCTTCTTACGGCTTAGAGTGTTTTCCATCATTAGCATGCCGTCTTTCTCGTGCTTAACAAGCTTCTCAGCCCACTCACCTTTGTAAAGAAGACGAGTTTGAGCAGTAGTGATGTCTGTTAGCATAACAGCAGCAAATGCTAGGTTGTCGTTTGCACAACGCGCTTCTAGATCCGCTTCTAGTGCTTCGATCATGCCGTCAACTTGCTCTAGAGTCGCAAGTTCAACCTGACCTACTACTACGTCACGACCGTTGAATGGGTAACCTTTAAGGTCTTTTTCAACAAGTTCAGCTGCAGATAGACCTTCGATGTTTGTTTTAGCGATTAGA
Source organism: Vibrio sp. B172a (assembly GCF_030248355.1). Lineage (NCBI taxonomy): Bacteria > Pseudomonadati > Pseudomonadota > Gammaproteobacteria > Vibrionales > Vibrionaceae > Vibrio > Vibrio sp. B172a. The sequence continues at coordinate 35,527 of NZ_JAHGAC010000003.1, read as the reverse complement.
AGATCTTTAGTGAATGCGTCAACATCTTGTACATCTGCGATAGCCGCTAGCTCAGCTACAGCATCTTTGTCTTTTTGAGTACAAGTTGGAGAAGCGAAACCTACTGTGTCAGAAAGAATCGCTGACATCATTAGCTTAGCGATTTGAGGCTTGATCTCGTGACCTTCAATCTTGAACATGTTGAACAGTACTGTGTTAGTACAACCAACAGGCCAGATCCATGCTTCCATTGGGTTTACTGTCATCACGTCACCTAGACGGTGGTGGTCAACAATACCTGCAACTTCTGCTTCAGCAATATCGTCTGGTGCTTGCGCTAGATCTGAGTAGTCTACTAGCCAAACAGTTTCACCCGCTACTGATGTACGAAGTTCAGGAACTTCTGCACCAGCTACTTCAAGGATGTGCTGAGTTTCACGGTTAATTTCGCCTTGGCGGATTGGCATTGCTTCAACGCCACGCGCCTTTAGAAGTTCAGTTGCAACTAGTGCACTACAGATGCTGTCACTGTCTGGGTTCTTATGACCTACAACTAGAATCATGTTTCTTCCTATTCAAGTCAGTTTGATGCGCTTCCTAAAAGGGTGAATTGCATAACGAATTACACCTTGGAAGCGGGTTTGCTCACAAAGGCCGATACTTTACCTGATTTGAGGGAAATTGACACGAAGAAAAGTTGTTACCGCCTATTGCGAATAATTCTCACCTTCATATAATGAGAATCATTCCTATTTGCATTTGAGCTTACTATGAACGCAACAAAAATTTTCCACTCGGCGCATCAGCTGCTGCAGCCAACTCAATTTCGTCTGGCCTATAAAAGGCTATTGCTGCCTATCGCATTGCTCGCACTGTTAGCTAGTGAAACCACAAGAGAAGTCACCGTCGCTACCCTATCTGATTCTTTCTGGGCGGTTTCTTGTTACGTTGCAGCTACCTTAGCTATCTACCATTACCTTTCGAACTTCATGTCGAAGACAAATCGACTCACTGCGCTTTACCACAGCTCTCGTAGCCATCAAGTTTTCTTTGCAGCACTCCTTGGAGCTTTGCCTGGTTGTGGTGGTGCTATCGTTGTCACCACTCAGTTCATCAGTGGCCGAGTTGGCTTTGGTGCTATCGTTGCAGTATTAACCTCGACCATGGGTGATGCCGCCTTCTTATTACTCGCAGCGGAGCCTGCAACAGGGTTTGGTGTTATTGCTTTAGGTATTGTCGTAGGCGCAATATCTGGGTGGGTAGTGAATGCATTCCACGCTGATGACTTCTTGCGCCCAAAGCAAAAAGAGGATGTTCCACAAGCTCAATGCTGTAATAGCCATAGTGATGCGCACACAACAGTTGAGCAACGTGCTATCAATCTTCAAGGAGCATTCTGGAAATGGCTGCTCATACCTGCAAGTATCATTGCCGTTCTGGGCTCATTCCAAGTGGATACCAACCAATTGCTTGGCCTCAAAGAAAACAGTATGGAATGGTTAGGTGCGACATTTGCGGTTGTAAGTATGTTTTTGTGGGCGATGACCAAAGAACTGGGTGATTACAAATCAACAGTATCTGAAGATGACAAAATCATCGATTCACACCCAATTCAAAAAGCGGCGCAAGACACAAACTTTGTTAGCGCATGGGTTATTTTGGCTTTCTTAGCCTTTGAACTTACAACCTATTTCTCGGGTTTAGACTTGGGAGCGACGTTCTCAAACTGGGGGATCTGGATGCCTCTCGTTGGTTTGGCTATTGGTATATTGCCAGGCTGTGGTCCACAAATTCTCGTAACGAGTCTTTATATATCCGGCGCAGCGCCATTATCGGCACAACTTTCTAATGCCATTTCAAATGATGGTGATGCCTTATTCCCTGCGATTGCAATGGCTCCTAAAGCTGCGCTTGTCGCCACTATCTACTCTGCGATACCAGCTTTGATTGTCGGATACGGTTACTTTTTCCTATTCGAATACTAGCTTTAGGTTCAGATGCAATGGATACAAAAAGAGCCTCAATTGAGGCTCTTTTGTTTTTGGAAGCACACAAGGCTAAGCTGTCACGATAGCTTTAGCATTGAGGCCTTTATCCAAGCTAACCAACAGCAACTGACATGGCTCTTGGTTGAGCTTCTCTCCTGTCCAGTAGTCGTACCAATCGGTAGGCTGGTCTGCGGTAAGCGTAAACTCTGTCGCATCATCGTTCGCGTAGTTAAACAAACAGTGCAGATCATTCTTAGATGTTAGTGGCAGGAAAGCATGGTTCAAACCTAGCGCGGTAAACTTGGCTGATTCCTGATTGCGCCTTTGACGCAACATCAATTTCGCTAGTGTCTTACTCGCAAATGGGGTGATTTCTGGTAGAGGATCACCAGACAGCAGTAGGCCGCCACACGCTAGCAGCGCGTTACGATGGAATTGGTAATCTTCGCGCGAAGCTGCTTGGTTAGGTAGTGAAGTGAACGTCGCGCAATCAGGGTCAATTTGCCATAACTTACGATGCTGCCAACTACGGAAGAAGGTTTCTTTCGCAATTTGTTCAAAGCGATGACTATGGCGCTCTACATCGTCAGAGACACGCATTGCATCAACTAAGCCCAAAGAAGGCCACATTGGCGCGTTACAGCCTAACAGCCATGCATCCCCTGCTCCTTTAGCGATCGCTTCCATACCCATGCGGTAGGCTTCTACACCGGTGACACCCGATTGGCTTCGCTTACCTTTTAACGTGCCCCAGTAGTTTGCGTCTAATTTGAATAGCTCAACGCCCCACTCTTGGCGCATGACAGAAACCACATGAGTCAGGTGATCTTGCACTTCTGGGTTTGAAGTATCGAGGATATACCATGGTGTACAGCGCCAACCGCCGTAGGTAACATCTTCTGCTTTCAATAAGCTGCCATCTTCGTGACGCACAAACCAATCAGGATGTTTTTGGAAGATCTCCGATTCTGGTTGAGCAATGAATGGCGCCATCCAAATCGCTGGTTTTTTGCCTTTAGCGCGAATGTTGTGAATCAGTTCTTTCACACCGCCAGAAAACTTATCTGAAGGCGTTAGCCAATCCCCCATAAATGCTTGGTAACCGTCATCGAGCAGCACCCATTCAAGCTCGGCTAGGTTGTCTTGCATGCATTCGACGTTTTCCAACACGTTATTTTCTGTCACATCCGCATAGTATGCGTACCAAGAACACCAGCCAATTGGCGCATCTTGTGTGACACCGTTACGGATTGGGTGATGCTCGGCAAGCATCTCACTGTACTGTTTGTATAACTCAGAGAGAGAATTACCACGAAGTACCGCAACAGATTCTAGCTTGTTGTGCTCCCAATCAGCCACTTGGGTCTGCTCTCCGTCGATAGAAGCAGAAAGTACCCAATGCTCACCATGCTGCTGCACTTCAAAATACCCTGCAAAGCGATGACAAGAGGTAAAACCGAACAAGGTATAACCTGCAGCGTCTTCAACAGCTAGATAGTTGTAGTAACGCTTAGGGGAATTCTCAGGGTAAATGCGGTAAGAGTTATTGTTGTCGGGGCAACGACCAACGTCGACAGGTTGAGAAATGGTGCCGCTGGTCTGCGCTAGCATTTGGAAACCGTCGCCTAACACTGTTGCGCCTTGTTCGTAGAGGAAAGGCATTTCGAACAGGACTTCACGATCGGTGAAGGTTTTGTTGTGAATCCCTGCAAACGAAAAATGAACTTGGTTGCCCATCACTTCAAACAGAAGATCATTATCATGCACCGTTAGTTCGGTGTGATTGGCCAATTGAATGGTTTGAGCCATAGAAAATCTACTCACTTGATTATTATTGTTTAGTTTGGCTCATTATCCTCCGCTTCTCCTACCCAATTCGTTATCAGCATCACGAATCTTGCGGTCGTGCAGATACTTAGATTTGGTATTGAGAGAGTGCTCACTGAAATTTTGGTTAAAAAAATACCAGCCCGAAGGCTGGTATTTCGTTTAAAGCTTAGTGCTGTTATTAAGCAACTTCGATTGGACCACCGAATGAAGTCACTGGTGGAACTTTACCAGTGAATTTCTCGAAGTCTACGATACATGTGTTCGCAGAAGTCGCCTGTGCTAGCTCAGAAGAACCGATATCTTGAGTTAGTGTGTTAGGGTCACCGTAAGTACAGATTGCACCTACTTTCTCGTTTAGAGGACCGTACCACGCACCTTCTTCGATACGCACAACACCACGTGGGTAGCTGTCTGTTAGAACCGCACCAGCAAGAAGTTGACCACGGTCGTTAAATACGCGTACCAAGTCACCGTCTTTAATGCCTTTTGCTTTCGCATCAGCTGGGTTGATGTATACAGGCTCGCGACCTTGAACAGCGTAAGTAGCACGGAAATCTTCAGATTCACACATCTGAGAGTGCAGACGCTTGTCCGGGTGGCAAGATTGTAGCCAGTACGGGTGTTTGTCAGAGCCAGGGCCACCGTGTGAACGTTCTGATTTCTCGAACCACATTGGGTGTTCTTGACAGTGTTCGTAACCGTAACGACCGATCTTACGAGAAGTGATCTCGATAAAGCCAGAAGGCGTACCCAGTGGGTTGATTTCTGGATCTTTACGGAAGTCCGCATGACGAACCCAAGGCTTACCTTCACCGAAGTCTAGTACGCTTTGTTCCCAGAATTCATCAAATTCTGGCATTTCAAACTTACCATCGTTCGCTTTCTTACAATCGTTGTAAAGACTGCGGATCCACTCCATCTCGCTCATGCCACGAGTGTACTCGTCGCGACGACCAAAGCGTTGAGTCAGTTCACTCATGATTTGGAAGTCTGGCTTAGATTGGAACAATGGGTCCACTAGGCGATGCATCGCGATAAGACCTTTGTTCGAGTATGAACCGTATACGTCAATGTCGTTACGTTCCCACTGCGTACATGCAGGTAGAACGATGTCTGAGAAACGACAAGTCGCCGTCCAAGCAAATTCAATAGTCACAACCGTTTGAAGCTTCTGGAACGCTTGCTTCATGCGGTTACGATCTTGGTGGTGGTGCCATGGGTTGTTACCCGAGATCACCATCATCTTGAAGTCTGGAAGCTTAACTTTACCACCGTTGTAGTTGATCTCTTTACCTGGCTCTAGAAGACAGTCGATCCAACGTGCAACTGGGATAGTGCGGCTGTAACCGTTAAAGTCGTTGTTGTCCCACTTCGGTTTCATACCTGTATCTAGGTTACGAGGGAAACCACCAGGGCCCGCGAAACCAGTTGAAGGTACACCGATACTTGAGTAGTGGTGACCGTAAGAGATACCACCGCCAGGTAGGCCGATTTGACCAACCATCGCTGCAACTACTGCTGCTGCCCAGTATGGCTGCTCACCGTGCTCTTGACGCTGGATACACCAACCCATAAGGATCTGTGTACGGCCGTTCACTAGCATGCGCGCGAATTCACGAATCTTGTCCGCTTTCACGCCACAGATAGGCGCAGCCCACTCTGGAGTCTTAACAACTTTATCTTTCGTCTCACCTTGTACGTACTTGATGAAGTCTTCGAAACCTAGACAGTAAGTTTCAATGAACTTCTTGTCGTATAGGTCTTCGTTGTACAGTACGTGCGCGACAGCAAGCATGAATGCTACGTCTGTTAGCGGGTTAATGTATAGGTGATCGTTCTCTAGGTAACGTTGAGTCTTGTTCTTAACAGGGTCTACAGAAAGAACATTGATCTCGCCTTTCGCTACTTTTTCTTTCAGTTGCGCTAGGTACTTAAATGACTCGTGAGTCTCACAGTTCCAACCTACTTGTAGGTTTTTCACTGGGTCGTTTGCCCAAAGAATGATGTTGTCTGAGTTCTCTAGGATTTCAGACCAAGACGTACCTTGTGCGTAAACTTCTGTTGAACCTAGTACGTAAGGCATGATGGTTTGGCCCGCACCAGTCGAGTAGTCACCTACTTTAGTGATGAAGTTACCGTGCATACCTACCGCACGTTGCATGTGCGCTGTACAGTTGTTGAACGCACCAGTTTGGTTCCAACCAGTTTGACCTGCGTGTAGAGCCCATGGACCGTATTCTTTCTGAACACGCTCTAGCTCACGGTAGAACAAGTCTAATGCTTCATCCCAAGTAACACGGATGAAACGGTTGTTACCACGCGTTTCCGCGCTGTATTTGTGCTTCTTCAGCCAATCTAGACGAACCATTGGGTAACGAACACGTGATGGGCTGTAGATGATGCCCTTGATGCCGTTCAACATTTCTGTTGGGTTCTTGTCTAGTTCTAGCGGTTTGATCTCTTGAACTTTACCCGCGTAGATGTGGGCGCGGAACGCGCCCCAGTGTGAACCTGTTACTTTCCAAGTACCTGTAGTCTCAGCTGCGTTCGCAGATGCTGAAGCCAATAAGCTTGGACCGATAACTGACGCTGCACTTGTGGTTGCTACACCTTTAAGAAAACTTCTTCGTGTAATAGCCATTTATATTTACTCCAATCCGACGCTTATTAGTGGTGACCTTCAGCATAATCTGAAGAGTGCTTCTGTAGGTACTTCAAGATCAGTGCTTCACTGTCTGTATCTAGGTTAACGAACGCTAGCATACCGTCGAACATACCTGGCCATGTGTTCGCATCGAAGTGCGCTTCAGCTGGTTGTGTGTGACATACAGAACAGTTAGTTTTGTAAGCTTCTGCAGATTTTTCCCATACAGGGTTGATGTCGTTCAGCATAGATTCTTTCTTGATCCATACTTTCGCAGCTACTTTCTCCCAAGGAAGACCAGTTAGCTCATCAACTTTCTTCTCACCAGCAGTAACTACTTTAGCGTCTGTTGCTGCTTCTTTTAGTAGCGATGCTACTGCAATGTTCTTACCGAAGTCTTCTTGGATTACACGACCGAAGCCTTTCGCTTTACGCCAACCATCGATTTCGATTTCAACGTAGTCGCCTTTATCTTCAAGAACTTTAACTGTTGACGCAGGGTTTAGAAGACCTGCTTCTTCAGTACCTTTATCGTCGAAGTAGATTGGTAGGTGACGAACACTTACTAGTTGCTGACCAACACCGTAATCTGTGTTTGAAGTCATACCTTCTAGGTCACCAACGATACCACCGATGCTGTCCATGCCAGCTGGTAGTTTGTGTGCGATACCTTTGTGACAGTCAACACAGCTTTGATCTTTCTCAGCTGCTTGCTTCATTTGGATACGAGCAGTTGGAGACATTTGCTCGAAGTCCATTGAATCGTAGTTGTGACAGTTTTTACACTCTAGGGATTTGTTTGCAGAGAAACGATCCCATTCATGTTTAGCAAGTTCGATACGACGCTCTTCGAAAACACCCGGTTCGTCGTAGTTGCCAAATACTTGTGCAAATACTTCTTTAGACGCTTGCATTTTACGAGCGATCTTATCTGTCCAGTTATGTGGAACGTGACAGTCAGGACAAGTAGCACGAACACCAGAGTGGTTTTTCCAGTGAACAGTGTCTTGTAGTTCAACGTATACGTTGTCACGCATTGTGTGACAGCTAATACAGAATTCTTCTGTGTTGGTCGCTTCTAGGGCTGTGTTAAAGCCACCCCAGAAAATAACACCAGCGATGAAACCGCCCATAGTCAGCACGCCAAGGCTGATATGAACTGCCGGGCGCGTCATCGTACGCCACAGTTTAATGATTAATGATTTCATTATTTGCTCTCTTAAAATCTTTTCTAAAGTGTGGTTGTGAGCTCACTGGCTTACATGCCGTGTGCACCTGGAGGACCAAAGAAGAACACTTGTAGTGCCCAAACGATAAATCCGTAGCCACCTACGAAAGCCACACTCAGAATTGGGAAGAGAACAACTGCAATGAAGAGGAAAGACTTCCACTCCAGTGAGCGTTTTTCACCACTCTCAATTTTGTTAACATCACTCATACATTTGCCTATTTTGTATCTAGTGTTATTGAAAAGCTCGCGTTACCAAGCTTAAGTTTTTTACAATCTCTATTGGAAAATGTTAGACCATACTAACAGTAAGGTTCAATCAAATCTGACGCTCCAGCCCTTGTTATCCAACACTTTTTTGAGCTCATCCAGAGATGTGTTTGATTGATATTCTTTGTGAAGAAATATTAATGGATGTGAAGAAATAAGTCTTTTGCATACATGTTAAGAATACAACATAAGATTAACTTTGTTTACAATTTTATGGATTTTTTCGTGCTACTAAATCGCTATTTTTTCGACTAAAGACAAGAAGTTGTGATCCAAATGTTAATAAAACCTCACCAAATGTCTGCTTTTTTCTGGACATAAGATTGCAAAAAAACAGAGTTCTGCAATTCATAAACCAAATGAGCTCCGTTAAAATCAGACGGTTAATTTTGGGAGAAGGTTTATGAATCAGGTTGTTGATATAAATTGGTTTGAACTCGCACTTTTTAGTTTGATTCTTATCGTTCCCCTTACCATTAATGCTCGATACAAATTAGGCATAGCTAAAGACACTGCCATCAGTGTTGCCCGTATGACCGTGCAATTAATTTTGGTTGGTGTGTACCTTGAGTATCTATTTGAACTAAATAGCTTGATGGTGAACTTAGCGTGGCTAGCGATTATGGTGGTGGTTGGCGCGAGCTCAATTGTGGGTAAAGCAAACCTCCCTAAAAAGCCTCTAATGATGCCCCTTATCACCGGATTGTCATGCAGTTTACTTCCACTTCTTGCCGCCATCGCATTGGGCCTTGTAAAGCCTGAGCCTTTCTATAACGCACAATACATGATCCCTCTAGCGGGAATGCTACTTGGCAACAGCTTGAGTAGTAACATCGTCGCACTACAGAACTTATTCACCGCTTTCGAACAGCGAAAATCTGAATATGAAGCAGCCATTTCTCTTGGGGCTGCACCTAAGTACGCTTCCTTCCCTTTCCTTCAAGAAGCGCTTCGTAAATCACTTGCTCCAATCCTAGCTTCGATGGCGACTACAGGTTTAGTGACCCTCCCTGGGATGATGACAGGTCAAATTCTGGGAGGAGCGAGCCCTATGGTGGCAATCAAGTATCAACTGGTCATCATGTTGGCGATTTTTGTCATGCTAAGTGTGTCGGTAGCAATTACCTTAGAGATGACGCTTACCTGTGTACAAACTAAAGAAGGACGCATAAAAGTGAAGTTTATCAACAAAGAGAAAGCCTAGCGTGCTCACTAAATAGTCATATAAGCATCTCATTTTATGAATTTTTCTGGATCACAATAGATACTCACGATCTTTGCGACAGGTTATCCACAGAAAATGTGGATAAACCCCTAAAACCCATAAGCAACCAGAAACATAAGCGCCATTTCGGCCCTCCCTCTTCTGAGAAATTTAATGGTCATTGATTGGTCATTGAACCGTCACTTTACTCCGCTAAAGTGCGGTTAACCGACAACGGGAGAGCTCACATGGATATGTTAATCACGCGAGAAAAGGTCGAAGACTTATTATTAGACACGCCAGTGGATTGGCTAGTGCAAGAACCCTCAGAGATGACGTCTCACTGGACGCCAAACGAATATGGCGTCAATGAAGAGTTGGTTTAAACACTAAGTTTGGAAAGATCAAAAAAAGGCAAGCCACTGGGCTTGCCTTTTTTAAAAATTACTTAAGATGCTTGTCTTCATCACGTAGGTAAATCATCCAGTACCACATGCCAACGAAGACACCACCACCGATGATATTACCAATCGTTACAGGGATAAGGTTGTTCACCAAAAAGCCCATCATGTTCAGATCCGCATAGTCTGCGATGTTTGCACCTGTCATTTGCCAGAACGACTCTGGAGCAAAGTACTTAATACCGATCGCCATTGGTACTTGGAACATGTTCGCAATACAGTGCTCAAAGCCAGCAGAAACGAACATAGCAACAGGCAAGATCATTACTGCAATTTTATCCGTTAGTGTGCGCCCACTGAACGTCATCCAAACTGCGATACAGACCAAAACGTTACACATGATGCCCAGCGCGATAGCTTGGAAGAAACCGTGATGCAGTTTGTGTTGCGAAATTGCCATCGCGTTCAAACCGACTTGACCACCGTCGAACATGTATTGCTTAGTGATCAGCATACACACAACCAGTAAAACTGCGCCGACCATGTTACCGAAGTACACGACCACCCAGTTTTTCATCAAGGCTTTCCATGAAATCTTGCCGCTTGCACGAGCCACCAGCGTAAGAACCGAGCTAGTAAATAGCTCACCGCCGGTTACCACCACCAAGATCAAGCCAAGGCTGAATGCCAAACCACCAATAAGGCGAGTAATGCCCCAAGGGAGATCACCGGCACCTGTGGTTACGGTTGTATAAAAAATAAAAGCGATACCAATGTGAAGACCTGCAGAAATAGCCAGCAGGAAAGATTTCATCGGAGCTTTAGTTGCTTTGCCAACACCTACTTCGGCGGCACGTTCAGCAGCCTGAGGTGGTAATAGTGAGTCAAACTGATTGAAGTTCATGGAAGTGTAACATTTAGAAACAATTAACGAGGCGCGGATAATCGCTCCATTTCCAGACTTTTTCAAGGGCTATTTTTCATGTTTACTAAATTTGTTGTTGCTGAGAGAGTAATCGATAAAATTCAACTATGAGTTCTTGTCTTAACCATTATTAATATTTGGGTCAAATGTTTACCTTAGAATAAAAAACCCGCGTTATATCAGGCCTATAGCGCGGCACTTAACATTTCTAAGTGTTTTCTATTGCTCAACCTTAGTTTTCAGACTAGCTTGGATAAAAAAGTACGAAGGAAATATCTATGAAATATTCAGCTGACCACATTGCCGAACTGAACCTACTTCTTCAATTCGATTTAAGCAGCGCAGCGACGGGCATCAAAGTCCACAAAGAAGCTTCAGAAGAAATGCAGGCAGCGGTTGCTCGTCTGTATGAGAAACAACTTTGCACACAGCCGGACGGCGGTTACCTAACTGATGAAGGCATTGAAGTTGCAGAACACGCCGATAAAATTCTTCGCGTACTAACTGCAGAATAAGCTCATATAAATAAGCAAGTTCTAAAATTAAAAGCCACCATACTTGGTGGCTTTTTTGATAATTATATTTATCTAGACTCACTATATTAAGCGATTAATTTTCTCATTTTTCCAAAAGGCTGAATTTTATCGTAAGCCCAGTTAAAGCCCGTTGCATAAAATAAGAAGAAAATTAGAAAACCAGCTTCCAATGCAAGCGCTTGTAATAAAGTAATTTGCAAGAACCACGCAATGACCGGAATCGATAGGAAAATCAATCCGCCCTCAAAGCCAAGTGTGTGGCCAATTCGCATTGCTAAACTGCGGTCCTCTCGGTTCGAGCCAAACCATTTATCAAAGTACAGGTTATAAATGTAGTTCCAAACTACGGTGTAAAGACTCAAGCCAATACCTACCACTGCCAAGTCACTCGATCCCTTCCCTGTTATCAAAGAAGCCGCAGGAATGATGATCGCCAATGCAATCATTTCAAATAGTACAGCGTGAAAGATACGTTCGTTACGAGTCATGATGTTTTACCTAAATAGTTCTACTCAATGACTGGCATTTTATCTATCATTTAGATAAGTAAAAGTTAGATACCATCGGTAAAAGCGATATGTTTACTATTGAACAACTTCAAGCGTTCGTCACCACTTCAGAGGCCGGATCTTTCTCGGCAGCAGCACGTAAGCTTGGGCGAGCTCAATCGGTGATCAGCCAACACATCATGAATATGGAACTCGATTGTGGCGTTGATTTGTTTGACCGCACAGGTCGCTATCCTAAACTGACCGAGAAAGGCCATCAGTTGATGCCCTACGCCCTCGCCACCTTAAGCCAACTAGATCGACTAAATAACAAAGCATCTCAACTCTTTTCTGCACCAGCGAGTAAGCTCGTTCTTGCGGTTGATGAGGGGATTCCATTAACCCGCCTCCCCATTGCTTTAAAACATTTGGAACAAAAGTTTCCTAATCTTCAAGTGGAATGTCTCACGGCTTCAAGTCCAGATATCATCGAGTTGGTTAAATCAGAGCGTGCTACCACAGGCATTATATTAAGTGACTTACAGATGCCTAAAAACGTCGACCTATCTAACCTAGGTCATATCGGCTTTGATGTATTTGTCTCATCCGAACACCCACTCGCACAACAAAAGATCCGCAATATCGATGAACTCAAGCAACATCGTCAACTCGTTATCCGCTCAAAGAGTGAAGATGTAAGCGGTCTTAATCAGGCGTTTAGCCCGGATATCTGGTACGCTGATGATTACTACATATTATTAGAACTGGCGAACAAGGGATTTGGTTGGTGCTTTCTTCCTGAGCATTTGGTGTCTTACGCACCGAATACACTGATCAAAATTGGCGAAGAATTCACAAAGCTGGCTTGGCAGGTCAACATTGACTTGATACAACATCAGAAATGGCATTCCGATCCCCTACACCAACAAGCCAGATTAGAATTACAAACCCTGTTTGAGTGATCTCAGGGCTAACAGTAGGAACACACAGATGGCAAATACATTGATCGTAGGTGCAGGCTGGTTAGGCACCCCACTTGCACAAACTTTGATTGACCAAGGACATCAAGTTACGGTGACACGTCGAAGCCAAACTAGGCTAGATGAGTTCCCGCTCACTTCCGTTCAACCTGCTCTACTCGATCTCAACGAACCACACTCACAGCAACAGCTTATTGAGCTTATCGAACAACACCAAATTGAACGCATTGTTGGCGCTTTCCCACCAGGATTTCGTAAAGGCAACGGGCAAGAGTACGCACAACAGTGGCAACGCTTAGTCTCAGCAGCCAAACAAAGCAGTGTAAACAAACTGCTCATGGTGAGCTCCACCACGGTATATCCAAACCTTGCTGTCGATATGAAAGAAGAAGACGCTACACTCTCCTTAGCCCAAACGAACGAACACTTCTCAGACAACGCTCGCATCATGCTACAAGCCGAGCAATACGTGATTGATTCTGGAATCGACTATGCCATCGTTCGTTGCAGTGGTTTGATTGGCTCTGACCGCCACCCTTCTCGCTTTGCAATGCGATTAAAACAAGTGAGCCGTAAGGCCCCTGCAAACATGGTGCATCAAAACGATGCGGTAGCCGCGACAGCTTTCGCGCTTAATCAAATTGATAACGAAGTGGTAAACGCTACAACGCCAAATACCGTCAGCAAAGCCGAATTTTACCAAGCGGCGATTACCCAAAGCGATTTAGATATAGCACTTCCGCCAGTCACAGAAACCGCCGACAAACGAATCCTAGCAGACAAACTTGTCGCACTTGGCTATCAGTTCCAATTCAATTCAACGCTGGACGCACTATGAAGCTTTATCAACACATTGAAACCCTGTGGGATTACATGCAACTCAAGCAGGAGCTAAAACCTGCCAGCTGCTTATTTGTTATGTGCAGCAATGACTTACGTGTTGCCGAATACGCGGCCAAACTCTACCAACAAAAACTTGCGCCACTCATTGTGTTTTCTGGTGGCGAAGGGCGTTTTACAGATGGCTTGTTTGACAAAAGCGAAGCAGAAACATTCGCAGAAATCGCAAAGCTAGCGGGCGTGCCAAGTGAAGCAATTTTAGTAGAGACAAAATCCAGTAACAGCGGCGAGAACGTTCGCTTCACCGAACAGTTGTTGAAAGAAAAAGGGATTAGCTGTGATTCTCTCATCTTGGTTCAAAAGCCATTTATGGAACGACGCGCCATTGCAACCTTTGAAAAACAGTGGCAATCGCCTTATTCACAACTCCAAGTGACTTCTACTGCGCATCCTTTCTTTGAATACATCAACGAAGAAATGCCCCTGATGATGGTACTGGAAGCATTGATGGAAGATTTTTCTCGTGTGAAGACTTACCCAGAAAAAGGCTTTCAAACAGAACAAGAAATCCCTGCTCACGTTGAATCTTCTTACCAAGCACTGAGAGAAAAGTTCGAGTTTGGTCTCGCGTAATCCTTCGTTCAGCCGCCAACAAACAGACAATAAAAAAGCCTCCGCTTGGGAGGCTTTCTCTTATCTAACTCTTATCTAGACTGGCTTACTTACCAAGTGCTTCTTTGTAGTGCTGACGACAAACCGATACGTAACGGTCGTTACCGCCAATCGCCACTTGATCACCTTCTTTGATTGCAACGCCGTGCTCATCAGTACGGATAACCATGTTTGCCTTGCGACCACAGTGACAAATCGTTTTGAGTTCAACCAATTTGTCTGCCCATGATAATAGGTACTTGCTGCCTTCAAAAAGTTCGCCTAGAAAATCGGTACGAAGACCATAGCAAAGTACCGGGATATGCAGCTTATCAACTACTTCTGTTAGTTGGTAAACCTGTTCTTTCGACAAGAACTGGCACTCATCAATTAGGATACAGTGACGTTTTTCAACTTCATGCAGTGCTGCAATCTCTTGGTAAAGGTTGGTATCTGGACGGAACAAATGCGCGTCTGATTGCAAACCAATACGAGAGCTCACTTTACCCACACCGTAGCGATCATCTAACGCTGCTGTGAAAATCACAGGCGTCATGCCACGTTCTTGGTAGTTAAATGAAGATTGAAGAAGAGTTGTCGATTTACCCGCATTCATTGCCGAGTAATAGAAATACATCTGAGCCACAGAGCACTACCTTCGTTAAAGTTTAGAATTTATAAAAGCTTGTAAAGAAAAGGGCTGAATCATCAGCCCTTTAAAAAGATTCGATTACTTACGACGCCACGTTGTGCCTTCTGGACCATCTTCCAGAACAATGCCCATTTCCGTCAGCTTGTCACGAGCCATATCTGCGTTAGCCCAATCTTTTGCTGCACGAGAATCGTTACGTAGCTTAATTAGTGCTTCGATTTCAGCCACTTCATCGTCGTCGCCTGCATCACCTTTTAGGAATGCTTCTGGATCTTGGTGAAGAATACCGATCACGTCAGCCAGTTCACGCATTAGCGCACCTAGCTCACTCGCTTTCTCTAGGTTTTCTGTCTTCAGACGGTTTACTTCACGCGCCATGTCAAAAAGTACTGAGTAAGCTTCTGGTGTATTGAAGTCATCGTTCATCGCTGCTGTAAAGCGAGTTACGTATTCTTCACCACCTGCTGGCGCAGCATTTAGATCCAGACCACGTAGAGACGTGTATAGACGCTCAAGAGACGCGCGTGCTTGGTTCAGGTTATCTTCGCTGTAGTTTAGCTGGCTACGGTAATGACCAGACATTAGGAAGTAACGAACGGTCTCAGCATCGTAGTGACCTAGAACGTCGCGGATAGTAAAGAAGTTACCTAAAGACTTAGACATCTTCTCACGGTCTACCATTACCATGCCGCTGTGCATCCATGTGTTCACGTATTGAGTATCGTGTGCACAGCATGATTGCGCGATTTCGTTCTCGTGGTGTGGGAACTGAAGATCAGAACCGCCGCCGTGAATGTCGAAGTGGTTGCCTAGGATTGACGAGTTCATTGCAGAACATTCGATGTGCCAACCTGGACGACCTGGACCCCATGGTGATTCCCATGTTGGTTCACCCGGTTTAGACATCTTCCAAAGTACGAAGTCTAACGGGCTGCGTTTTGCCGTTTCGATATCAACACGCGCACCAGCTTGAAGCTGATCAAGGTCTTGCTTAGACAACTTGCCGTATTCGTTGAACTTACCAACTTCAAACATTACATCGCCATTATCTGCAACGTAAGCAAAACCACGCTCGATTAGTTTTTCAACCAATTCGATGATTTCAGCAATGAACTGTGTCGCACGAGGCTCAACGTCAGGACGTTTCATATTCAGAGCATCGAAGTCAGCATGCATTTCGCCGATAAGACGTTCAGTCAGTGAATCACAAGACTCACCATTTTCTGCTGCACGTTTGATGATTTTGTCATCGATGTCAGTGATGTTACGTACAAATGTTAGGTCATAACCAAGGTAACGAAGGTAGCGAGACACTACATCGAAAGAAACAAATGTACGACCGTGACCGATGTGACAGAGATCGTAGATGGTAACTCCACAGACATACATGCCAACTTTACCGGCTGTAATTGGTTTGAATTCCTCTTTCTGTCTTGTGAGTGTGTTATATATCTTTAACATGATCTCTATCTATGCTTGTGAATGAATTACGAGAAGAAGGAGTATAACAACTCCGACCTTATTAGGTAATAGCAATTAACGGATAAAACGATAATCGGCTAAACTTCAAGCACAAAGCGTATATTTTCATTGTCCTGAGTTTTCCATGCGTATTAACTTAGGCTAGAATCCCTCTTTGAATACAACACAGTAAAGGAAAATAGCATGATCACCCTTCACACTAATTTTGGTGACATCAAGATTCAACTAAACGAAGAGAAAGCGCCAGAAACTAGCGCAAACTTCCTTCAATACTGCCGCGACGGTTTCTACGACAACACGCTTTTCCACCGTGTTATTGACGGCTTCATGATCCAAGGTGGTGGTATGGAGTCTGGTCTACGTGAAAAAGCTACACGTGCACCTATCAAGAACGAAGCAAACAACGGCCTTAGCAACAAAGTGGGTACACTTGCTATGGCACGTACTATGGAGCCGCATTCAGCAAGCTCTCAGTTCTTCATCAACGTAAACAACAACACATTCCTAGATTTCCGTAGCGAAAGCCTAGACGGTTGGGGTTACTGTGTATTCGGTGAAGTAATCGAAGGCATGGACATCGTGAACAAGATCAAAGGTGTTAGCACTGGTTCTTACGGCATGCACCAAGACGTACCTCTAGAAGACGTAATGATCACTGGTACTACAATCGAAGAGTAATTCTTTAGAATTGCTATTAAGAGATAAGTTTGTGGGGAGGCTTAGCCTCCCCTTATTTCTATGACGACATTATTTATATCTGATCTCCACCTGACCCCTTCTCGTCCAGACATTACGGAATGTTTCGTGACGTTCATGCGTAATGAAGCGATCCATGCCGACGCACTGTACGTGCTTGGTGATTTGTTCGAGTTCTGGATTGGTGACGATGACACCACCCCTTTTGCAGACCAAATCCGCGCAGAATTTAAAGCACTGACGGATACTGGTGTGCCAACTTTTTTCATCCAAGGCAATCGAGATTTTTTACTCGGGAAACGCTTTTGCAAAGAAACTGGAATGACATTACTCAATGATGTCTGCACGATTGATCTTTATGGTCAAAAAGCCGTAATCCTACATGGCGATACGCTTTGCATTGACGATGTGAAATACCAAGAGTTTAGAAAAACCGTTCACAAGCCATGGCTACAATGGTTGTTCAATCGCATTCCATGGTTCGTTAAGAAAAGAATTGTCGCTAAAGTTCAATCTGACATTCGAGACGACAAAAAAAACAAGTCTCTCGACATCATGGACGTCAACCAAGGCGAAGTTGAGCGAGTATTGTCTCAAAATTGCGTCAACTTGATGATTCATGGTCACACGCATCGACCAAATACACATATTTTTGACCTAAATGGTGCTAAAAACACTCGTATTGTTTTAGGCGATTGGTATACCCAAGGCTCAGTTTTAAAAGTAAATTCTGACCATTTTGACTTGCAAACACGACCGTTTGACACAGAATTGAAGTAAAGCATGTCGAGCGTGTTGAAGATTGACGCGCAAAGCATAGAAATTTTGAAAAAAATCGCTATTATCGTATTACTCAGTTAAACAGAACAAAGTACCGCATTGAAGTATTCATACGTAGCTCGCCAGCCGATATTGGACAGAGAAAAGCGTACCATAGGGTATGAGCTTCTCTTCCGTGACGGTCCGAAAAATACCTTCCCAGAAGTAGAACCTGAGCTGGCTACTAGTCGACTTCTATCTGATCATTTCCTTACCACACACTACAGTACTCTGGGCGATAAGCTCGGCTTTGTTAATTTTCCTTACCAAAGCTTGGTTAACCTCGTTCCTACCCTGTTCCCTAACGAATCATTAGTTGTTGAGGTATTAGAAGATTGTGAGCCGACTGATGAACTGCTTCATGCGATAAAACAACTGCATGCATCTGGGTATCGCGTTGCGTTAGATGACTTTGTTCCAACCAAAGCTTGGAAACGGTTTTTACCTTATGTCGCGATAATCAAATTCGACATTCGCTTAATACCGATCGAAAAAGCGGCCATTTACATTCAGTCGTTAGGGCATTTTGGCATTGATTTCTTAGCCGAAAAAGTCGAAACCTATGAAGAGTTTGAACAAGCGATGGACGCTGGTTTTGACTTCTTCCAAGGATACTTTTTCAGTAAGCCTGAAATGATTCAGAAGAAGCGCCTCAATCCCGCGTTTCTAACAGTAATTCAGCTATGTAAAGAGATCGCAGATAAACCTATCGACTTTAATGAGGTCGAGCGTTTGTTCTCTATTGATGTCACTCTATCGTACAAGCTACTGACTTATGTAAACTCGGGTTACACGCTCACAACGAAGATCAAATCGTTCCGACAAGCATTAGTGTACCTTGGTGAAGACCGTTTAAGACGTTTCATTTCACTTGTCGCGATTGCTTCGGTGCATGAAGACAAGCCTGATTCTCTATACTCATTAGCGATTCAACGTGCACGGATGTGTGAGATTCTGTTGAGTCAAATGCACACCAAGTACGATCCTGGTCAGGCGTTTCTTACTGGAATGTTTTCACTGTTGGGTTCTCTCCTCGATCAACCCCTTGAAGATGTGATCAGTGATATTCCAGTCGATGAAGAAATCAAATATGCCTTAACCGGACACAAAGGCGTTTTGGGTTACCTTCTATCAATGATCATCGCGTACGAGAAAGCGGATTGGGAAATGACAGAGAAATACTGTACCGCCCTAAAACTCACTGAGCCACAATTAGCCAAAGCGTTTAGCCAATCCACGGCTTGGGCTCAAGAACTGCTGTCTCAAACGCCCTAAACCGCTATAATGCCCCAAAGAATACCTGCGACCTCACTTATGTGGGGTTGTTTGTTTTTACCGCTTAATTAATCGAGATTTCATTTTATGGCTTCTTCTTGTCCTTGCGGCTCTAACCGCACCTACCAACAGTGTTGTGAAATTGCCCACAATAACCACGCTGACGTCACCACTCCGGAGCAGCTAATGCGCTCTCGTTACAGCGCGCATGTGTTAGGTCTAGTGGATTACGTGGTGAACACATACCACCCAAGCTGTAATGCAGAAGAGCAACGTGAGGGCATTGCCCAATCCATCGACAGCGACTGGTGCAAGCTTGAGGTAATAAAAGCCGAAGCGAGCAGCAACGAGAATGAAGGTTTTGTCGAATTCAACGCTTACTTTGATGAAGACGGCAAACGCTACTGCATGACCGAGCGTTCTCGTTTCGTGAAAGAAGATGGGCTTTGGTACTACATTGACGGTACATTTCCTGAAGAAGAGCCAGAAGAAGAACCAGTACAAGACTCACGCTTAAACCAGCCAGTGAGTAGCCTAAAAGTAGGTCGCAACGACCCGTGTATCTGTGGAAGCGGTAAGAAATTTAAGAAGTGTTGTGGGTAAGATCATCCACGCTTAGCTTATTGAGCTCGCTTTAATTAGATTCCTGATCTCGCCTAGGTTCGTCGGAATGACGTGAATATATGTGTCTGTTTGAAGTAAATAACTCTACTGCAGCGCCATTAGAAAATATACCGTCATTCTGAACAGCGAGGAACGAGTGTGATTCAGAGTCTAATCGCTACTAGCACTGTTGCCGGGGTTTCCCCCGAATCAAGAACACTAGAGTAAAAAAGCCCCTAGGCTCGAGAGCATAGGGGCTTTCATTTATCTATAGCAGGTTTATTTATGACGCTCTTTCAGTTTATTCACTACGTCATTCATCGATAAGCCTTGGTCTTGAAGCAATACCAGCAAGTGGTAAACCAAGTCTGCTGATTCACACACTAGCTCCGCCTTATCACCCGACGTCGCCGCAAGCGCGACTTCAACGCCTTCTTCGCCCACTTTTTGCGAAATACGCTTGGTGCCACGGGCATAAAGACTGGCAGTATAAGAGGAATCTGGGTCGGCACTCTTGCGGGCAGCCAATAGCTGCTCAAGTTGATGAAGCCACACCATTTGTGACTCCTCTTGAGGATCCACATCCCAGCAAGTTGTGTTACCCAAGTGACACGTAGGACCAATGGGATTCACTTTCACCAGTAGCGTATCGTTGTCGCAATCGAGCTGCATGTTCACTAGTTGCAATACGTTGCCGGAGGTCTCACCTTTCGTCCAAAGACGTTGCTTGGTACGAGAGAAGAACGTCACTTGACCTGTTTCGCCCGTTTTTGCCAACGCATCTTGGTTCATGTAACCCATCATCAGCACTTGGCTTGATTGGAAATCTTGTACGATGGCAGGTACCAGACCATCCACCTTTTCCCAGTTGATTCGCTCAGCTAGCGAACTTACTTCGGCGGCTTTCACACTCATAGTCGTACCTCAATGCCTTGTTGTTTCAAATACTGCTTTAGTTCACCAATATTGATGACTTGCTTGTGGAATACCGATGCGGCAAGCGCGCCATCCACATTTGCTTTTTGGTAGGCTTCTGCGAAGTGCTCCATGGCACCTGCACCACCCGATGCAATCAATGGCACGTTACACACTTCACGCACCATATTGAGTTGTTCAATATCATAGCCGTTACGCACGCCGTCTTGGTTCATCATGTTCAGTACGATTTCACCAGCGCCGCGTTTTTGTACTTCTTGCACCCAATCACGCGTTTCCCATTGAGTTGCTTTGGTGCGTTCTTCATCGCCAGTAAACTGGTAAACCTGATACTTACCTGTTTCTTTGTCGTAGTATGAATCGATACCAACGACGATACATTGCACACCAAACTTATCAGCAAGGTCAGTAATCAGCTGTGGGTTCGCCAATGCAGGTGAGTTGATAGACACTTTGTCTGCACCAAACTCAAGAATGCGCGCTGCATCTTCTGCTGATTTAATACCACCAGCCACACAGAAAGGAATATCAATCACTTCTGCAACGCGAGCGACCCAACTTTTATCTACGACACGACCATCACTTGAAGCGGTAATATCGTAGAACACAAGCTCGTCTGCGCCCTCTTCCGCATAACGCTGTGCCAGAGGAACGATGTCGCCAATGATTTCATGGTTACGGAACTGGACGCCCTTCACCACTTGTCCATCACGTACATCAAGACATGGAATTATTCGCTTTGCCAACATGCAAACGCCTCCTCTGCTGTGAACTTACCATCTAACAGCGCACGACCAACAATCACGCCAGCCACACCACTGCCTTTTAGCGCTTCGATATCTGCTAATGAGCCAATGCCACCTGAAGATTGAAACTGCACTTGTGGGTACTGTTTGCATAGGTCAACGTAAAGCTCTACGTTTGAGCCTTCTAGCGTACCGTCACGAGAAATATCCGTGCAAAGCACGTGTTGTAGACCTACCGTTAGGTAATCGTTGATCAGAGCTTCGATGGTCACGCCTGAGTCTTCTTGCCAACCAGAGATCGCTACTTTACGTGTGCCGTCTTGGTCGATGTTGATGTCTAACGCAAGAACGATTTTCTCTGCGCCGTATTTTTCCATCCAACCTTTCACAAGCTCCGGCTGTTTTACTGCTGTTGAGCCAACAACAACACGCTGCGCACCAGCTTCTAGCAGGTCAATCACGTCTTGCTCTGTACGCACTCCGCCACCGATTTGGATGTTCGCTGGCGTGCTTGCTAGTAGCTTTGCAATCAAATCAAGCTGGCGTGCTGTCGTGTCTTTCGCGCCAGTTAAATCCACCAAGTGCAGCCAGTTAGCACCCGCTTGGTGGTACAAGTTGAACTGCTCTGCTGGGTCGACTTTGTACTCGGTTACTTGGCCGTAATCACCTTGATAAAGGCGAACCACCTGTCCTTCAATTAAATCAAGAGCTGGAATAATCACACTAAATCCCTTTTATAATTCTAAGAAGTTTTGAATAAGCTTCGCGCCCGCTTTTGAAGAACGCTCAGGGTGGAATTGCACGCCGTAGTAGTTACCGCTTTGTACTGCTGCTGTGAACGGGTTGCCGTACTCGCATTCCGCAATCGTGTAATCCCCAACAGGCATTGCAAAGCTGTGCACGAAGTAGAAGTACTCACCTTCTTCAATACCTTTGAAAAGTGGATTACCTGCTTTTGCAGACACTGTATTCCAACCCATGTGCGGCAGAGGCAAATCGCCAGTTTGTAGTAGCTTCACTTCGCCATCACAAAGCCCAAGACACTCAACCAACTCGCCGGCTTTCTGCCCTTTCTCTTGAGACACTTTGCCCAACAGTTGCATGCCTAAACAGATACCTAACAGCGGCTTTTCTACTTGTTTTACCAAGCTGATAAGATCGCGCTCTTCTAGGTTTTTCATCGCTTCGCTAGCGGTTCCCACGCCCGGTAGGAATAGCTTATCTGCCGACAATACAACTTGCGGATCTTTTGAAATTGTTACGTCATAGCCTAGGCGTTCAATAGCAAACTTCACCGAAGAGACGTTGGCACAGCCAGTATCGATAATGACAACTTTCTGTTCTGTCACTGTTTTTCTCCTTGCTAAGGTTAGCCTTAAAGTACGCCTTTACTACTTGGTAGCTCAGTGCCTTCTACTTTGATTGCTTGGCGCAAAGTACGACCAAACGCTTTAAACAAGCTTTCAATGATGTGATGATCATTGTTGCCCGCAGAAGAAAGGTGCAACGTACATGCTAATGTGTCAGTCAGAGAGCGGAAGAAGTGAACTACCATCTCTGTTGAAAGATCACCCACTTGCTCACGGCTGAATTGCGCGTCGAATTTAAGGTAAGGACGACCAGATAGGTCCAGTGCGCATTGCGCCAAGCACTCATCCATTGGCAGGCTGAAACCAAAGCGACCAATACCACGTTTGTCACCCAGTGCTTCTTTCAACGCTTGACCCAACGCAAGAGCGGTATCTTCTACCGTGTGGTGATCATCAATGTGCAGGTCACCTTCCACTTTGCACACCATTTGGAATCCACCGTGCGTCGCGATTTGATCCAGCATGTGGTCAAAGAAGCCAAGACCTGTAGAAATATCGTTACCGCCTTGCTCATCGAGATTAACGAATACTTTGATGTCTGTTTCTTTTGTGGTGCGAACCACTTCAGCAACGCGTGCCTTCACCGTCAGATCTTTTAGGATCTGTTTCCAACCCATGGTTTCTGGGTTGTATTGAATGCCACGAATTGCCATGTTTTCTGCAAGTTGAAGATCGGTTTGACGATCGCCAATCACAACGGAGTTTTGGAAATCCACTTGGCCACCTTGAAGGTACTCTTTTACCAAGCCCAGTTTAGGCTTACGGCAAGAGCAGTTATCTTCATCGAAGTGAGGACAAATCAGCACGTCATCAAACTTCACACCTTGAGACTCAAAGATCTCCATCATCATGTTGTGTGGTGCATCAAAATCAGCTTGTGGGTAGCTGTCAGTACCCAAACCATCTTGGTTCGTGACCATCACTAGACGGTATCCTGCATCCTGCAACGACAACAGGCTTGGGATAACAAATGGCTCTAGCTTTAGTTTGTCTAAACGGTCTACTTGAAAATCAATCGGCGGCTCAACAATTAAGGTGCCATCACGATCAATAAAAAGGATTTTTTGTTGTTTGCTCACTCGGGAACTTCCTTATTGCTATTCTTTTGGCGCTCCCGCAATTGAGCGAGAGCGATTAATTTTGTCTCTACTTATGCGTAGTAGTTTCTAATAAATCCAAGCGTTTTTTCACACTCGTCGCGGTTACCAACACTGATACGTACACAGTTCTCAATTGGCGAGTTACGCAAAATAATGCCCGTATCCCAAGCCGCTTTGAAAAGATCATCGCCATCTGGGAATTTCACCAATAGGTAGTTCCCCCACCCTTCAAACACTTCCAAACTCAGAATCATTGAAAGGCCAACTTGCAAGTAAGCACGGTTTGCATTCAGATCAAGAACTTGGAACTTCGCTCGCGCTAAACCAGCTTCCGAAAGCGCCTGAGTCGCAATTTCTGCCACTGGAACCGGGACTGGGTAAGGTGCGATAACTTTAAGAAGTACATTAATCAGCTCTTCGTTCGCAAGCGTAAATCCACAACGCAGACCAGCAAGCGCGAAAGCTTTCGACAGAGTACGCAAAATCGCAAGATTCGGGTATTGCGCCAGTAGGTCTACCGTTGACGCTTCTGGACAAAAATCGATGTACGCTTCATCCATCACCACGATTGCACGGTCTTTTGTCATCTCAAGCAGAGACACAATGTCCTCACGCTTAACCAAGTTACCTGTTGGGTTGTTTGGCGAACATACAAAAACCAGTTTCACGTTATCCAGATTGGCTTCGATGCCTGCAAGGTCTAGTTGCCAATCTGACGTTAGCGGCACGGTTTTGCGCTCTACACCGATGGTTTCTGCACTGATGGCGTACATACCGTAAGTCGGTGGGCAGTAAAGAATCGCATCTTCACCC
Source organism: Vibrio sp. B172a (assembly GCF_030248355.1). Classification (NCBI taxonomy): domain Bacteria; kingdom Pseudomonadati; phylum Pseudomonadota; class Gammaproteobacteria; order Vibrionales; family Vibrionaceae; genus Vibrio; species Vibrio sp. B172a. The sequence continues at coordinate 11,071 of NZ_JAHGAC010000003.1, read as the reverse complement.
GGTTCACAGAAAGCACGAATCAATAGTTCAATACCTTCATCCGCTCCGCGAGATGTTAGTGTTTGCTCTGGTTTCACACCCGCATAGGCTGCGTAAGCAGAAATCAGTTCTTTAGGCTGACATTCGCTGTAACGATTAAGACGAGCGAAGTCTGTTTTGTATTCATTATTGAATGGCGATTCGTTGGCGTTTAGCCATACGTCACCGGTACCACCAATTCGACGAGCCGACATATAAGGGGTAAGTTGTTGGACTTGTTTGCGCGCTAGCTTTTCCATCTCAATATCCTCTTACTTAGCTGCCAGTTTTTCTACGCGAATGGTCACTGCACGTTTGTGCGCATCCAGACCTTCTGCTTCCGCCATGGTTACCACCGTTGGTGCAAGGTTCTTTAGACCATCAGCAGACAGTTCTTGAACCGTCATACGTTTCGAAAAGTCCGCTAAGCCTAAGCTTGAATACGTGCGTGTGTAACCGTAAGTAGGAAGAACGTGGTTGGTGCCCGATGCGTAATCACCTGCTGATTCAGGCGACCAATCACCAAGAAAGATAGAACCGGCGTTATCTAATAGAGGTAGAAGCTCGCGTGGGTTCTTAGTCTGAACAATTAAGTGCTCAGGACCGTAGTAATTCGAGATGGAAACCGATTGAGTAAGAGACTCGGCAATAATGATCAAGCTTGAAGCCAATGCTTGCTCGGCGATATCCGCACGAGATAGCTCCTTAAGCTGACGTTGAACCGCATCCGTCACTTGATCAGCAATAACAGGAGAAGGAGTCACAAGTACCACTTGAGAATCAGGACCGTGCTCTGCTTGGCTCAAAAGATCCGCAGCGATAAAGTCTGCATCTGCGGTTTCATCGGCAATCACAAGCACTTCAGATGGGCCTGCAGGCATATCAATCGCAGCACCGCGGAAATCATTGCTAACCTGACGTTTTGCTTCGGTCACATAAGCGTTACCTGGACCAAAGATCTTATCAACTTTCGATACAGTCTCTGTGCCGTAAGCCATTGCAGCGACCGCTTGGCCACCGCCAACGTTATACACTTCATCAATACCGCACAGTTTCGCTACGTACAGAATCTCGTCAGCGATTGGCGGTGGAGAACAAAGCACCACTTTACGACAACCGGCAATTTTTGCAGGAACGCCTAGCATTAGAACAGTCGAAGGCAATGGCGCACTACCGCCAGGAATGTACAAACCCACTTTTTGAATTGGGCGTGTTACTTGCTCACAAAGGACACCCGGCTGAGTTTCTACTTTAATTGGTTGTGGCTTTTGTGCTTTATGAAACTTCGAGATGTTTGCATAAGCTTGCTCAAGCGCACCTTTCATCTTTTCAGAAAGGCGAGCAGACGCCTCATCGATTTCTTGCGCTGATACACGAATGGATTCCGGCTTCACACGGTCAAACTTCTCAGTCAGCTCCAATAATGCAGCATCACCCTCTTTACGAACTTTTGCGATTACTTCAGAAACCGCAGCAGTGATGTTTGCGCCTTCTGCGATTGCCGGACGTTCTAGAATCGAGTCTTGTTGAGTTTCACTCAGCGATTGCCATACAACTGTTCTCATTGCGATTACTCCATCATTTTTTCAATTGGTAGTACCAGAATTGAGCTCGCACCCAGTTCCTTTAGCTGTTCCATGGTTTCCCAGAACAGGTTTTCAGTACTTACCAAATGAACCGCAACTTTTTGCTTGTCAGCAGACAGAGGTAATACCGTTGGGTCTTCTGCGCCAGGAAGTAGAGCTTTGATTTGGTCTAGCTTCTCAGCTGGTGCGTGTAGCATGATGTACTTAGACTCTTTTGCTTGCTGTACGCCTTGCATACGAGTCAGAAGTTTTTCGATTAGCGCGACTTTATCTGCCTCAAATTCGCCGGTGCGTTGAATCAGTGTCGCTTTTGATTTGAAGATGATTTCTGCTTCTTTAAGGCCGTTCGCTTCCAACGTAGCACCAGTAGAGACTAAGTCAGCAATCGCATCCGCAAGACCAGCGCGAGGGGCAACTTCTACCGAGCCTGTTAGCATACATGTTGAGAAAGGAACGCCCGCTTCATCCATGTAAGCTTTTAGCAGTTGCGGGTATGTGGTTGCGATACGTTTGCCCGCTAGATCTTGAGGACCGTTGTACTCCTCGTCTTTATTGATTGCGATAGACAAACGGCAGCCACCGAAATCTAGACGACGAAGCGGAACAAATTCACATGGTTCGCCAAGCGCCTTACGATCAAGGCGAACTTCTTCAAGTTCGTTTTCACCAATAAAGCCAAGGTCAACAACACCATCCATAATTAGACCAGGAATATCGTCGTCACGAACCAAAAGTAAATCAATTGGCATATTTTCAGAATGAACAACTAAGCGCTCACCCATCACGTTGAATTTCACGCCGCATTTTTTAAGTAGAGCTTGGCTCTCTTTGCTAAGACGACCTTTTTTCTGAATTGCAATTCTTAAGCGTTGTGTTTGCATTGCTTTATCCCTGTGCCAGATTCGGTAATTTAAATATTTTATAAACCAGTAAAACTAAAAAACCCTCGAGAGATTTTGGTCTCCCGAGGGTTTGAAATCTGTTTTCACTTTGATTTTCACCTCCGGGAGTTTCCTATCTCCCGGGTATGCGTACATCTCCCGAAAGACTAAATTGGGTGATGATGGTGATGAATGTTCATTACAAAATTACGCATACTTATTTCAAGGCTCTTCTCATTTGCTTTGTTAGTAACCACACTAACTAAGCTGATTACTTTTTTCAACCCTTAATTTTAAAAAAAAACGAATTGTATAATACAAATAAAAAAGGAGGCCGAAGCCTCCTATAATTTTACTTTTTAATTCAGTGAATTACGCACTCTGGCAAGATGCCATTTTTGACTTTGAAAGCCATGACAAAATCGCGCAAACGATAACGAATGTAATCGACGCTGCGATGAAAGAGAACGCAATTGAAGCTGTCATACCAAGAGCAATAAAGCCCACGCATGAAACAAGCGCGACTGATAATGCATAAGGTAACTGAGTTGATACGTGATCGATATGGTTACAACGTGCACCAGTCGATGACAAGATCGTCGTATCTGAGATTGGTGAACAGTGGTCACCGAATACCGCACCAGCAAGAACCGCACTTAGCATCGGTAACATTAGCGCTACGTCTGTTGCGCCAGCCATATCACCCGCGATTGGTAGCATGATGCCGAACGTACCCCATGAAGTACCTGTTGAGAATGCCATTAGGCCAGATAGCAAGAATAGGATAACTGGTAGCCAGTGTGGGTTAATGTTGCCTTGTGCCATTGTAGATAGGTAAGAACCTGTCTTCATGTCACCGATAACAGAACCGATAGTCCAAGCAAACACTAGGATTAGGATCGCACCAAACATTGATTTAGCACCAATCCAAAGCGTGCGTGCAATCTCAACCATTGGTATGCCCTGCTTAATTACAGTGAACAATGCGACTGCAAGACCAAGCAAACTACCATAAATAAGAGAAGTACCAACATCTGTGTTCTCAAACGCACCTAGAAGCGCAAATTCTTTACCATCTGCTGCTAGTGCTTGACCACCGGTGTAAAGCATCGAAGCGATCGTAGCAATGATAAGCGTAACAATTGGAAGTACTAGGTCAGAAACCTTGCCCTTCTCGCTTTCGCGAATATCTAGCTCTTCGTTAAGCTCATGCGCTTCTTGAGTATCGTTTTCTTTGTCTTTGTCAAAACCGCGACCTTGAGAAGCTGCGATTTCGTGCTCACGCATCTTACCAATGTCTAGACCAAACCACGCCACTGCAAATACCATTAGTAGAGCAAATACCGCGTAGAAGTTCATAGGAATAAGACGAACGTAAGCACCAAGAGCAGAGTACTCAGTGATACCGTGTGACACCAAGATGCCGCCGATAATAGTAATGATGTAAGCACCCCAACTAGAAGCAGGCATGATCACACACATTGGTGCAGCGGTTGAGTCAAGGATGTACGCAAGTTTAGCGCGAGACACATAGAAACGGTCAGTCACTGGGCGAGAGATCGCACCAACAGCAAGACTGTTAAAGTAATCGTCGACAAAAATGAACACGCCAAGGAAGGCTGCAAGAAGTTTAGAGCCGCGTTTACTTTTCACTCGTGTTTGCGCCCACTCAGCGAAAGCTCGAGTACCACCAGAAAGTGTTAACAGCGCAGTGGTCATTCCCAATAGGATAAGGAAGCCAACAATACTCATGTTCCAAGTGTTGATACCACCGTCTTCAATAAAGACAGAAGAAACTTGAGAACTTACATAACCTATCGTGTTACCGATAGACCAATCGTTAAGTAGAACCGCACCAAGTACGATACCTACACCAAGAGAAACTAAAACACGTCGAGTTAGAATCGCCAGCGTCAGCGCGACAATAGGCGGTAATAACGAAACAGGAGAATGTGCAAAATCTATTAAATTCATGATCTTCAAAAACCAAAGTTTGGCTAGAGATCTACTGCAGACAAGTCACGTAGCATACGATACGTGCTCATGTTGAACTTAGCGACAGGGAAGCGAACACTTCACCCAACCCTACAGTAGCGCTCCATAGTTTAATGTAAATATACTATGGCAGTGTTGTTCCTTTCAGAGACAACCCCAGCAAGTGGTTTCGATAGGCCACTTACTTCGGCAATCTTCGCCTTCCACTATTATTCATTGGCATCACCCCAATAATAGCTACTCTTCGAGACTGCACCTCTACGGCAATAACAAACTTTTAACTGCTAATTGTACAAATTAGCAACAAATTGTCTGCAATATTGCATCAGGTGACAGTCATTGTACCTATGAAGCCTCCCAATGCAACACATCAAACTAAATTAAATGAATAAATAATCGAGCTTTTGATTTATAAATGAAATGTGATCCAATCATACATTGTGCAACTGCAATCGCTTCAACCTTGATGTTTATGAAACTTTATTACTACTATTAAATTCGCCATAGTTTTACGTGCAACAATAAATGAAAGAAATATGACGATACGAACATTCGATAGCTCGTCCTTTTCTGTCAGAAAAATGGAAATTTAATTCAAGCTATAAATAAACATGATGGTGATCGAGAAAAAGACAGTATCTATAAAGTAAAAAGTGTTAGAAATGGCTAATTAGATTTCAATTTGATTAATTAATATTGTTGATTACCGAAAAAACTAAAGAAATTTAATCTAAATCATGAATTAGCATTTGCACATATGAGAAAGATAAAGTTAAATATAAGGACTCTATGTTTTAATTCTAGTTTCGCATTTAATTTATCGTCTCGATAAGCAATGTCGAACCTTTTAACCTATTAATAGGAATCGTTATGTCAGAGCTGACTAAAACACTTCTAAATATCCGTAGCCTTCGTGCATTTTCTCGTGAGCTGACTCTAGAACAGTTAGAAGAAGCTCTAGATAAACTAACTATCGTTGTTGAAGAGCGTAAAGAAGCAGAAGAAGCAGACCGCGCAGCACAAGCTGAGCAAGAAGCAAAACTAGCTGCTATCGCTGAGCAAATCGCTCAAGACGGTATCGACGTTGAAGCACTAATTAGCGCACTTGCTGGTGAAACAAAAACTAAAGCAAAATCTAAACGCGCTCCTCGCCCTGCTAAATACAAATACACTGACGTTAGCGGCGAAGAAAAAACTTGGACAGGTCAAGGTCGTACACCTTCTGCAATCCAAGAGCAACTTGATGCAGGTAAATCTCTAGACGATTTCCTAATCTAATAAAAGATTTATGAATTTTAAAAAGGTTCCCAATGGGAACCTTTTTATTTATCTATAAATAGATACAAAAATGGCGCATTCGAAATGCGCCATTTTTTCACTTATGTGCAAAGTTGGGTAATTCAACAGAATGAATTAACGTTCCCAGTATGCCTCTTCCAAGCTATCTTCACGCTCAGGAAGACCACGTGAAAGACGTGGAGAATGCTGCACTAACACTTCGTAACTTGCTCGGTTCGCGTATTTACAAACTTGAGAGAACGAAGAATAAGTTAAATACTCATTGCTGTGCTTACTTGAGTTAGGCACATTTTCTTTGTGGTATTTATTTGCTGCCATATCGTGAAGAACCGCAGACAATGCCGCATCACCTGCGCCATTGGTGTTCTTAATTTTTTCAGGGCCACCCATGTACGGAGAGATATGTGAATATACTTTAATTGCATTTTCACATGAGTCTTTCTTAGCAGGACGGCTAAATTCGAAACGGTTAAATTCAGCAATAGAACCAGGAAGCAGTGGCAATGAAGTTTCACGCTTAGCGCTTTCTTCAGTGTAACCCGCCATAAACAGGCCTACAGGACCAGCAGTACAAAGAACCAGATCAGCCCACTCAAGCGTTTTATCTGAAGCAGCTAGAGGATCAGACTCACCCGTTAATGCTTCTGCTTCGTCTTCGTTCATCGCAACAACAGAAACATTGTCACGAATGAATTCTTGCCAGAATGTTGGATCATCTTGAATAACGAATTTAGTACCTAGCGTTAATACCACTGGTACATCATGTTTCTTCGCGTATTCAATAGCACGCATCGTTGCTTCCGGCATTGGGTCGCCTTCTTTACAACGAACAAGGTATGCAGTAAGAACTAGAGCAGATGCGCTCTTGAAGATCTTCTCAGGGATATTGTCTGGGTGAAGTTGGTTCATTTGACCTTCGCTGATTGCGAAAGTACGTTCACCATCTTCGGTAATCAGAGCAAAACAACGACCGATTGCACCATCAACACCTTGTAGGTAGTTCAGGTCCATACGGCTAGATGTGTTACATAGGTAGCGGTAACCGTAGCTGCCGATTTTGATATCTTGGCTCATTACGCCCAGAAGAGTTGAACGGTCATCGGCCAGCACTGAGTAGTTGTGCAGCGTATTACCGATCGTACCACCTGCATACTCATTGGTAATAAGGCATTCTGCTTTTAGCTGTTGGTACAAAGCTTCTGCTGTAGCGTCATCAATAACCAACGAGTGTCCTTTACTCAAACCGTACTTTTCAATCACATCCGTTGTCACTTTCGCTTCAATATCAACCAGCGTTTGATCAATGCCGATGATGTGAGTGCGCGTCATCTTTTTGCTTTCTTGTGCTTGGCTCACCAATGGGTCACGAGCATGAACAGGAAAATAGTGCTTGGATTTGCGTTGTCCAGGAAATTTCATATTGTTAGTCTGAGTAAGGGATGAAAAGGAGAACGGATTCTATACCGCCGTTATTAAAGCAGCAATAAAGGCAATTATAGCAAACGTTTGCAGTCTGCTTTTTTCTTTCAATCGGCCTATTCGCCTTCCATGAAACCCAAATCTGGTAATTGATCAAGGTGCTCGCTGTAGCGTTTAAGATTGAATTCACCTTCGTTTTTCATCACGTCGAAAATCTCAATCGACATTGCGCATGCCATCATCGCAACCGCATCTTCACGCGGTGTACCCGTCATCATTAAACGCATCAGGGTTTCTTTTACTTTGAGCGGATTGCCATCTTCTAGCTGATTTTCAACAATTTCAATCAACTCACTTTCTTGCATAAATTGGTTTTCTTCAGTCATTTGCTTTTTCCTCTTGGATTTTTGCCAACTATGCCATATATAACCCTTCTATACTTATCGAATTTAACCCTCACCTTCGCATTTGGATAAATTTAAGCCAAAATCGAAGTGTGATTTCGATCTCGGATCTGTCACCGGTCAGTGGATTCTGGTAGAATCTGCGTCCCGTTAATTTTAGTGGTGTTTAGTAATGTCTGATAACAGCCAAAAGAAAGTCATCGTCGGTATGTCCGGCGGCGTTGATTCATCTGTTTCTGCGTATCTTCTAAAGCAACAAGGCTACCAAGTAGAAGGCCTGTTCATGAAGAACTGGGAAGAAGATGACAACGAAGAGTATTGTACAGCAGCAGAAGATCTTGCTGATGCTCAGGCAGTATGTGACAAGCTGGGCATTCACCTACACACCATCAACTTTGCTGCTGAATACTGGGATAACGTATTTGAGTACTTCCTTGCAGAATACAAAGCAGGTCGTACACCAAACCCAGACATTCTTTGTAACAAAGAAATCAAGTTCAAAGCATTCCTAGAGTTCGCTGATGAAGTGCTTGATGCGGATTACATTGCAATGGGTCACTACGTGCGTCGTTCTTTCCCTGAAAACGGTGAAAAACCACAAATGCTACGTGGTCTCGATGGCAACAAAGATCAAAGCTACTTCCTGTACACATTAAGCAACGAGCAAATCGCACGTAGCCTATTCCCTGTTGGTGACCTAGAGAAGCCAGAAGTACGCCGCATTGCGGAAGAGCAAGATCTAATCACAGCGAAGAAGAAAGACTCTACGGGTATTTGTTTCATCGGTGAACGCAAGTTTACAGAATTCCTAGGTCGCTACCTTCCAGCTCAACCAGGCAACATCGAAACACCTGAAGGCGAAGTGATTGGTCAACATCAAGGCCTGATGTACCACACGCTTGGTCAGCGTAAAGGTCTACACATCGGTGGCCGTAAAGGCGGCGGTGGTAACGAAGACCCATGGTTCGTTGGTGAGAAAGATCTAGAGCGTAACGTTTTGATTGCCGTTCAAGGTAAAGACCATCCAATGTTGAAATCAGAAGGTCTACTTGCATCACAACTTCACTGGGTAGATCGTGAGCCAATTCGCGATGTTATGAAGTGCACAGTGAAAACTCGTTACCGTCAGGAAGATATTCCTTGTACAATCATCCCTATCGATGATGAAAACATTAAAGTGATCTTTGATGAGCCACAAATTGCTGTAACTCCAGGTCAATCAGCAGTGTTCTACAAAGATGACGTGTGCCTAGGTGGCGGCATCATCGAGCAACGCATTAAATATTCTCAAGCTTAGGAGTCGTTACGTGGCGAATACACTTTATGACCGTACTATCGCTTTTGCAGGTATCTGCCAAGCTGTTGCCTTAGTTCAACAGGTAGCGAGAAACGGACATTGTGATCAAGATGCCTTTGAAACGTCAATTAACGCCATTTTGAATACTAGCCCAGCGAACACCATTGGTGTTTTCGGCCGCGAAGCCGACCTTAAGCTGGGTCTTGAATGCTTGGTGAAAGGGATTGATAGCACCCCATCGGGAAGTGAAGTCACTCGCTACATCATCAGCCTAATGGCATTAGAGCGCAAGCTATCGGGTCGTAACGATGCAATGTCACAACTTGGTGACCGCATTCAAATGGCTCAGCGTCAAACGGAACATTTTGAATTGCTAGATGATCAAATGATCAGCAACCTAGCAAGCATTTACTTGGATGTAGTCAGCCCTATTGGTCCTCGTATTCAAGTAACTGGTACTCCATCGGTACTGCAACAAACCTCTAACCAGCACAAAGTTCGCGCGCTGTTGTTATCGGGTATTCGTAGCGCAGTACTCTGGCGTCAAGTTGGCGGCAAGCGTCGCCACCTGATTTTCGGACGCAAGAAGATGGTAGAGCAAGCACAAATCCTTCTTGCTCGAATGTAATAAGGTATCAAGTAAGCAGCTCGCGTTTATCGCGAGCTCATTTTTTTCGACCAAAACAAATCTCGCGCAAACGTTTGCGCAATATTCGTGACAATTGCCACAGTTATTGGTATAAAGCTCACGAAATTTAGAAACCCAATTCAGGAGAACATCATGGAACTGTCAGCATTGACTGCTGTTTCACCAGTAGACGGCCGTTACGGAAGCAAGACAATTGCGTTACGCGAAATTTTCAGTGAATACGGTCTACTAAAGTACCGTACTATCGTTGAAATCCGCTGGCTACAAAAGCTTGCTGCTACTGCTGAAATTGCAGAAGTGCCAGCGTTTAGCGCAGAAGCAAACCAATTCCTAGACGACCTTGCTGCAAACTTCTCTGAAGAAGATGCACGCCGTATCAAAGAGATCGAGCGTACAACTAACCACGACGTAAAAGCGGTTGAGTACTTCCTAAAAGAGAAAGTAGCAGACGTTCCTGAACTGCACGCAGTAAACGAGTTCTTCCACTTCGCATGTACTTCTGAAGACATCAACAACACATCACACGCTCTAATGCTTAAAGAAGCGCGTGAGAACGTGATTCTTCCAGAAATCCGTAACCTAATCGACGCTATCAAAGCGCTAGCAGTGGAATACCGCGACATTCCTCTTCTATCTCGTACACACGGTCAGCCAGCTTCTCCATCTACTATGGGTAAAGAAATGGCAAACGTGGCGTACCGTATGGAGCGTCAATTCAAGCAAATCGAAAACGTTGAGATCCTAGCGAAAATCAACGGTGCAGTAGGTAACTACAACGCACACCTTTCTGCTTACCCAGAGCTAGATTGGCACAAGTTCTCTGAAGAGTTCATCACTGAGTCTCTAGGCGTAACTTGGAACCCTTACACAACTCAAATCGAACCGCACGATTACATCGCTGAGCTGTTCGACGCTATCGCTCGTTTCAACACTATCCTTATTGACTTCGACCGTGACGTCTGGGGTTACATTGCACTAGGCCACTTCAAGCAAAAAACTATTGCTGGTGAGATTGGTTCTTCAACAATGCCTCACAAAGTTAACCCAATCGACTTTGAAAACTCAGAAGGTAACCTAGGTCTTGCGAACGCGGTATTCGGCCACCTAGCACAGAAACTGCCTATCTCTCGTTGGCAGCGTGACCTAACTGACTCAACAGTTCTACGTAACCTTGGTGTTGGTGTTGGCTACGCAATCATCGCTTACACTTCTACGCTTAAAGGCATCAGCAAGCTAGAAGTAAACCGTGAAGCGCTTCTTGCTGAACTAGACAAGAACTGGGAAGTACTAGCAGAGCCAGTACAAACAGTAATGCGTCGTTACGGCATCGAGAAGCCATACGAGAAGCTAAAAGAGCTAACTCGTGGTAAGCGTGTAGACGGCGAAGCAATGCGTAACTTCATCGACGGCCTTGAGCTTCCTGAGCACGAGAAAGCACGTCTGAAAGAGATGACGCCAGCGAACTACATCGGTCAAGCAATCGAGCTGACTGATAAGCTGTAAGAGAATCGAGAATCGAGAAT